>NZ_JBJFHB010000098.1:0-4610 GCF_051893255.1 Lactobacillus sp. | reverse complement strand
GTATGAGGGGGTAATCCCTAGGTAAGCTTAAGCCGCTGTATTCCCCACGAATGTGGGGGTGATCCTCGGTTTAGCACGATTCCTTAAATCTCAAGATCGTATTCCCCACAAACGTGGGGGTGATCCTGGAGGATATGCATCTAAATCGCCACGCAATATAGTATTCCTCACATATGTGAGGGTGATCCTCATTGCTCACATTGGGGATGTCGTAGTACCCCCGATTTCCTCACACTAGTGAGGGCACCAAAAAAGCTTACCCCTCAAGGGTAAGCTTTTTACATCCAACATTATTCTTCTACAACGCCATCATCTGCCAAGCTCTGCTTCGTCTTCCACTGGAAGTAAATCAGAGCTACAATGCCAAACAGCACAGGACCAATCGCAGTCCAGAAGGCCGTCTTAATGTCACCGGTAAACAGTGGCTCGATGCAAGTGAAGATGATCCCAATTGCAACGACGATCCAGGTTACCAGACTCACCACAGTGGCCGTCTTATTCGACTTGAAGAAGACGAAAGGCCGGTTCAGACCCTCTTTTTTCTTAAAGAAAGGAAAGGCGCCGATCAAGAAGAGGTAAGGTGCAGTAGAGGATACGTTCATCATGTCCATCAAGATGGTGTAAAATTCGCCGGCTGCGCTGCCACCAAAACTGATGAAAAAGATAATTACGCTAACGATTAACGCTTGCACCCACATGGCCATTTCCGGCATCCCGTGCTTGTTAAGCTGCGTCATCTTTTTTGGCAAAAAGTCTGGATCGCAACCCATCACAAAAGACTTAATCGGAGAGTATACCATCAAAATGGCGGCCGCAATCCCGCTTAACACGTCAGCTAAGCCAGCAAAGTGGGAGATGACGGACGACAGGGTCTGGCATCCCGCGGCCGACAAACCTATTTTTTGTCCCAAGACATAACCCAGGTTGTTGATCAGCACGTATTCAACATTCCCCAAGTTGACCCCCTTGGCACCGAGCTTGCTTGCCCAGTTGGCGGAAACCCCGCACATCAAGATGTTGAGGGCGTACAAGGTCGTCATGACCACCATGGCGATGATCAGTGCCCGCGGAAAAGTCTTTTCCGGCTTGTCGACGGAGTCGATGACGCCGGCGCTGGTTTCCAAACCGCCGTAAGCAAACAAGGCATAAATCATGAAGGAAATCGTCGCTACCGGCGTTTGGAAGGCCGGGTTTGGCGAGTGGGTCAAAGTCGTGACATTCAGCGGCTGCGCTAATTGTCCGTGGTTCAAGAAAAAGACCAAGAGTGACAGCACCGGGAAGCCGATGGCGATGGCCAAGGTGAAGATCCCGCCAATGTTGCTGATAAAGGAAATCTTGTCAACGCCCTTAACTGCAAAGAAGGTGACGATGACCATAAAGACAATTTCCATGATCCCCAAGGTCTGGGTTGATGATAGCCCCCCTAGATGCCAGCTGGTCGTAGTGTCATGGCCAAAAATCAAGGTCGACACAGACACGAAGAAGAACTGGGTAGAAGACACCAGCCAAATGACCCAAGCAGCCAGCCAGATAAAGGTGCCGACGAAGGCGGTTTGGTCGCTGACGCTGCCTTTTAGCCAGGAATAAATCCCGCCTTTTGCCCCTTTAAAGGTTGATCCGTATTCAGCGAAGATCATCGCTGAAGGCAGGAAAAAGAGGAGGGCTGAGACCAGGTACCAGATGATGCTGTAGTAGCCCATCTGATAGTAGGCATTAATTGAATTATTAAAGCCAAAAATACTTGAAAAGATGAGTAAGACCAGACTGGCTAGTTTGATCTTACTTTTATTTTCTTCCATAAAAATTACTCCAATCTGTTATCTACTTATTTATTATGATCCTCTTAGCCCAACAATAAAAGGGAACATAGCACATTTGATAAAGATAACAAATGAATTAAATCACCAATAAATTATCATGGCAACTTTTACTCCTAATGATAACTAAGTAAAGTTAGACTTAATTTTTGCTTAAAGCAAGGTAAAGCCATAGCAAATGATCACTATCTTAAATAAATTTCTGATAAGGTCAAGCAAAGTTCATGATCTGTGCCTTAATCTTTGATAGAGTGGAATAATAGAAATGAGGAATTATATGAGTATCTACGGAAAGTACGCGGAGTATCTCCCAAAGATTTTAGACGAAACCCTGGCCACGATTGAGAAAATTGGCCAGGATTACCAGGCCAAGACTGGGCAAAAGCTCTACGAGCACTTAGAAGGCCGGGTCAAGGGCGAACAGTCTATGACGGAAAAATGTGAGCGTAAGGGCCTGCCCAAGACCCCAGAAGCAGCTCTAATTGAAAACCGTGATTCCATCGGCATCCGGATCGTCTGCAACTTTATCGACGACATCTACACCTGCTTGGACCTGCTCCGGCAAGTGGACAAGTTTGAGCTTTTTAACGAAAAAGACTATATCACAAACGCTAAGCCTAACGGCTACCGGTCCTACCACTTGATCTTGAAGGTGAAGACGCCATATGAAGACGTTCATGGCGATACGCCGGGCACCTATTATGTCGAAATCCAGCTCCGGACCATCGCCATGGACACCTGGGCCAGTCTTGAACACGAAATGAAATATAAACGCGACATCCACGATCCCGAACGGATCAGCAAGGAACTCAAGCGGGTGGCCGACGAACTGGCTGCTTGCGACGTGAGCCTGCAAACCATCCGCCAGCTGATTAGAGAAGGGTAGAAACGATGAAAATCTTACTAGCAGAAGACGAAGAACAATTAAACCACGTTTTGACCGTGGCCATGCAAAAGTCTGGTTACGATGTCGATTCTGTTTTTAACGGCCTGGAAGCTGTTAACCATGCTAAAGAAAATGCCTACGACGTGATCATCATGGACATCATGATGCCGGTGATGGATGGGCTAGAAGCAGTCAAGGAAATCCGGGCAATGGGATCCAAAACTTATATCGTGATGCTGACGGCCAAGTCCGAAATTGATGACAAGGTGACAGGCCTTGACACCGGGGCTGATGACTATTTGACCAAGCCTTTTTCACTTAAAGAGCTCCTGGCCCGCCTACGGTCAAAAGACCGGCGCAACAGCGAATATTCTACTAAGGAAATTGACTTTGACAACTTGACCTTGAATCTAGACCAGCAAGAACTGTCTAGCAACAACTCCATTTCCTTGTCCAAAAAGGAAACCAGCCTGATGCGCTATTTCTTGCTGAACCCTAATAAAAAGCTGTCTACCAAGGAATTGTTTAACCATGTCTGGAAAGACGACGATGAAACCGAAGACGTGGTCTGGGTTTACATTTCCTATCTTAGATCCAAGCTCGCCTCCATCGGGGCCAGCGCTAAGATTGAGGGCGACAAGGGGGGCGACTACAGGTTAGTCGGTGCGGACCATGATTAAGAAAGTTCGCCGCCGCTTTATCTGGATCGCGACTTGCTCCCTTTTTCTCGTCATGGTCATTTCCTTTGCCAGCTTGATTGGCCTGAGTTACTACAAGTCTAGCCGAGAGGCTGACCAGGTCTTGGCCATGGTCGTCGCCAATAACGGCCGCTTTGACCAGAAGCAGGCCAAAGAGCGGCTAGGCGACCAGTACAGCCGGGAAGGAGTTTTTAAGTACCGCTACTTTACCGCAAAGGTCAATACCAAGAAGTCGACGATCACGGTTACTGACAACAAGCACATCATCCAGCTGTCAACCGATGAAGTCCTTGCCCGGAAAAAGACCCTGCTTGCCTACTTAAAAGCGGGCAAGATGAGTGGCTCGCTCCGGGGCAAAACCGGCCACTTCCGTTATTTGGCAAAAAAAGCTGGCAGCAATCAGTATTACATCTGCGTGATCGACATTGCGCCCCTCATGCAGTCGACCCTGATTCTGGCCCGCTACGCCATGTTCTTCCTCTTCATCGGGATTTCCTGCTTTACCCTTTTGATGTACCTCTTGGCCGACCGGGCGGTTAAGCCCATCAAAGAAGCCTACGACCGCCAGCGCCGCTTTATCACTAACGCTGGTCACGAACTAAAGACGCCGCTCGCCGTCATCAGCGCCAACACCGAAATGGAAGAGATCATGGGCAACGACGATGAGTGGACCGAGAGCACCAAAGAGCAGGTGGTTCGGATGACGGGGCTGATCAATGACCTGATTACCCTGACCCGGATGGGGGAACCCGAAGAACTGGTCTTATCCAAGGTCAATTTTTCGGAAATTACGGAAAAGTCTGCTGACTCTTTCAAGTCGCTCTTGGCTAAAGACGGCAAGGACTACCAGGTGAAAATTGAGAATGACATCTGCGTCAATGCCGAATCTTCCAGTCTAGGCGAAGTGGTCAATATCTTGATCGACAATGCCCAAAAGTACTGCGACTCGCATGGCAAGGTTACGGTCAGCCTGGAAAAGGGCAAGCTGGGGCAAAACGCCATCTTGACGGTGACCAACTCTTACCAAAATGGGGCAGGGGTTGATACTGCCCGCTTCTTTGAACGCTTTTACCGAGAAGATGAGTCCCACCACTATGACAAGCAAAAGAAGTCCGGCTTTGGCATTGGCCTGTCCATGGCCAGCGACCTGGTTCAGGCCTTTGGCGGCAAGATCAATGCCAATTGGAACAAGGGCGTGATGACTTTTAC
>NZ_JBJFHB010000097.1:47966-67544 GCF_051893255.1 Lactobacillus sp. | reverse complement strand
CGCTTTCCAGCGTGCTCGTTGAAGCGGACTCACTTTCCAACGTACTCGTTGAAGCACTTTCGCTTTCCAACGTACTCGTTGAAGCACTTTCGCTTTCCAACGTACTCGTTGAAGCCGATTCGCTCTCCAACGTACTCGTCGAAGCACTTTCACTCTCCAACGTGCTCGTTGAGGCACTTTCGCTTTCTAGAGTACTCGTTGAGGCCGATTCGCTCTCCAACGTACTCGTTGAAGCGGACTCACTTTCCAACGTGCTAGTTGAAGTACTTTCGCTTTCCAACGTGCTCGTTGAAGCACTTTCGCTTTCCAACGTGCTCGTTGAAGCTGATTCACTTTCTAACGTGCTCGTTGAAGCTGACTCGCTTTCTAACGTACTCGTTGAGGCTGACTCACTTTCCAACGTGCTCGTTGAGGCTGACTCGCTTGCGGATTCGCTCAATGCTTTACTTGTACTCTTACTTGCGGAGACAGATTTTGACTGACTGTCCCACTTAGAAAGAATAGAATCGGCATCCGATTTCGTAATCGTACTGTTTGAAATAGCCGTTGAAAGACTGTTTGATTCAATAGTACTAATCCGTTCGGAAACCTTCTCCGAGTCAGAAGCATATTCAGACTTGATTCTAGATTTTTCTTCACTGATAGAAATACTTTCTGAATTGTATTCAGACAAACTCTTAGAAGCACTTGCTGAAATGCTTTCTGATTTCTTCTTACTTAATGATTCTGATAGTCTCTTTGAAGTACTTGCAGATTCACTTAAGCTCTTACTCCGTGAAGCTGCTGATTTAGAAGCACTAGTACTCAATGATTGTGAAGTACTCTTAGATGCTGAAGTACTTGCACTAGCCGATTGAGAAACAGCCTCACTGGTTGACTTCGAAGCAGAGATTGAATCACTTACGCTCTTGCTCTTCGATTCTGACAAGCTAGTGCTAGTTGATTTTGAAGTGCTTTCTGCTTTAGATACTGCTTCAGATTCTTTGATAGATTCGCTTACACTATTTGAAACAGCAGTGCTCAGACTTGCGGAAACAGATTTTGACGCACTTTCTTGTTTCTTGCTATCTGATTCTGATGCGAGACTCTTTGAAATGCTGTCTGCTTCGCTAGCACTCTGTGAGTCAAAAATACTCTTACTTATTGATGCAGATTCACTAGCAATAATAGAATTGCTCTCGCTTACTGCCTTACTTGCACTTGCACTCTCAGACTCAGAAACGGATTCACTTGCTGATTGAGATGCAGACTTGCTGCTTGAAATTGAGGTAGATACTGAATCTCGCTTAGACTTGGATTCGCTTCTGGACAGAGATCTGCTTGCACTGTCAGACGCACTATTGAAAGCTGATTCTTCAGCTGACTTGGAGGCAGATTCGCTCTTCGATCTGGAATTTGCAGAGCTATCAGCAGTAGATTTTGATTTACTATCACTGTCGCTGTCTACAATACTCTTGCTTTCAGAAGCTGATTTACTCTTCTCAATTGACTCAGATTCACTTGCTGATTCTGAGACAGATTCAATGATAGATTGAGAAGTTACTTGACTGGCTGATTCACTGTAGGCGTTGCTGTTGTAGGAATCCTTAATAGCACCAGCCATAATGGCACCTAAGTTCTTCTGATTAGTGTTACTGCCTCTACCAGTTGCTCTTACATTCTTAGCAGTAGCACTTTCATCTGCTTGCACTTCAACAAGAACGTTGTTAACAACTGAAGCAAAATCCTTCAAATTGTTTGAAGGAATTTTGGTAGTAAAAGTAACTGTCACGCCCTGAGAAGTATCAATCTTATCAGTAGTTGAAAAAGCATCCCCGTAGTAACGCCCTTGATACTTTTTGTCATTTACCTGGCTGGAATTAACGGTAAAGCCAAGCACTGATTTATCAGTAAAAGTATCATTAACATTAATAATCGTATTATTAGTGCTGTTTGCATCATATGCCGCTACTACCGCACCAGAAGCATTGGAGTAAACAGTAATCGTGTCGGCTTTTTCAAGGCCAGACATACTATTGACAAAGAACCCGAAGTACGATGATCCGGTTGTCGACTTCGGCATGTAGGTAACTTCCCAGGTAATAATGCCGGTACTCAGGTTTAAATAGCCTTTCAAGTTAGACAAAGTTTGAGGAGCATAAAAACCGTTGCTCAGTGTAGTTACCTTCATGTCATAGATCAAAAAGCCCTTGCTTGCTGCAACTTGGCTAGCCAAGGTACTCATGGAGTCAGCAGTACTCAATGAGTAATTTTCAGCACGGTACTTGCTCGTACTCTGTGAAGCACTGACAGAAGCAGCGATAGAGGCGGACTTTTCAGCTGAAGCTGATGCTGATTGAGCAACACTAGTTGAAAGTGAAGCAGATTCGCTTGCTTCTTCCTTTGAAACAGACTCTGAAGCACTCTTAGAAAGAGACTCTTCTTCCGCTTCCGATTGACTAGCACTAGTAGATGCACTCTCACTTTGTGAGGCGAGTTGTGAGTCTTCCTTGCTTGCGGAAATTGATGCATCCCGGTCTTGCAGACTCAAGCTAGCTTCAGCATCTTTTGAGGCCAATTCACTTTCTGAACGAGAAACACTTTCTGATATGCGCTGTGATTCGGAAATACTTTCAGCTTCTTTTTGACTATCCGAAATTAATTTAGACGCAGACTGACTCATGGCAGCGCTTTGTGAAGCCGACTGGCTAGCAACTGTACTCTCACTTTCAGAAGCTAACTTAGACGTAGACTGACTTTCAGCAACGCTTTGTGAAGTTGACTGACTTGCAACAGTACTTTCACTTTCAGCAATTGACTTGGACGTTGATTTACTCTCTGAAGTATCTTTACTTACTGATTGAGAACTTGATTCATGTTCATATACAGAAGTAGATAAGCTTTCTTCGATTGAACTTGAATCAGCCGTTGATAAGGATTGACTATCCTTATTGTAGCTATCTGCGTCAAAAGTCGTAGTGACAGAAGCAGATTCATAATTGTGAGAAACTGTAGTAGTTACTTCACTGCTAGTTTCAGTATTGGTAGTTGTTGTCACAACAGCAACATATGAGTAGTATCCCCTGTCAAGAGTCCATCTTAGATAAGTTCGATTAGTATTCAGACTTAAGCTAAGCGTACCATCCTCACTAATCGTTGAATCATCGACAGAAATTTCGTCATAGTTTTCAACAGCACTTACCAAACTGTTAACGTCTTGAGTTGACAATTCGGAGGCAGTCGTCCGGTATACCTTAACCGTTGCATCCTTAGACAAACCTGAAATATTTACGCTTTGTGTTCCAGACGCAGTCCCTGCAGAATTGATTTCGATTACATATGTAGTCTTACCAGTTGCAGCATCATAGCTAACTGTAGTCTGACTAACATTGGTTCCATCTCCAGAGTAGCCGTCATAGTAATCATAGTCATAATTGCCAAAAACAGTTTCGGTATTAGTAGTTGAGCTCTTTTTTGAAACTTCGCCACTATTGCTGTTATTAAAGTAAGTCGTCGTAGACAAAGCTGCTGCCTGCGTCTTTGCAGCTTCTGCTTGAGCAACTGCCAAGTGGCTGTTGTATTCAACTACAGCAGCTGACGCACTGGCACTGGCTGATTCTGACAAACTAGCAGCTTCAGACTCACTAACTGAAACAGACTGATTTACAGAATCTTGCACGCTCTGACTTTCAGAAGCTGATGCTGAAAGCTCACTATCTGAATCAGAAACAGCATTTGACGCAGAAGTAGTCTGTGCAGTCGTATTTGCCGTATCAGCAGCCAACATCACGTTGAACCTTCTTAAGCTAGCCTTCAGCTTGCTGCTCTGACCACCAGTTGACTGCGAAGTTGAACTAGGAGCAGCTTCCTCGCTAGCAGACGCACTAGTGGCTGAGGTAGATTCAGTTTCTCCGCTAGCTGACTTACTATTGGAGTTGTCAAACTCGCTATCGCTACTCTTTTCAGATTCAGTGCCGCTCTTGCTGCCTTCTAAAACAGACTCACTGCTTGATTCAGCAGATTCGCTCTTGCTTTCAGAAGCCTTGCTCTCAGTTTGACTCTCTTCAGACCCAGTTTGGCTACTCGTTTCAGTCTTTTCTTCAGTAGCAGTTTCAGCCTTGCTCTCAGCATCAGTCGACTTTTCCGTCTTTGCTTTGCTTTCACTGCTAGACTGACTCAGACTAGTTGAAGTGCTCTTGCTGTCAGACGTGCTCTTACTAGTAGCTGTACTTGTGCTCAGACTGGTAGAAACACTTTGACTCTTTTCTACGCTTAAGCTAGTTGACTCACTCTTGCTGGCTGCTTCAGTATTAGACGCAGCTGACCCATAGGACTGAGACTGTGACGTGGTTGTGCTTTCAGTCAAGCTGTCAGATTGTGAAGCCTCATTTTGGTTTAGATCTGAGCTGGCTTCAACAGAGTTTAAGCTAGCAGTATCCTTGGTCGCATCAACTGCTGCTTCAACTTGAGAAGTCATCCCAAAAGCCTTGTTGTCAATGAGCGCGTTCGCTGCAGCAGCCCCGCCCGCAAAAGCGCCTAAAGCGGTGATCCCTTTTAAAGCTGCTCTTGTGTTTGCAGATACTGTATTTTCTTTATTAAGCTTGCGTTTTGAATTCTTCTCTTCTTGCTCAATTGCTGACTTGGCCTTTGGAGAGAACTTCATTCTTTTCTTCTTGTTCTTGGATTTTGACATGTTCATCCACTCCCAATATCGCGCTTTATTATTAAACAATTATATTTACATAATATCCAAAATAAGGATCATTTTGCTTTACTCATCTTTTCGATCCGATTATTTTTAAGCCTTTATTTAGATCATTCTTAAGTTTAGCTGTTACTCCGAAATCTCAGCAAATTCCGGAAATTGGTTACACTGACCCTTTTTACTTAAATTATAACACGTTCTTTATGTCTTTTAATAGCAAATGTTTACCAAGTTATTATATTAATTTTGTGTCTCCATATCGGGATAAATCTATATTTGCCAACTAAAAAAGTGAAGGCTTTTCCGCCTTCACTTTATGCTTTAATTATTGATAATTGATTATTAGTTAAAAAATCTGTCTAGCTCAGTTTGGTATTCTGAAACCGCTGCCGTTCCGGCTTGAGCCAGTTGCGCCTTTAAACTCGTGTCTAATGCCTCCGGCTTTGCCAAAACTTCTTTAATTTTGCCAATCAAACCGGTAAAGTCCTGAGCCGCAAAGATATTTTCCTGAGCTGTATATGGTCTAGCATGCGCAGTATCCTGGAAAGCCAGAATCAGTTGCTGATTTTCAAAAGCCTGCCGGCCCGCCTGCAGGATTTCGTTGGCATAGTTGATATCCAGGTATAGATCGTCTTCTGTAAGCAGTCTTTGCGCATCTTCATCCCTGACAACTGGGTAAAGAGCCACATTGCCGTAGTGGCCATAACCCATCAGCCGGCCGGACATCTCCGTAATGGCCGCAATGTCAAAGTGCACGTCTGGCAAGGCTTCCACAATTTGCTTGAGTCCTTCAATCTGATCCGAATTGGTAAAAATCAGTGCCCGCTTTCTATGCAGGTTTTCCCGTCTAAATGGATAGATGGTGCCTAGGTAGGAAACCTTGGCCTTTTCTGCCGCTGCCAGTTGCCCAGTAATCTTCTCATATTCCGCCCGATCCTGAATTACTACCCGGCTTTCTGGCAACTTGCCGTGCAAAAGATAAAGCATGTTGTCTGGAACATTGCCTTGGCTCTTTTCCTGCCAGAAAAGCATGTTGCGCTTTGGCTTATTTTTTAACTCGATCAAGGTAAAGAGGCAAGTACCAAGAGAATTAAAGATTACACCGTCTAAATTATAGCCGGCATGCTCTAGGTAATATGCAGTCAGCTGGTTGAGACTGGTAAAATTGTATATTCTGCCATTTGGGGCATTATAGGTGTAGTCACCAGTAAAGTGGTTTTGGATCAAGACTTCTTGCCCATTGTCGGCAAAATAGCTGGTCATGGCCTGATGGCCGGTCCGGTCACAGGTGGTAACTGCGTATTTCCAGCCCCACTGGTTGTAGTGGTCGATAATCCTTACCTTCCCCTGCTCATCCAGCCAGGAAACTTCACTTACTAGACGCTTGCGATCTTTTTTCCAATATTTGATCCGCCCTTTTTGCTGGCCATGATTGAGAATTTCGCCGTCTTGAGAATTAGCCTTGATTTCCCAGTATTCTGGCACATCGATTTCGTTAAAGTAGCGGGGACGCCCCTGAAACTTGGAACCAGCCGCATGTAAAAAGTACTTAAGCGGGGACTCCACCTCGCTTGGCAAAAAGCCATCATCTTCAATCACGACAGTTGGGTGCTGGTAGCCAGCTGCTTGCAGCGAGGTTTCTAAGTCCTGGCTTTTAGCCGTATATGCAAAAAAGAGATTAATCATGGCTGAGCTCCCTTTCTATCGCCTTTTTCCAAAGCTTGGCAACCTTCTTGCTCTTATACTTCTCTGCTATTTCATATGAAGCGTTAGTGAAACTTGGCAAATCCGAGTTAAACAGCTTGACGATCGCCTGCGCCATCTGGTCAACATGCTGGTTGACCGTTTCCAGATGGTCATATGGCAGCAGGTAGCCATTTTCTCCATCATGAATAAAGGTTGGGTTGCCGTAACGCACATCAAAGCCGACAATGGCTAGGCCTGATCCAACTGCTTCTAGAAGCGTTAAGCCAAAACCCTCACTGGTTGAGCAGGAAACATAGCCTTGGTAGTTTTGGTAGATCTCATCCATCTTCTGGTGGCCCATCAGATGGATATAGTCTTCTGCCTTGCATTCACCGATCACTGATCTTAAAGAAGCTTCTTCAGATCCTGACCCATAGATGTCCAGGGTCAAGTCTGGCAAGGACTTTTTAGCCTCGGCTACTGCCCGAATCGCCCAATCCAGGTGTTTTTCACTTGCTAGGCGAGATGCCGTAACCAAGCTGCACTTTTTTCGCTTGGCAAAAGGTACTTTATGTAATTTTTCCAAGCTGCCTACCGGAATAGCATAGACAACCGGCTTGCGGCCCTGGTACTTCAAAAACTGCTTTTCCATCAATTCTTTTTGCAAATCAGTAGCTGCGACATAGAAGTCGATTTGCTTGGAGTGCTGGAATTCGTACTCATAGTAGTTGTTCCACAAGATGGTGTCATCATTGGTTTCAGCTTCGCTGAAGTGGTCAGCGTGCACAATGGTCCCCACCTTAGCCTTGCCGCGGTTTTCCAGGATTTCCTGCCCCTGGTCCTCTGCCCGGTCAATCAAGATGATGTCCTTTTTGCCAAAATTGAGCTCTCTCAGCATCTTCATCAGCAGCTCATGCTTAGAGTACAAAATCTCGTTTTTAAACTTAAAGAGGGACTCGCCATCGCCATCAATGATCTGGTCGTAGACCGTGCTGCCGTCTTCATTGTAAAAGCGGCGCTGGTAGAGCTTGGCCCGGTTATCCTTTGGTGCGTAAAATTCCGTACAATAGCGGCCATAGCTGAAGTAGTCCTTCCGCACTAAATTTGCCCCAGAAACATATTCAACCCGCTCCACGATGTCAGAGTCATTGCTCTTTAAATAAGCCGTTGCCCAGAAATTATTGTCAAAAACGTAGCGAACCGACTTGGTTTGCATTTTCTTTTCAACGATTTTTGGCAGATGCTTCTCAAGCCTTTTCAAGGTATAAGTGCCTGGCTTGATCTTAAAATCAGTGAAAAAGGTATAAAGCCAAATGACCTCATTATCTTGAAAGTGCATGTTTTCGGTCAAATGGGCAATGTTTTCATAGCCGATCCAGTCAGTAAAAATAAACTTGGCTTTGATGCCAAGATCGCGGAAAACCTGGCCCCGGTAGCCCTGGGCATATTCCACGCCGCTAGAAGCCCAGCCAATCCCCTTATTGATACTGTATACTGTCATGATAACTTCCTACATCATCCTAAAAATTGCCAGCAAGGCACTAATAATGACCACCGCTGAGATAATCATGCCAAAGAGACGGTAACCGGTAAGTTTGGGCTTTTCCGGCTTGGCCACATGGTTGCGGGCATCTTTAAGCTGGGCATTCATGTGAGCCGTCAGCAGGTCTCGGTCTTGTTTTCCATTTGGCTTGTTTTGCTTATCTTCATTAGACATAGTAAACATCCTTCTCACCATTTCTATCAATTGAAATGCTGCTCATCAAAACGTTGCGGATGGTCAGGCGGCGAATCTCCTTACACATCTTTTGGTAGGACTCTAAAGCCGCCTGGTGGTATTCATTCATGGGGTCTCTTTGCGCCGCCGTCCGCATAGTAACCATCTGCCGCAGCTGCTGCAGATTATCAACCTGCTTGATCCAGCAAGTATCAATCGCCTTTAAAGCTGCTAAGCTGTAGAAGCGTTTTTTCTCTACTTCGTCGGCAAACCAGACTTCTTTTTTCTGCATCTCATCGTCTGCGATCTGCATCAGCAGCTTCATGACCGCACGGGAATCATTTGGATCCAGCTCTGCCAAGTCACTGTTAAAGCTGTATGACAGGTTGTCCAAAATAAAGCGGCTGATTTCTTTTCTAGTCAAATCACGGTGACTTTTCAGAAAATCTGTAAAAAATCCCTTGAGCCAGCCCCGCAAGTCATAATTGACCCCATCAGAAAAAATGATCTGATCCCGGGTATTATAAACCTGCTCGCGCTGGATCTCGTCACTAGCCCCCATGGACAATTGCTGCTTGCGGGTGTCGTAGCCTTCTTCATCGCTTTTGATCTGCGAAGACCGCATGGCTTCTCTGATCCGCCAGCTCTTTAGTTCGTGAGGACTGGTCAAATCTAAATCTTCAGAATGGTACTTCTTCCGGTACTTGTCCAGCCATAATGGGCCGTGCTTGATCACCACGTCGTCTTCTAGAGAAACAAAGAATTCGCTGCTGCCCGGGTCGCCTTGCCGGCCCGCCCGGCCTCTTAACTGGTCGTCAATCCGCTGGCTGGACATCTTGGCAATGCCCAAAACGGCTAAACCGCCAAGTTCAGCAACGCCGGGCCCTAGCTTGATGTCGGTCCCCCGGCCGGCCATGGTGGTGGCTACGGTTACTGCCCCCACCTGGCCGCCTTCTTTGACAATTGTGGCTTCTTTAGCGGCGTTTTTAGCATTTAAAACATTATGAGGAATCTGTTCTCTTAGCAAAAGCTCTGAATAAATTTCAGAAACTGTGATGGACTCGGTAATGATTAGGACTGGCCGGCCGATCGCGTGGAGTCTTTTGACTTCTTCTAAGCTTGCCAAAAGCTTGCTTGGCAGGTCAGGATAGATCCGGTCTGGCAGGTCCTTTCTAATGACCGGCCGGTTGGTCGGAATCCGGACCACCTTGGTTCCATAGATCTTGAAAAACTCGTCTTTAGCTGAATAGCCAGTCCCGGTCATCCCTGACAGTTTGTTAAACATTCTAAACAAGCTTTGGTAGGTAATAGAAGCCATGGCCTGCTGGTCGTCTGAAAGCTTCAGCTGCTCCTTCATTTCGATGGCTTGGTGCTGGCCGGCCTGCAGCTTCATCCCCTGCAAGATTCGGCCATTTTCCTTGTCCAAGAGGTCGACTTCTCCGCTTGGCGCTACTACATAGGAATCTTCTTTTTCAAACAGGTAGTGGGCCTTGAGGGCCAAGTTGATTGAGCGAACCAATTCAGTATGCTGGCCATCAAAGAGGTTGTCTAAGCTAAAAAAGTCTTCCGCCTTTTTCACGCCGGCTTCGGTCAACCAAACATTGTTGTGCTCTTCATTAAATTCGTAGTCATCTTCGGTTAAAAAGTAGATGAATTCATCCGCTACGCCAATGTAGTTAGACTTGACCTTGGGCAAACCGGCAATCACAAGCGGCGTAACCGCCATGTCCAAAAGAACCGAGTCAGCTTCATCGACGATGCAGTAGTTAAAGGGCCGCATGTACTTTTCGCTTTTTTCCTGGGCCATGTTGTCGATCAGGTAGTCAAAACCTAAGGCACCACTAGTGGAATAAACGATGTCAGAATTGTAGATCTTCTGCTTTTGCTTAACGGACAGCTTTTCATCATCTAAACTGAAACCTGTCGCGTAAGTTAAGCCCAGCCAGTTATAGACCTGAGACATTTCCTCGCCGTCCCGGCTGGCTAGGTACTCATTGGTCGTAACCAAGATGGCCCCCTTGCCCGGCAGGGCATTGAGGTAAAGAGCCATGGTGGCAACCAGGGTCTTGCCTTCACCCGTCTTCAGCTCAACGATATTGCCATAGTTCAGGCCGATCGCCCCCATCACCTGGTTGTCGTGGGGAAACATGCCTAAAACCCGCATGTCGGCTTCTCTAGCCACGGCATAGGCTTCTGGCAAGAGGTGGTCGAGGCTTTCGCCTTTTTCAATCCGCTGTTTAAATTCTTCTGTCTTGCCCTTTAGCTGGTCATCAGACAGCTTGCGCATGGCCGGAGCCAACTTATTGACTTTTTTCAAAATGCGGCGAATCTTGAGCAAGTCCCAATAGTCGCCCGACAAAAAATTGTTGTTTTTTGCCATTAAAGTCACTCCCTTCTGCGCAAGTAGCGGTCAACGACCTGCGCCGTCAGCCATCTTCTTCTCTCATTTTCAGCATGCAGCTTTTCAAAGTCAAGCTTAGTTACATCTTCGCCGTCAACCACTTCAGCTACATCGATCCGGTGAAAGACCAGCTGGTGGCAGCCCGCCCCAACCAGTTCAACCGTATAGTAGTTGGCTTCTTTCGGAAATTCAAAAATCCCTTCCTGGCCCCGGATAATCTGCAGCTTAACCCGCTGATCTTCCCGGTTATAGGCAATTAGCCGCAGGTAAAAGCCGTCTGGCTGGTCAGCCTCGGCCAGGACCCTGAAAAAGTAGGTATGCCCATTGATCAGCAAAGGCAATGATGGAATCGCGTGAGCCGTGGCGTAGCTATATACCATGTCCCACTTGTAAATGACTGAACCCGCTGGCAAAGCACCGTTATAAAAGAAGATATCGTCTCTGGCCCGGCGGATGATCCGGCTGCCATACATGTAGGCGTGGCCAGTCGCCATCACGGTTGAGCCCACGTAGGCAAAGCCGCTTTTGAACTTAGATTGGTTTTCACCAGAAATCCCCCGCCAAAAAGGACTGCAATTTTCATTCCAATAAATACTCTGCATGTCTATCGCCCAAATTCATTTTTTAAGATTGCCGCATATTCGGTTCTAAACCACTTAACCAAGGGAGCAGTCGCGTCGTTGTGGTGACCCGGGAAGCCCTTGGCAATGACCCGGCCGCCCTTTTTGTTGGCATTAAAGCTCCGCAAGAGGTCTTGATAGGCGGTTGGATCATAGTCATCATCAATCATATAGGCAATGGCCAAAATGGTTTTCGAAAAATCAGCCTTTTGAAAGCCAGACCAAAAGAGGTCGTTTAAGGCCTCGGCCCGGCTGTTGAAGTTGTCCCGCCAATTAGTCAAAGGCGAGGTTGCATTTAACACGTCCAAGGCTGTCGGAAAAATCCCAAAGCGGTAATCCCGCTCCATCTTGGCCACGTTGCCGATGCTGGCCAGGGGCTTACCAACCACGATGGCTCCAGGCTCAAGCTTTGAGCCGTAGTATAGCGCACCATAAGTCCCCATGGATAGGCCGGACATGGTCAACTGGTGGTGGTCAAAGCCCAGCCAGTTGAGCTTTTCATAGATTTTTTCAGTTACCTTCTCCTCGAGTTCCTGGCTGCCCATGTAGAACTGCCCACCTTCTAGGCGCGGATCCCCAATCAAGAGAAATGGCGCCTTCATTGAACGCATCATGTAAAAGCCTTCAAAGCCTTCAGCAGTCCGGTAGCCGGAAAAGTAGACGTTTAGCGGCGGCTTCATGTCGCCTGGGTTAAAGTAAGCGATCAGATTTTCCCGGTTGTGGTCTACAAGGTCCTCCCCGCCGGCGATAAAGGCACCCATGCCCCGTCTAGACCAGCGGTAGTGTAAGTCGCCAACCATGATATTGCCTTCGCCCTTGATTTCCAAAGAAACGTTCAAGATCGAGCCCGGGTTGGTCCCTTCAAAGAGCAGCCACTTTTTCATGTCTTTTTCGCTAAACAGAATCCGCCGCCGGACATTATCCGCGATCCCGGGGTTATTTTCGTAAACCGCCAAGCGGATATTAACGCTGCGGTCTTTGACAAAAGTCGGCCACATCTCGATGATTCGAAATTTATCACAGTAGATCCCCCACCGCCAGGTCACAACCGGCCAATAGTCATCACCAAAATTACCGCTTAAGCGGACGCCTTTGAAGCCGTTAAATTCGGTTCTCCCCTTAAACAAGGGGTTGATCTCAATTGCTGAAACGTCCAGCTTGCTCCCGGTCTGCCCGCCAAACAAGCGGCTAGCCACCCAGTCAAAGGCCTGGTTGTTGCTTTCAAAATGAACATAGCGGACTTGCTTCAATTTAAACAGGCGTTCTACCGCAGGCGTTTTCTCTTCTTCTTCCAGGTCATCGTCAACGACGATGGTGTAAGCGTCGAGATTTTTAGTCAAGGCTGGACAATCTTCATCCACTGGCAAGTCAGTCAGCCAGGCTCCTTGAAAGCCGCGAAAGCCCAGCTTCTTGTCTGCCTTTAGCTCTTTAACCAGGTCGTCCAACTCGCCGTAACCAGCCGCAAACCACTTGGCTGATTCCATATCCGGCAAGGGTGGCAGGTATTCTTTAATTCCGTAAAGCAAAAAGTAGTCCATTACTTGCCTCCTACCGCATTTGCCAGTTCGCTGACGATCTTGTCAGCCGTATAGGCACTGATCTTGTTGACCGAATACATCTTGGCCCGGTTCCAGTTGCTTAGGCCGCTTAAATAGTAGCGCAAGGCACCCGCCAGGTCATCAATGGAACCAATCCGGAGACCATTTTTCCCATCATCGACATAGTCAGACTTTACCAGATTGATTTGCGGGATACCGGTACTGATCCCCACCACCTGAAGGAAAATTTCGGGGCGCTTTGAAAGATCAACGATTAACCGCATCGGCTTCAAGATTTTGATCAATTCGTTGTCAGAATGAATAGTCACGTAGTTAATCCGTCTAACCC
This sequence comes from Lactobacillus sp., assembly GCF_051893255.1. Taxonomy (GTDB): domain Bacteria; phylum Bacillota; class Bacilli; order Lactobacillales; family Lactobacillaceae; genus Lactobacillus. The sequence goes on along the minus strand of NZ_JBJFHB010000097.1, from coordinate 54,549 downwards.
GGTTTTCTTCCTCGTCCTCATTTTCTGCCTCAGCTTCTTTAGGCAAAGACTGGTCAGAGCGCAAAAAGTAGTACTGGTACTTGGTCTCTCTTTGGGCCAGCTCCTCTTTAACTAGCCGGTCCAGGATGCCAAACTGGTCAAAGCCGGCGTAGTCGGCAAAATTCAGCTCAACCAGCTTATTTTCTTCCATCACGTCAAACACCTGCTTTAAAGCTAGACGGATGACTTCCTCTGGCAAGCCCCCCACCATGAACATGACTTTCAAGAGCTTTTCCCGGTCGCTTTCGCCCATAGTTAAGTTAGTGTCAAGGGGCGGCAGCTGCACCACGTGCTCAACCCCGTTCTCTTTCATCAAGTTGACCGTATAGTCAGAATCGGCGATAACCATGCTGGCCATCTTAGCCGTTTCAAAAACATGGGGGTCATCGAAGTTGGTCCGGTGACCGTAGTAAGAGATCGCTGTCTTATAGCCCTTTAATTTTTCCAGCAAAAATTGGTCGTGCCGGCGACTGGCTGCAATGATAAAGGCATCATCTGGCTGGAGATTCTTGGCAAAATACTTGTCGAGGTATTCGCTGATCATTTCGGTGATGGAGTCGTAGTGATTTTTGGCAAAACGTTCCTGGGCATTTGGAAAAATGGTGACCGAATCATCCTTGTTGTTGCGAAAGACTTCTTCACCTTCTGGGTTTAAAAAGACCCGGCTTTCAAAGCGGCCTTCAGCGTCATAATTCAGGATGCTTGACAAGAAGCCCCGCCAGTCAAAGAACATGGTGCGGTACTTGTAGCCTTCATGGACGAACTCGATCTGGATCAAGTTCCCGGTAATCCCCATCCGGATGCGGGCATAGAGCTCATCGCCCCGGTAAACCAGGATGTTAAAAGAATTGTAGACGAAGGTGCAGTCCTTAGGCCAGTTGAAGTCCAAGTAATTAACATTGCGGATCACCTGATCGTTAGGAATCCCTTGCAAGTAGTCAAAAATATTGTCGCTTTCGGCATCCAAGATGTTGTGGCGAAACAGAAAGTTGCCGATGCTGGGCAAATAGCCCAGAGTCAAAATTTTGACCGGCTCGCCTTCATCCTTAAACATGCGAATCTGGTTGATCGAATCGTCAAAGTCAAAATGAATAAGGCCGCCGTTTAAAAACCAGATCTGGCCATAGGACAGCCAGGTCCGGTTGCGTCTATACCAAGAAGGAACAAAATAATACATTCTCTGCCCTCCATCCAAAAATTACAGCAAGTTTTGATATTGGTCCCGGATCAGCAAAACTGCGATTTGGTCAGCAATGCTGGAGCCAAAGCCGGCTAGGATGATCACGTAGTTGGGAATCATGGCCAGCGTCGCCAGAGTCGTCGAGATCAAGGTCAAGCCCATGGGCAAGCCAACTAAAACGACAAAATAGATCGAACTGACAAAGGAAAAAACATTCACGATATGCTTTAAATAGTTTTCCGTCTCTGTCCCTGGCCGGCAGCCTGGAACGTAGTCGCCCGACTTCTGCATATTGTCTGCCTGCTCAATCGGGTCAATCGAGATAAAGCTGAAGCCATAAGTAAGGCCCACAATAATCAGGCAGTAGATCAATACGCCGATTGGTCTAGAAAAGTCGAACCAGCCGCCAAAGGCTTTGAAAAACTGCCACTTAGACAAATTATAGAAAAAGCGGCAGATGTAGCGCGGCAGGGTAAACATGGTCGTGGCAAACATGGCCGGCATGGAGCCTGCTGGCAATAGGCGGATTGGCAAGTAGGATTCACTGCCAAACTCCGCACTGAGTAGCGGCTTGATCACCTTGACCCGGCGCTCAGCCTTATTCAAGGTCACCGTCAGCATCCCCAAAACAATAATGGTCACCAAAACGATTCCTCGAACGATATTTGCCCCCATTTCTGACAATCCCGGCACAAAGCCGCCGATAAAAGACTTAATAATTGTAAAAAACATGTTGGCCATCAGGATCAAGGTGATCCCGCCAAGGCCATTTCGATCATTCTCCACGCTCAGCCAGATCAGCAAAAAGGTCCCCGTTGTCAAAAACAGGGTTACTAGCAGGCGGGTAAAAGCCGTATGGCTGGTCAATTGAAACTCGTCAACCATAACGGCGGCCTGCATCAAGGTGAGCAGCAAGGTAATCGCCTTTTGAAAGAAGTTCATCTTCTTTTCCGTCATCTTGGACAAAAAAGGCAACTTGAGCTGGCCCAGCATGCCGATGATGATCATGGCCGACATCCAGGGACTGATCCCCAGGGAAAAGAGGCTGGCATAACTGGCATCCCCGCCCGTCGCAACCAGCAAGGCATTAACCTGACCAGTCTGCGTCTGGGCAAAGGGCAGCGGGATATGCTTGCCAAAAATAAAGATGCCCAAGTAGAGCAGCGACCACCAGGCCTTGGTTAAAATGGTCCGTCTGCCCATGCTTTTTAAAGAGATTCTTTTATTCATAAAAAATAATCACTACATTTCAGATTGTATTTAACTAGTTAAGTTATGCGTCGCAGAATCTGATAATTCTTCTTAAATAAATGATAACATAGGCGCTAGCTTTGTGGGGATCTCGAGTAAACAGTTTCAAAAAATAAAGCAAGACCATGATCAAAGTCATGCTCTTGCTTATAATAATATTATATATTTGTCAACAAATTATAAAGGAACAGTTCTTAGCCTTCCTTGACAAACTTGGTGATTCGCTTCAAGGCTTCGTGCAAGTGTTCATCACTTGAGGCGTAAGACATGCGGACATAGCTCTTGCCGCCTTGGCCAAAGAAGGAACCTGGGGTAACCCCAACGCGGGCTTTTTCAGCCAGGGCCTTGGCAAAGGAAACGTCGTCGCCGTTATACTTTTCAGGAATCTTGGCAAAAATGTAGAAGGCCCCTCTTGGCAAGGCCATGTCAAAGCCTAATTCCTTCAAGCCCTTTTCCATGAACATCACCCGGCGCTGGTAGATTTCCTTGAATTCCTTTGGGTCATCCAGACCGTTTTCCAAGGCTTCAATGCCGGCTGCTTGCACGTTGTTGGTAACCGAGGTAATAGTAAAATCGTTCAGTTTTGCAACGTTCTTCATGATTTCAGCTGGCCCGCAGATAAAGCCTAAACGCCAGCCAGTCATGGCGTGAGACTTGGACAAGCCAGAAATGTACAAGGTTCTTTCTGGGATGTAGGTAGCAACTGAGTAGTGCTTGGCATCGCCATAGATCAGCTCAGCGTAGATTTCATCGCTTAAAGCATACAAATGGTGCTTCTTAATCACTTCAGCCAAGCCTTCGATTACTTCTTTAGGGTAAGTTACGCCAGTAGGGTTGCTTGGGTCGTTCAGCATTACAGCCTTCACGCCCTTGCCTTCTCTTTCAATTACTTCTTCCAGCTTTTCTGGAGTCAGGACAAAGCCATCTGCAGAAGTATCAACTTCAACTGGAGTTGCCCCAGTCAAGGAAACTTCTTGCATGTACATGGACCAGACAGGAGTTGGAATGATCACCTTGTCACCGGTATTCAAGAGTGCACCCAAGGTAATGTTTAACGCTTCAGTTGCCCCAACCGTAACGGTAATTTCCGTTTCTGGGTCGTATTCCACGCCATCCAGCTTCTTAACGTACTTGCTGATGGCTTGACGGAGCTCTGGCATCCCTGATTGAGGCGCGTAGTGGGTGTCGTTGGCCTCAATATCTTTGATAGCTGCTTGCTTCACATGTTCTGGGGTATCCAAATCTGGTTCACCCAAAGTCAGCTTAATGATCCCATCATATTGGGAAACGTAGCGGTCAAACAAGCGGATGTCTGATGGCATTAAGGCATCAAGCTTGTGGTTCACAATGCCTTCCAAGTCCTGTGCTAATTTTGGCATAAAAAATTCTCTCCTTGAATCGAAAAGTAAATAGCTTAACAATTACCTTCATTTTACCATAGTTTGTTAGTAATTACTTGCAAAAGGAATCGAATTTTTAAGCTAAAAAATCCGATAAAGTTGCTTTTGCAAAATTCAGGCTAGATTATACTTAATTTATTTAAGTTTATCCCAGCCTATTCTTTAATATTTTAAGTCATTAGCAATCAAATCGTCATAGCTTTCCCGCTTAATCACCAGCTTATCTTCCCCATCTTCGGCAAAAACCACGGCTGGACGGGGATTGCGGTTGTAGTTTGACGCCATGGCGTAGCCGTAGGCACCGGTGCTTAATAATGCAACTACGTCTCCAGGTTCGGTTTTTGGCAAAGGACAATCCTTAATCAAGATATCGCCGCTTTCGCAGTACTTGCCCACCAGGTTGACCTTTTCTTCTGGCTCAGCCAGGGGCTTGTCCGCTAAAACGGCAGAATACTCAGCTTGGTAAAGAGCAGGCCGGATATTGTCACCCATCCCGCCGTCAACAGCTACATAGCTGGTGTAGCCTGGCAGGTCCTTTCTAGAGCCAATCGTATAAAGGCTGTAGCCTGCTGGCCCGACAATTGCCCGGCCCGGCTCAATCCAGATTTGCGGCACCATCATTTCATGCTGGCTGCAATAAGTCTTGATCCCCTTGACAATGGCACGTACAAATTCTTCAGCTGGCAAGGGAGTATCTGCTTCAGTATAGGAAATCCCAAAACCGCCCCCAACATTCAATACTTGGCACTGGTAGCCATATTTTTCCAGCCAGTGACTGCTGAGTTCACAGAGCTTTTGTCCGCAACCCTCAAAGCCGCGCACGTCAAAAATCTGAGAGCCAATGTGGGCATGAACGCCAATCATTTCAAAGGCAGGGTTAGCTAACACTTTTTCTAACGCTTGGTCAGCCTGACCACTGCCCAGGTCAAAGCCAAACTTAGAGTCTACTTGCCCGGTTTGGATGTATTCGTTGGTGTGGGCGCTGATTCCTGGCGTTACCCGCAGCATTACCTTAATCTTTTCCTTTTTCTCTTGCAAAATTTGGCTCAGGAGGTCAATTTCATGGAAGTTGTCCAGCATGATCACGCCAACGTGATTGTCAACTGCCATTTCCAGTTCACTGCGGGTCTTGTTGTTGCCATGAAAGCTGACCTTGTCCATGGGAAAGCCAGCTTTGATCGCCGTATACAATTCACCACCTGAAACCACGTCAGTGTGGGCACCTTCTTCAGCCATGACCTGGTAGATGGCTAGGCAGGAAAAAGCCTTTGACGCATAACTGACCTCATAGTCAACGCCTTCTTCTTCAAAAACCCGCTTAAAGGCTCGGACAGCTTGACGGATCTTAGTTACGTCAAAGACTTGCAAGGGCGTTTGGTATTTTTGGGCTAAAAATTCCGCATCAACGCCGCCGATTTGCAAGTGGCCAGCATCATTTACATCTCTTGTGTTGATCAATTTATTCACTTGGGCAACCTCATTTTTTTATCATCTTTTAATCATTACTTTCAGTTTAGAGATTAGGACCAATTTGGTCAAGCAAAAAAGCAGAAAAAGACCAATAAAGCAGAAAACAAAAGAGGACATGCCTACTTGCATGTCCTCTTTCCCAATTGCGTTAGCTGGATTCGAACCAGCGCATGACGGTACCAAAAACCGTTGCCTTACCACTTGGCTATAACGCAATCTTAATGTCAATCAAGGGACGGCTCCTTGCATCCCCCAACCAAATACTAGTCTACTTAACTTTTTAACTTTTGGCAAGCCTTTTTTACAAAAAAATAGGAATTTCCCGGAAAAAGTTTACTTAATTAACTTCTGCAGCTTCCTTTTGGTCTTCTTTTAATTTGGCAAAGTACTTTCTTTCTTCATTCACGTCACCGATGGCGATGGTTCCACGCTTTTGGTTGATGCTGAGATCATCTAAAATAGCATCAACCAATTCCCAAAAGTAGCTGCTGGCCTTGGACAAATCGCCGGCCGTTTCGGCACATAAGTGGGCGGCTTGGTCCATCATTAGCCAAGCTGCGCCGGCCCCTTCTTGCATTTTCTGGTGTTCTTTTTTCAAGGTTTGCATAGAAGTCGATTCTAGGCGGGCTGCCTTAGACTGAAACTTTTCTTCATACATTTCTTCCACCGTGAGGCCAAATACAATGATTTCCCCCAGCATTTGACTAGCCTGCTTAAAATAGTGGTCCGGATCTTTGGTCCAAAGATTTTCCAAACTGTGCTGGAAGCTGGTCAAGGCAGCTGAGCGGCAATCCTTGCTTAAGGGCTCTAGGTGCGCTTCACACAGCTTTTCATAAAAGTCAGCGCGAATATCGCCTCTTTCGCTTAGGCGCTGGTAAAATTGCCTAGCCGCTTCATATTCTCTGGCCCGAAAAAGGTCCTTAGCGCGCTTGAAAAGCTGCTGGTTCCGCTCAATTGGAGAATCCGTAATCTGGGACTGGAGCTCAGGGAGAGAATATTCAACCCCGCAGTCTTGGCAGACAAAGCGACCTGCTTCTTTGACCAGCCGCTGGCTGCCGCATACTTCACATTCAATCTTCTTCATTGTTTCACCTCATTGTTCATTTCACGTTTTATTTTTCCAAACTTAATCCTAAAATAATGTAAGCGCTTAGTTACTTGCAATTATAACAAATTCTCCCCAATTGTTAAGTTAAAAAGCACAAAAGCTGGGAAATCCTAAAAAAGAAAAGGACTAAGTCCC
>NZ_JBJFHB010000097.1:34463-47866 GCF_051893255.1 Lactobacillus sp. | reverse complement strand
GTGGTGCCTTTTGGCAGGGACTTCACATTAGCAACAGCGTTCTTAGGCTTAATCGCCTTGCCTAAAGAGGTCGTCTTGCTGACTGCCTTCACTTGATAATGGCTCTTCAAAGACTTAACTACGACCTTGGCCAGGCGGCTAACGTCTGCTGTCCCGTCAGGGTAAACAGCCTTGATTGCTGTATAGTAAGTGCCGGCATAGTAGAAGTTGGGCGTCATGGTGAAGTAGTAGTTGGTCTTTTTTGGCAGCTTTTTAGCATTGGTTACCAAAGATTTCGCAGTCAGCTTTTTCCCGTAATAAGTAGTCTTCCCCTTCACGTGAACTTGGTACTTGTCGCTGTCTTTTTGCCGCAAAACGACCACCTTGACCCAGGCGCTCTCTTCCTTGCTCTGATCAGGATAAGTGACCTTGACCCGGGTCCAGTAAGTTCCCGCCTTTTTGAAGTTAGGAATCGCCGTAAAGCGGTAGCTGGTCTTCTTTGGCAGCTGCTTTTTGTTGGTAACGAGGCGCTTAGACTTAAAGGCCTTGCCAAAAGCCGTGGTCCTGCCGGTTACTACGGGCTGGTATCTTTGGGCATCGCTGGCAGACTTAACATGGAACTTGACCTGCTTGCTCTTGTCTTTGCTGCCATCAGGGTAAGTGACAATTACGCGGACCTTGTAAGTTCCCGCTTGGGCAAAATTTTCTTGGCTGGCAAATTCATACCGGCTGCCACCTGGCAGGTATTTGCGGTTGGTCACGAGCTTTTTGGCGGCCAATTTCTGGCCCTTGTAGATGGTCTTGCCCTTCACGGCTGGCTGGTACTTGTCTTTATCCATGGCGTAGCGGTAAACCACTACCTCAGCCTTTCTCGTTTCCTCGGTAGAATCGTCAGGGTACAAAATCCGAATTCTCGTCCGGTAAGTCCCAGCCTTTAAAAAGTTGGGTTCATGGACAAACTCGTAGATGGTGTTTTCCGGCAATTTCGAGGCGTTCTTGACCAGGTCCCGGGCAATCAGGTAGTTGCCTTCTTGGACGCGGACCTTCTTCACTTCTGGATAATATTCATCAGCCTGACTGGCCTGGACTTGCCCAGCAGCAAGACTCAGCAAACAAGCACTGGCAGTAAGGACAGCTAATTTAGAAAAAGTCTTCATCTTTTTCTCCTCCGTTTTCTGATTTGTTAACACACATATGACATTTACTTTACAAAACAACTTTTTCACCTATAATTATAGTCCTTTTTCTGCTAGCGGTTTCATATTTTTGGCAAAAATAAAAAATGCCAGCAAAGCTGACATTTTTAAACTGTTATCTAGATTAGCTATTTTTTCTATTTCTATTACTATGTTTCCTATACCATGTTTTCTTTTACTTAGACAAGCTATTGGCAAGGAGCTTAGCTTCAGTAAAGTAGTTGGCCAAGGAGAAGCCGGCAATGTAGAAGTCGCTAAAGAGCTCACTAGTCGACATTTCCCCTAAGGCATACAAGTTGTCAAAATGGCTGCCATCCGTCTTTTCGACTTGGAACTCTCGGTTGATCTTAACGCCGCCAATCGTCCCCCAGCATCCCGGCATGACGTACAGGCCATAGTAGCCCTCGCTGCCGTCAAACTTTTCCAGATGATCTTGATCCTTGCCAAACTCGTCTTGACCGCTCTCGCAGGCTTTTTGATACTGGTCAAAAGTCTCCTTTAAACTTGCTGGATCAAGGGAGAGCTTTTTAGCCAATTCTTCAATCGTTTGAGCGTGAACGACTACCTTTGGGTCTTCTTGTTGACTGTTCAGCTTCTTTCTGAAGTCCTGGTCCATCGTTTTAGCATCATAGATCAAGTAGTAGCGCGGCGAGCCTTCATAGTAAAGCGCGGTCGTCAGGTTCAAGACAAAGAATGGTGCCTCATTAGTAAAGCGCTTAGCATCAGCGTTGACCAGGATTGCCTTGCTATAGTCTGGCACGTTAGCGTAATAGATCCGCAGTGGCCAGCCAAAGTCAAGGAAGGCGTTCTTATAGTATTCATGCCCATAAAAGGCAGCCCCTGTCTCTTTCAAAATTCCGTAGCCGTCCCCGGTGTTGGCCGGGTTAGCTTCGTTAAAGACATGGACATTAGCTAAAGCTGGCGTTTCCTTTTCCAGCCAGTCCCGGTGACCCGCCGAAGCCCCGCCAGTGGCAATGACTACATATTTAGCCGTAATCTTGAAGCTGCCGGATGCATTCTTAGCCATGATGCCAGTTGCATGACTGCCGTCAGTCAAAACTTTGGTAATCACCGTATCTGGCAAAATCAAGCCGCCATGCTCTTTAATATAGGCTTCAAGGCGCTCAGTAACTAGTGCCCCTGGCCCCGGCGTCAGTACCTTATAAGGGGCTTCTTGAATTTTTTGTCCTTTGAGACCAGTAATCTGGCAAAGGTCGTCAAAAGCCTGACCACTATTTTCCTCCAGGTAGTGGAGGAAGTCATAGTTCATCTCTTTCTTGGCGCCGTGGCGGTTTAATTCCTTAACCCAGGCCACCAAGTCATCAACCTGATTGTCCTCAGCTTGGCTGGATCCGCAGGTGGCAAAGGCGCCAGCTGCGTAACGGAAAGAACCGCCAACCTGATCGTTCTTTTCAATAACGACGACCTTCAAGCCTTTTTCTGTTGCAAAAGCCGCACTGGCTAAACCGGTTAAGCCGCCCCCAGCGATCACGACATCTGCTGTTTGGTCTTTAGCGGCTACGACCGGCTTTGGAACCGGCTTGTCCCACTCTTCAACCTTGCCGCCAGCGGCTACTAGTGCCTTTTTTGCCGCATTGATGATCCCGCGAGAGGTAAAACTTGCCCCGCTCACAGCATCAACGCCAACCGATTGATTTTTCACAATGGCTTCTAGCAGCCACTTAAAGGCGTTGTCGCCAACATGGGGCGTTTCTTGCTCCTTGACCACCTTTAAGTCGGTAATGCGCTCGCCGTCCGTTGTCAAAGCTACCGTAATGTCACCGTTATGGCCCGGCGCCGTTCCCTCAAAAGTCCCCGCAGTTAACTTGCTCATGATGTGCCTCCAAAAATATTAACAATCATCAATTAACTAAGATCAATCAAGAATGGCAAATATTTTTGTTTTGCTATTTCCAAGATTGATCTTAGTCCAAATTTCGATATTTGTAAACACTTTCACATGTAAAGGCTGGGTAATTTTTTATAAAAAAGCATAAAAACAGGCCACTTGCGTGGCCTGTTCATTTAAGAGATATTATTTATTATTCAATCTCTGTTCAATCCTTATTCAGCATGAACTGGACTGTGGAAGGACATCCGGAAGCTGGCGTCAAAAGTCTCGCCACTCTTGATCCGGTTCATCCCCTTCTTGTGTTCCAAGTCGCCATCAGCATCGGTGGTATCGGCAATCCCCCACCATGGTTCGATGCAGACATAGTTAGCCGTCTTTGGATATTGGGACCAAACGCCCACGTATGGCGCAGAATCTGTCCGCACATTGATGTGGAAGCGGCTGGTGTCCGTCTTAATGGAGAACTTGTTGTTTGGGTGCCGCATCAGGTAAACCAGAGCGTCATTCTTAAACAAGTCATCGGTAATGGTGATCATGGTTTCCGTTGGCGCTAAAGACCGCTTGCCCCAGTTCAGGCAGCCATTTTCCAGCGGCACTTGCACGCGCGGCTTAGCCGGACTGGTTTGCAGGTAAAAGTCTTCCTTCTTGACTTGGTCATCAACTGGCAGGTTAAAGCCAGGGTGGCCGCCCACGCCAAAGATCATGTCGCCGTCACCGGTGTTGGTAACCTTGAAGCTTTCCTTTACCATGTTGTTTAAAAGCTCGTAGCTCACCCGGAATTCAAAGTGGAATGGGTAGGCTTCCAAGGTTTCTGGCGTATCCGTCAAGAGGAAAGTCAGCTTTTCCTTAGTTTGTTCTTCCAGCTTAAATTCCATGTTTCTAGCAAAGCCGTGTTGGCCCAAGTGGTAGGTCTTGCCCTGGTAGCTGTATTCATCATTTTTCAGCTTGCCCACGATTGGGAACAAGACTGGCGCATGCCGGCCCCAGATTTCAGGGTCTGCTTGCCAGATGTATTCATTGCCAATATGCTTGCCGACAATGCTCTGAATTTCTGCACCCGTTGAAGATACCGTCACTTTAATGATTTCATTTTCGATTGTGTAGTCCATGCTTTCCCCCTCAAAAAAGCTAGATTGCTCATCTAGAACCGCTAATTACAAGATAAACTTGGTTAAATCCTTATTCTTCACAATATCGCTTAACTTTTGCTCAACGTAGGCCTGAGTAATGGTGATCTGACCCATTTCCATGTCAGGACCTTCATACAAGACTTCTTCCAGCAATTTTTCCAAGATCGTTGCTAAACGGCGGGCCCCAATGTTGTCCGTGCCTTGGTTGACATCATAGGCAATTTCTGCGATCTTGTCGACCGCTTCTGCCGTAAAGACCAGGTCAACCCCATCCGCTTTCAGCAAGGCAATGTACTGCTTCAAGAGCGAATTTTGCGGATCCTTCAAGATCTTGACAAAGTCTTCCTTCTTCAAGGCGTTTAATTCAACCCGGATTGGGAAGCGGCCTTGCAGTTCTGGAATCAGATCGCTTGGCTTGCTTTCGGCAAAGGCCCCAGCGGCGATAAAGAGAATGTGATCCGTTGGCAAAGGACCATACTTAGTAGAAACCGTTGACCCTTCAACGATTGGCAAGATGTCTCTTTGAACGCCTTCCCGGGAAACTTCACCAGAATTGCGCTGACCAGCAGCGGTAATCTTGTCGATTTCGTCGATAAAGATGATCCCGCTTTGGCTTGCTCTTTCGATGGCCTTTTGGTAGATGGCATCGTAGTCAACTAGTTTATGCTCTTCTTCTTGAACCAAGAGTTTTCTGGCTTGGCTGACTGGCAGGGTCCGCTTTACCTTCTTTTTAGGCATCAGGTCGCCTAAAGCAGACATGTCCATGCCCATCTGGCCCATCATGTCGCCCATCGGGTTGACCTTGTTAGCCTGCTCAACTTCAATGGTGACTTCTTCGTTTTCTAGCAAGCCTCGTTCCAGTTTTTCGGCAACGGACAAGCGCTTGTTGCGGACTTCATCCGTAACTTCTTCTTGCTCTTCCGGCATCCCCTTGCCGCTTAACAGGCTGTCCATCATGGCCTGCATCTGCTGCATTTGGCTTTGCCGGTTGTTGGCCTTGACGCCTGGCACCAAGAGTCTGACTAAGGTCTTGTTGGCTTCTCTTAAAGCCTGACCTTCTACCTTAGCAAATTCTTCTTTTTCAACGATGCGAACAGCTTCGTTAGCCAGGTCTCTGACCATGGATTCAACGTCGCGGCCAACATATCCGACTTCGGTAAACTTGGTTGCTTCCACCTTCACAAAGGGGGCTTCCACGATATCAGCCAGTCTTCTAGCGATTTCCGTCTTACCAACCCCGGTTGGCCCAGCCATCAAAATGTTCTTTGGAGTAATGTCCTTTTGCAAGTCTTCTGGCAATTGGGAGCGGCGGTAGCGGTTGTACAAGGCAATCGCCACTAGCTTCTTAGCTTCGTCTTGGCCAACGATGTACTTGTCCAAAAGCTCAACGATTTGACGAGGCGTTTTTTCTTTCATGCTACTGTTCCTCGATTTCATCCGTAATAATTTGGTGGTCGGTGAAGACATCGATATCAGCTGCAATATTGACGGCTTCCTTGGCGATTTCGCTAGCCGTCATGCCATCGCTATGGCGAGTCATCGCAACTGCTGCAGCTTGGGCATAATAGCCGCCTGACCCAATCGCCACGACGCTTTCGTCTGGTTCCAGCACTTCACCGTTACCTGAAATCAAGAGTAAATCCTTGTCGTTAAAGGCAATCACCATGGCTTCCAATTTTTGCAGGGCTGGGTCCTTGCGCCAAGCTTGCGCCATTTCCACAGCTGCCCGTCGGAGGTCGCCGCCGTAGCTTTCCAGCTTGCCTTCCAGCATTTCTTGCAGGCTAACAGCATCCGCTACCCCACCGGCAAAGCCGATAACCACTTGGTCATGGTAAATGCGGCGAATCTTCTTAGCAGTCGTCTTAGCGATAATGCTCTTACCTAAAGTTACCTGGCCATCGCCGGCAATCGCGGTTTGGCCGTGATACTTGACTGAACAAATTGTAGTCATTTTTTCCTCCACTTGCTAAATTGCAGAATATATTACAATCAGCATTGTAATCGTTTGCCAACTTTTTGGCAGTTTTTCACAAATATCTTAATAAAAATTTATCCGTTGGCGCTTACCAACCAGTTTCATCATATCACTTTTTATATTATTTTTCGTCTTTTCGGGGAAAATGCTGCCGATATTCATCCTGCAAATGTTTCATCGTTACATGCGTATAAATTTGCGTCGTCGACAGGTCACTGTGCCCTAAAAGCTCTTGTACGCTGCGCAGATCGGCCCCGTTATTGAGCATGGCCGTGGCAAAGCTGTGCCGCAGCTCGTGGGGGTGGGCACCGCTCGTAATGCCGCTTTTCTTAAAAAGCTGCTTGATGACCAGGCTGATGCCGCGGCTGCTGAGCTTTTCACCCCGGTTATTGAGGAAGAAATTCCCATTGTCATGAGCATACTTTAAAAGCTTGGGACGGGAATCACTTAAATAGGTCTGCAGGATCTTTTTTGTCTCTTCATCAAAAAAGACATAGCGTTCCTTCTTCCCCTTACCGGTGACCAGGATCAGGCAGTTATCAAAGTCAACCTGCTTGACCAGCAGATTGCTGACCTCGCTCAGCCGCATCCCCGTTGCATAAAACAGGGCCAGGATCGCCCGGTTACGCAAGGTCAAGGGCTTGCCGTCGTTTAAAGAGTCCAGCACCTGCTCGACTTCTTGCTGGTAGAAAAAGTCAGGCAGCTTCTTTTCACCCCGCCGCATTTCAATTGCTTCAGTGGGGTCAACTTCCGTTAATCCTCGCTTGATCAAAAAACGGTAAAAAGACTTGAGAGCTGACATCTTCCGCATCCGGCTGCTGGCTGCTAGGCCTTTTTGCGCTAAAGATTGCAGGTAAATCTCGACATCGCGGCGGTCAAGCTGGTCCCAGCCTTTAAAGCCGCCATTTTCCTGCCAAAAGGCCTGGGCGTCGGCTAAATCGCTTTGGTATGCTGTCGCAGTCTTTTCGCTATAGGCCCGTTCATTGCGTAAGTAGGATAAAAATTGTTCTACCCAGTCCACCTTAATCACTCAGCTTTTCTGCTTTAAAGCTGGCTAAATCAGCCAAGCCACGTTCACTGATCTTCTCGTGGCGTTCACGCTTGTTGCGGATCTTCTTGCCTTCAAGGCCTGGGATCAGTGCAAAGCTGGCGTTCATTGGCTGGAAGTGCTTGGCATCAGTAGTCGTGATGTAGTGAGCCATCGAGCCTAAGGCAGTCGTCACCGGGAATTCGACTGGTTCAAGACCGGCTGCTTCTCTAGCGGCGTTAATTCCAGCTACTAGGCCGCTGCCGGCACTTTCCACGTAGCCTTCAACCCCGGTCATCTGGCCAGCGAAGAAGAGACCTGCTTGCTTTTTAGCTTCATAAGTCGCCTTCAAGACTTCAGGACTGGCCATGTAAGTGTTCCGGTGCATCTTGCCGTAGCGGACAAAGCGAGCATTTTCAAGGCCTGGGATCATCGAGAAGACCCGCTTTTGCTCGCCGTATTTCAAGTGAGTTTGGAAGCCCACGATGTTGTACATGGAAGCGGCAGCATTGTCTTGGCGGAGCTGCACCACAGCATATGGAGTTTCGCCAGTCTTTGGATCTTCTAAGCCAACTGGCTTCAGGGGACCAAAAAGCATGGTCTTTGGGCCGCGCTTAGCCATAACTTCGATTGGCATGCAGCCTTCAAAGACTTCACTGTCTTCAAAACCGTGCAAGTCAGCTGTTTCCGCATGGATCAAGGCGTCAGCGAACTTGTCGTATTCTTCCTTGGTCATTGGGCAGTTCAGATAAGCTGCTTCACCCCGGTCATACCGGCTCTTCTTGTAGACGATATCCATGTCAATAGAATCAGCAGCCACGATCGGAGCCGCTGCATCAAAAAAGTGGAGACTGTCAGTACCCTCGAACTGCTGAATTTGTTCAGCTAATTTGTCGCTAGTCAAGGGACCAGTAGCCACGATCACGATGCCGTCAGTTGGCAGTTCGGTAATCTCTTCGTCATGAACGGTTACATTGTCCAGGCTCTTTAACTTGCTAGTCACATAGTTTGAAAATTGGTCTCGGTCAACGGCCAAAGCCCCGCCGGCTGGCACCTGGGTCTGGTCAGCAGCTTCCATGATCAAAGAGCCCATTTGCCGCATTTCTTCTTTGAGGAGGCCTACCGCGTTTGACAGCTGGTTGCTTCTCATGGAGTTGGTGCAAACCAGTTCGGCGAAATTGCCAGTTTCGTGGGCCGGCGTCATTTCCTTAGGCCGCATTTCGTAAAGGTCAACTTCAATGCCGCGCTTGGCAAGTTGCCAAGTAGCTTCACTGCCGGCTAGTCCTGCGCCAATAACTGTAACTTTTTTAGTCATCTGTCTCAATCCTATCTCTCTTGTTAAACTTATAGAAAATCTATTCTTAGCTATTTTACCGGAAAAAGTCTTCTCTTCCCAATGATTGACTCGAAAAAAATACCGCCATTAGGCGGCATTTTAAATATCTAGTTAAATCTCTCTAGCTTTACTCAGCTTCTTCAGGTTCTTGTGGCTCTTCCTTGTAGTCGCCATTTGGACACAGGACAACGATCCCGTCCTTGCGCTTCTTTTCGACCAGGAAGTGGCCATCATTTGGACATGCCCGGGCAATTGGCTTGTCCCAAGAAACAAAGTCGCATTCTGGGTAGCGGGAACAGCCATAAAACTTCCGGCCCTTCTTGGACTTCTTCTCCAATACTTCACCCTTCCCGCACTTCGGGCAAGTAACGCCAATCTTTTTGACGATGGTTTGGGTGTGGCGGCAGTCTGGGAAGCGGGAGCAGCCATAGAACTTGCCATAGCGGCCCATCTTGATCAGCATTGGCGCCCCGCAGATTTCACAGTCAAAGCCAGCTGGCTGGTCTTTAATTTGAATCTTTTGGATCTCGCTGTCTGCCTTTTCCAGTTCTTTAGAAAATGGCTTGTAGTAGCGGTCGACAACCTTAGCCCACTCTTCTTTGCCCTTTTCCACTTCGTCTAGGTCATTTTCTACCTTGGCCGTGTAGTCAACGCTGGTAATATCTGGGAAGAACTGTTCAACCAAACCGTCAACGATTTCGCCGAGTTCAGTTGGCACGATTGCCTTGCCTTCCAGCTTAACGTAGTTGCGTGACTGGATGTTTTGGATGGTTGGGGCATAAGTTGAAGGCCGGCCAACGCCGTTTTCTTCAAGGGCCCGGACCAGGCTGGCTTCGGTATATCTGGCAGGCGGCTGGGTAAAGTGCTGCTTGTTGTCAGACTTGGTCATCTTGACTTCTGCCCCTTCGGCCAGGTCTGGCAGGGCAACGTTCTTGTCGCTCCGGTTGTCATAAACCTTGGTATAACCGGCAAACTTCATGACCGAGCCGCTGGCTCTAAAGGTCACGTCATTTTGCGTTAAGTCATAGCGAGCCGTATCAAAGACAGCCGGCGTCATTTCGCTAGCCACAAAGCGGCTCCAGATCAAGGTATAAAGCCGGAGTTCATCTTTCGTCAGCACCTTTTCCAGAGACTTTGGCGTCCGATAGACGCTGGTTGGACGGACGGCTTCGTGGGCATCTTGCGCATCTTCTTGGTTCTTGAAGTGCCGTTCTTTCTTAACCGCGTATTCTGCGCCATATTCTTCGTCAATAAATTTAGCGGCTTCTGCCCGAGCGACCGGACTGATTCTCTTAGAGTCAGTTCTCATGTAAGTAATCAAACCGACCGTGCCTTCTCTGCCCAGGCTCACCCCTTCATACAGGTGCTGGGCAATGCTCATGGTCTTCGAGGTTCTAAAATTCAAGCGGCGGTTAGCTTCTTGCTGCATGGTGGAAGTGGTAAATGGGGCAGCTGGCTGCCTCTTGACTTCTCTTTTGACCACCTTGGTTACCGCAAAAGGCTTCTTCTTGTCCAGCTTGGCTAAAACGTCCTGAACGGCTTCGTTATTTGGCAAGTCGGCTTTTTTGCCCTTTAAGCCGTAAAAAGAGCCTTGGAACTTGCTCTTGCCATGAGCAAATTCAGCTTCAATGGTCCAGTATTCGACTGGCTTAAAGGCCTTGATTTCCTTTTCCCGGTCAATAACCAGCTTCAAGGCAACTGACTGAACGCGCCCTGCTGACAAGCCTTTCTTCACCTTGGACCACAAAATTGGGGACAAGGAATAGCCAACCAAGCGGTCTAAGACCCGGCGGGCCTGCTGGGCATCAACCGTGTCCATGTCGATGGTTCTGGCATGGTTGAAGGCATCTTTAACCGCGTCCTTGGTAACTTCGTTAAAGGTAACCCGGTTTTTGTCGTGTTCATCTAAGCCCAAAACGTGAGCAACGTGCCAAGCAATCGCTTCTCCTTCCCGGTCGGGGTCGGAAGCCAGGTATACTTTATTAGCCTTCTTGGCTTCAGCTTTCAGCTCTTTGATAGTATCGCCCTTGCCGCGAATGGAGATGTATTTTGGCTGGTAGTTGTTGTCTAGGTCAACCCCCATTTGGGACTTGGGCAAATCCCGGATGTGGCCTTTAGAGGCAATGACGTGATACTTGTTGCCCAAATATTTCTCAATCGTATGTGCCTTAGCCGGAGATTCAACGATCACCAGGTCCTTCTTGACCTTGCTCTTCTTAGCACGGGTCTTTTTGCTCTTGGCCTTGGTCGTCTTAGCGGCTTTAGTCTTCTTACTTTCGGTATCTTTTGCTTTGGTAGGCATCAAATGCCCCTTTCCCTCAAATTTGAAATTAAATCTCCTTCAATATAGAAATAATTTTGGAAATTGTCAACCAAAGAATAAATGACTTTTTAGAAAAAAGACTAAATTTTACCCTACATTAACATTTCAAGCTTGCCATCAATGATGGGCGTAGCCCCTGCTGAAATCAGCTGATTGGTGCCCTTGGACAAGGGGCTGGTGATCAGCCCTGGCACGGCATAAACGTTGCGATTTTCCTGCAAGGCTAAATTTGCCGTAATTAGCGATCCTGAATGTTCCTTAGCCTCAGTCACAATGACATTCTTGCAAATCCCAGCCAAAATCCGGTTGCGCTCGGGAAAGCGAAAAGGACGCGGCGGCGTATCCGGCAAATATTCACTCAGCAAGAGCCCACGTTCAGCAATCTGCCGCTGCAGCTCCATGTTCTCTTGCGGGTAAAAATAATTAAGGCCATTTCCCACTACCGCAATCGTCTTGCCACCAAAGCGCAAGGTCATCTGGTGGGCAATGGCATCAACGCCGCGGGCCAGGCCACTGGCAACGACTTGTTTTCTCTTCACCAAGGCCGGCATGATGTTTTCGATGACCCGGGCCGAATATGAAGTTGGATATCGGGAGCCCACAATGACCGTGACCTCATGCCTCAGCAAGGACAAGTCGCCTTTGGCGAAGAGCATAATTGGCGGTCTGTAGATTTCTCTCAAGGCCAAAGGATAGGATTCATCAAAAAAACTAATAATGTTAAACTGCTGTTGTAAATTCTCAATTGCACTTTCATAGCGATCATCCAGGTAGGCGTGTTCAACTAGCGTCAGGATGTCTTCTGGCAATTCCAAACAATTAATCCATTCATGGTCAATGTCTTCATCAATCGGCATCTGCTGCATGACCTGCAGGATCTTGAGGTAGCTGAGCCCCTTTTGCAGCTTGAGCCGAAGCAAAAATTCTGTCTTATTCATTTTCTCGTTATTACTGCTGTTACTTTTCCTTCACTTTATGCCACAGCCCAAGCATACTAGAAAAAATAAGCCCGTGCCACTTGCAGGCAAATAGCAACGAAGGTTGATCTAACGCTGCTTTTACAGTCAAATCAAAGTGTAAGAAGGCGATCAGGTCAAGCATTACTCGTCCTAACTTGCAGGCAAAAATAATTTAAAAATTTATCAAAAGCAAGCAAAAAACGATTCACTAGCAAAATAGTGAATCGTTTCATTAAAAGGAAACTTCGTTACTGCTTCCGGTGCTGCTCCAAGCCTTCTTTAACCGGAGCAAAGGTCAGTCGGTGAATCGGGGTAGGGCCAAATTCTGCTAAAGCTTTTAAGTGCTCGCTAGTCCCGTAGCCAGCATTGCGCTCAAAGCCGTATTGCGGGTAAAGCTTGGCATATTCATCCATCAAGTTATCCCGGTATACCTTGGCGACAATAGATGCCGCCGCAATCGAGTTAGACTTGGCATCCCCCTTGATCAGCTCGGTTTGCGGCAAGTCAACCGGGACGTTCATAGCGTCGACTAGGAGAGCATCCGGCTTAACGCTGAGCTTCTCAACTGCCTGCTTCATGGCTTGCCGGTCGGCTTCATAGATGTTGATCTCATCAATCACCTGGTTGTCCATCAAACCGATGCCAACCGCCACTGCTTTTTCCAAAATTTGCGGGTAAAGGGCCAGGCGGTGGGCTGGGCTCACCTTTTTGGAGTCGTTGACTTCAATCAAGTCAAAATCTTCCGGTAATATCACCGCCGCCGCAACGACTGGGCCCGCCAGGGGACCGCGGCCAACTTCGTCTACACCAGCCACCAGCTGCCCCTTTTGCCAAAAGTCTTTTTCGTAAGCAAAGCGGCTTAAAAATTCTGCCTTTTTCTTTGCCAGCTTCTCCTGCCGGCGATCATAACTGGCTAAGAGCTGCATGACCCCCTTGCGCGGATCCTCTCTAAGTTTTTCAATCAAGGCAGGATCTGGGTTTTCTTGCTTTAGCAAGTCTCTAATTTCATTAATTTTCATTATTCACTCTATCCAAGGTGATTCTGCCCAGCTTGCCCTTTCTTAACCGCTGCAGCATAAACAAGGAGAAGCGGTCATAGTCATCCCGCATCCCGTTGTTTTGAGTCAGTGCCAAAAGGAGATCAGTATCGCCGATAGCCGCAATCTTTTCCTTGCTGCAGTTGGCGAATTTGGCCAAGTAAGCAGGGTAATACTGCTTTAAAAGCCGAATCACAAACAAGGCAACGTCGTCTGCGTGGAAAATCGTGTCCTTGATCGCACCAAAGGCAGCCAACTTATAGCCCACGTCCTGGTCTTCAAACTTTGGCCACAGGATCCCTGGCGTGTCCAGAATCTGGATGCCATAGTTGGTCTTCAGCCAGGCCTGCCCCTTGGTAACGCCAGGCTTGTCGCCGGTAATGGCCACATTATGGCCAACTAAGCGGTTGATGATGGTTGACTTGCCGCAGTTTGGCACGCCGACTAAGGCAATGCGGACGATCGGGTTCGATGCGCCGCGTTCTTCTAATTTTTTGACCTTTTCACTTGACGCCTTCTTGATCAAAGTCACCAAGGCTTGGACGTTGGTGTTGTGCTGAGCATCCATGGCCATAACCAGGGTTCTTGG
>NZ_JBJFHB010000097.1:0-34363 GCF_051893255.1 Lactobacillus sp. | reverse complement strand
CCTCTTTTTTATTCATAAACGCTAGAAAAGGAAGCCGAGGCTCCCTTTATCATTCCTAGTATTGCATTTTATCTTTATATTCTTGATAAGCTTCGTCAAAAATCGTCATGCTGGGCAGGTAAGCTGCGTTTTCTTCCAAGTATTCTGACAATTTCTCGTAGTCTTGCTCATGCCTTGGAAAAGTTGAGTCAAATTGAGCATTATTGGCAAAAGCCGCAATATCCTCATTTGAGTCAGGATTTCTCAGCGTCATCAAGAATTGGTAAAAGCTCTGCCGATATGCCATAAAAATCAACCTCTATCTTTAACCTTTTAGCTTTATTAGCTTATTCAGTGTAAAACATGACTGCGTATGCTTCATGGCCAGCATGCGTGATGATGATCGGACTCGTCTCTTGAATGAAGACTTCCACGTTAGGGTTAGCCTCTTCAAAGCGCTTGCCTAGTTCTGCCATTGCTTCTGGCGTGTCAACGTAGGAAATGCCCACGTACTTGACTTGGTCGCCAAGGTCACGGATTTGGTCCACCAGCATGTCGTCAAACTTCTTGATAAACTTCTTGCCGCGGCCGCGGTAAGGCACGTTCATCTTGCCCTCTTTCATGGTCAAGCCAACGTGGAAGTTCAAAGCCGAAATTGCCCGGCCAGCCAAGCGGCCCAGACGACCTCCAGCTAAGATGTTCTTCAAGTTTGGCACCATCATTTCCAGGTGCATGTTTTGCCCGATCGTCTCTAAGTGGTCCAGGATTTCCTGCATGCTCTTGCCAGCAGCGGCATCTTTAGCAGCAGCCAGGCAGTAGTAGCCTTGAGAGCGGTCGGTATAGCCGCAGTCAATAACCGTGATCTTGCCTTCGACCAGCTCAGCGGCTTGTCTGGCAGAATCAACCGTACCAGACAGGCACTTGGCCATGAAGATGCCAAGAACTTCACTGCCGTCAGCGGTTAATTCCTTCATTCTTTCCACAAAAAGACCAACTGGCGGTTGACTGGTCTTTGGCAAGGCTTTGGCTTCGTCCATTTTTTGGATAAAGTTGGCCCGGGTAATGTCCACTCCATCAGTATAAGTGTGTCCGTCAATCGTGACTGATAAAGGCACAACGGTTATCCCATACTTTTCAATTTCTGCAGAACTCAGTTGTACTGAAGAGTCTGTCATAATCTTGATTTTCGACAATTTACTGACCTCAATTTCCAAATCATCTTACCAAAAATGGTGAGTATGATAGAATCTAAATTAATACATGATTTAGTATAACAAAGTTTTTACGAAAAAATTAAGCTAATTGACTTAAACGAAAGGAACTTTTGACTAATGACAAAAAATCTTTGGCAACCGGTCCCTGACCGCTCCAAAAAATACCTAATCGTTGACAATGTCCTGTCAGCTGTCGTCCATGGCATTGGCTTTGGCCTGGCGGTTGCCGGCCTGGTTATCTTGATCGTCCATGCCGCCCACACCGGCAGCGCCTTGAGAGTCACCACCTTCACCATTTACGGCTCCTGCATGGTCTTGCTCTACCTTTTTTCCACCCTTTACCACAGCCTGATTTTTACCAAAGCGCGGAAAGTCTTCCAGATCTTTGACCATTCCTCCATTTACATTGCCATTGCCGGTTCTTACACTCCTTATACGCTGGTCGCGATCGGCGGGGCCAAGGGCTGGGTCATGTTTGGCATTATCTGGGCCTTAGCAGTCACCGGGATCCTTTACTACATCTTCAACCAGGGCAAGCACACCATCTTGGACACCATTCTTTACATCGCCATGGGCTGGATGGTCATCTTGGCAGGCAGCCAGCTATATAGCCGCTTGGGTTCGACCGGCTTTTGGCTCCTAGTTGGGGGCGGGATCGCCTATACCTTCGGCTGCCTCTTTTTCTCCATGCGAGGTCTGGCCTTTAGCCACGTCATCTGGCACTTCTTTGTCTTACTGGGCTCAATTTTGATGTTTTTCTCAGTCTTGCTCTATGTTTAATTGTACAAACAAAAAGCGCCAAATGGCGCTTTTTTGCTTGCTCAATTTTTTAGCTTAGATGTCTAAAAATGCTGCCAGGCTTTTTTCGTCATTGGCCACCTGCCCCAAAACGACGCCTTTTAAAGCCCGGTCTAACAGGTAGCCTAAAGCTGGAGAGGGCTTGACGCCCCTCTTGATCAGCCAGCCGCCATCGATAGCTAATTCGCCTTTATCCTTGATTGGCAAGGCTTGATAGCGGTCCAGCAGGCTTTGACTGGAGACCGGCTGACCCAGGAGGGTGGCTGCTTCAAGTGCCTTAGTTAAGGCATTTTGCCCAAAAATAAACAAGTCCCAGTCGCTGACTTCGCCCATGGTTACCTGGTCAAAGGCCGTCACGATCGCTTTGGCTTCTTGACCCATGGCGTTAGAATTTTTCCAGGTCCGCATAAAGGAAGTAACCTTGTTAGCCGGCAGGTTGATGATCAAGGCTAAAAGTGCCCAGAAAACCGCCTCATCAGTGATCTTGCCCTTGAGTTGGGTAAAGACCCGCAGCTTTTCTTCTTGGCCGGCTAAGCCTGGGCATTCGCCGCTCAGGCCGGTATCAATAAACTTGCCAAAAGCCTCCTGGCTGTTTGGCCCTAGGGCCAATTTGACTAGCTCTTCTCTAATTCTTTCCACCGAAATCTTGCTTAAGAGCTCGTGGTTGTCGGCAATCGCTGCCTCCGTTTTTTCCTCAAGCGCAAAATTCAGCTGGCTCATGAAGCGGACCGCCCGCATCATCCGAAGCGCATCTTCGTGGAAGCGGTCTTCAGCCACGCCCACTGCCTTGATAACCTTTTTCTGCAAATCGCCAAGCCCATCAAAGAGGTCCACGATTTCTCCTGACAGGTTCATGGCCAAGGCGTTGATGGTAAAGTCCCGCCGCTTCAGGTCTTCTTCTAGGTTTTGGACAAAGGTTACCTTGTCGGGCCGGCGGAAGTCCTGGTAGCCCGATTCGGTTCTAAAAGTCGTAATTTCATAAGCTTCTCCGCCATACAAGACGGTCACCGTCCCGTGCTGGATGCCGGTATCGATGCTTTTGGCAAAAGTATTCTTGACTTCTTCGGGGTAGGCACTAGTAGCAATATCGACGTCGTGGATGTGGCGGTCTAAAAGCAAGTCCCGGACGCAGCCGCCGACAAAGTAGGCTTCAAAGCCGGCATCTTCCAAGGCTTGCAAAACTGGCTGGGCTTTTAAAAAGACTTCGGGTAAATTATTTATCTTCATCTTTTACTTCAACTTCTCCATCTTCATAATTATTTGTTACAATTGATTACGCATGGGGTTAATTAGAAAGGAGTAATTATAATGTCTAAGTCATCTTTGAAATGGACATTTAGCAATACGATTGATCTAATCATGATTGCACTTGGTGCAGCCATCTACGCCTTTAGCGTGGACATGGTCTCCATCCCCAACAAGCTGGCTGACGGGGGCCTATCCGGCTTCACCTTGATCATTCGGCACTTCTGGGGGATCAATCCCGGGATCAGCACCTTCATCATCAACATCCCCTTGATTATTCTTGGCTTAAAATACATGGGCAAGAGAGCCATGATCTATACAGCCTGGGGGACCCTTTGCCTTTCCTTATTCCTTAATGCGTGGTCTCTGCAATCTATTATAAAACAAGTTCCGCTTCATCACGACCCCTTCTTGGCCACGGTGACGGCCGGATGCGTATCAGGCCTTGGCCTGGGTCTAGTTTTTCGCTATAACGGAACGACCGGGGGCAGCGACATTATCGCCCGGATCGTCCAAGAAAAATACGGCATTGCGCCAGGCAACGGAATGCTGGCCTTAGACATGCTTGCTCTCTTTTGCTCGCTGTCTTACCTAGACTTTTACCATGTGGGCTATACCATGGTTTCTTGCTACATCTTGACCAAAGTCCTAGACATGATCGCTGAAGGTGGCCGTAGAGCTCGCGGAGCCTTCATCATCTCCCAAAAATATCAGGAGATTGCCAAGCTGATCGACCTGGAACTAGAGCGCGGCTTTACCTACATTAACGCTGAAGGCGGATATTCTAACGAAAAGCAGCACGTGATTTACCTGGTTTTAGAGCCGAAGGAAATCCCGAAGCTGAAAAAAATAGTCAAGGCCGAAGATCCCAAGGCCTTCATCACCTTCTTTGATGCTACCGAAGCTATCGGCGAAGGCTTCAGCTACAAGACTAAGGGATCAAACTTTTTGATTAGAAAATAGCCAAAAACATCAATCACTACACAAAAACTAAGTAGAGCAAAAAGCAGTCATCTAATGATGACTGCTTTTATTTTTTAGTCTTGTTCATTTTGATCCATTCTATAGACCGCATCGCGGAGCTTCTTCATAAAGATTGGCGCAAGATGCCACAGCATGGTTTCCGGATCGAGATCCCCTTGGTCAAAGTAATCTGTCAATATCAAGTAGGCGATATCGTGTTTTTCATCGTCTCTAACAGGAACAATCAGCAGATTTTCTAACTGGTAGCTATCCAAAAAGCTGAGGCGCTGATCAATCTCTGGATAGGCCTTCATGAACTCATCTAGATCCTTAACCCGCAAAACGTCTTCTTGATCCAGGATCTTTTTGAACGGTTCAAATAATTGCAAGTTAACCCTTTGCAAATCAGCTTTAAACGGTTTGTCCTTGGCCCATTCATAGTTAATAGTCATGGTCGTCTGGTCAATTTCAATCAAGGCCGCATGGCTGGCTCTGGTAACTTCACCAAGTTCTTTAAGAGCCTTCTGGATGGCATTAAAGTACTGGTGGTCGTCAAGGAGGTAAGAGCGTACAGCAAAGTATTCTTCTGAAGTCGACGCAACCCTTCTTAGCTGACGGTCATCACCGCGATTAGCAGTAAAGACCGTTACCACGCAGTCAGGCAAAGTTGCCGCTTTAGTATAGTAGTTGACCCAGGAGCGCATCCCCCGGTCATAGCATTGGCCCTGAACGCTGCGGCCTTTAATGGCCTGACCGCTAGTTGCTAGCCAGTCCGGATATCCCTTCAGCATTTCGCGGTAACGCCGGCCCAGGAGTTCATCCTTGTTGGCCCCATATAGTTCCAGATAGCATTCATTGACAAAAATCAAGATGCCATCCACAACCTGGTCGCCCCGGGCATTAAAGACTGGCTTATAGATGATCATTGGGAGCGGCAGGTCCAGGTACTCATCAAAGGAATCAAAGGAGATTTTTTGTT
The DNA here is from genome assembly GCF_051893255.1 of Lactobacillus sp. Taxonomy (GTDB): domain Bacteria; phylum Bacillota; class Bacilli; order Lactobacillales; family Lactobacillaceae; genus Lactobacillus. Next base: position 29,185 of record NZ_JBJFHB010000097.1, on the reverse strand, counting down.
CACTTTGACTACGGTATAAGGCCAAGTTGACGGCTTCAATGCCGTTTTCGGCTTCTGAGCCAAGCGCTAGGCCAAAGAGGGGCTTGAGGTCACAAGAGATTCCCGCCACCTCATGAATATTTCTCAGTTCATTTACCACGTCTTTGCTTTCAGCCAGTATTTCTTGTTTGCCTAGCAAGTTGCTGATTACGACAAAGGAAGCATCTTTAATCCGGCCAATGATGGAGCTGGTCCCCATCTCATTCTTGATGGCCTTGGCGCATTGGTCAATCAGCTGGCTGGTAAAGCGCTGACCATTTGCCATTTTCAGCTGGTCAAAGTTGCTGATTTCAATCCAGCAGGCAACATAGTCTTGTCCGTTCTTCTTATAGGCATCATCATATTTGATGATTTCTGGAACCAAGCTGTTCGAGTTTAAAACATTGGCCATATTGTCAACTAGCGGCTGACTTTTGGCTGGCAACTTCTTTTCTCTTTGCAGATTTTCCGTTTCAAAGTAGCCGACCAGACCAACCACCTTGCCATTGTCAAAAATCGGGAACTTCGACGCATGGATGGGCTGAATTACCCCATCAAAGACCATGGTGGTCTTGGCATTGATAATTGCCCGGCCTTCTTCTAGGACCATCAGCTCGTCTTCTCTAAAAGGCTTATTGCTGACGTGCCAGCCAATCTGGTCATCAGTCTTGCCAATGATCTCACTGGCACTCTTAAAGCCGTAAAAGTCCAGAAAAGCCTGGCTGACCCCAACAAAGCGGCGCTGAGTATCCTTCCAGAATAACTTGATATTGCTTTCATCAAGCAGGGTTTGCCAAACCCTGCTTTGAGCATTGCCAAAGGAGGAATCAAGCCCCCGCTGCTGGCCCTTAAGGATGTTCTTCATCAAGTCTTCACGCTGATTTTCTTCAGCATTGGTGTCGATCTTGACCAAAAGCATGATCTGGTTTTCTTTGACCTTGATGATGGTGTAGTCGGTCCAGACATAGTTTTCAACGCTGGTTTGCGTTCTCAAACTGACCGTGAACCAGTTTTTATCTTGTTGTTTAAAAATGTCACTCAAAGCCTGATAATCAAGCAGGTTCCGCCACTTGGACAAGTCATCGTGCATGATGCAGCGCAGACCATAGTCGACAGAAAAGTCCCGAATGCCGTGGATGCTTAAGCCGCCCTTTTCCCCTGGCAGGTCACTGGTTAAGACCTTCCATTCGTCTTGAGCATAATCCAGCAGGTAAATGCGATTGTAAATTGGCAAAATATTCTTTAAAGAGGTATCGAGATTAAGCTCTCTTTCCTCAAGCTCGCTCACCATCCCATCAACCATCATTAAGAGCAGGCAATTATTGCGGCCTTCAGCCACCGGTTTAAAGGAAATTTGGTAGTAGTGGTTGCCGTAGACAAAGGTCTTAGAAACCTTTTGGTGGGAGTAAATTGCTCTTTCAGCCAATTTCAAGAAGCGCTCGCTTTGGACAAAATCATCCCCAAGCTTATTTTGCTTGAAGAAGTCTTGGAGACTCTTATTCGCAAAAAGCGACCGGCAGTCAGTCCCGTCGTAGGAATAGATGGCTAGCGGCTGGGCCACCATCACGTCGATCTTGCCCGCACGGTTGTACATGCGGGCTTCTTCCTCATTTTCAAAAGGCAGCTTTTTAAAAATCAAGTTCGGCTCCAGCTCCTTATAAGGCAGAGGCTTGCTGTAGTAAAAGCCCTGGATCCGCTCGCAGCCGCAGTCGCTCAAAAAATCAAGCTGTTGCTTGGTCTCGACCCCTTCACACAGGGTGTGGATGCCTAAAGACTTGGCCATGGAGATAGCTTTAGACACGATTTTCTTCGAGCGCTCATTAAAGTTGCGCATGAAGTTCATGTCAATCTTGATCTCATTAAACTTAAAGTCCTTTAAGGCATTCAAAGATGAATAGCCGCTCCCGAAGTCATCCATCCAAACCTTAAAGCCGAGCTTTTGGAAGCGGTCGATCGCTTGGACGATTTCTTCCCGGCTACGCATGACAGCTGTTTCCGTGATTTCGATTGGAAGCAGGTCATGGCCTAAATGATGGCTGTCGACAATTTTGGCTACTTCGGCCACGGGGTCGATGCTGGTAAAGTCTGAGCGAGAAATATTGACGGAAACCGGCACAATCGCCTGCCCCTTGTCAAAGCGCTCATTCATCATTTCGGTGACTTTTCTAACCACGTACAAGTCCAGCTTGTGAGATAAGTTGGCTTCTTCTAAAACCGGGATAAAGACGCCAGGTGAAATAAAGCCATACTGTGGGTCAATCCAGCGGCTTAAGGCTTCCAGGTTGCAGACCTTTCGGCTCAAGGTGCGGACAACCGGCTGGTAGTAAACCTGGATCCAGCCCTTTTCTAAGGCCTCATCTAAGTGGCTTAACAGGTATTCCTGCATCTGGAATTTCCTGCTCATCCGGTCATCGTAGTAGACAACTCCAGATTCATTAGGATTGTCCAGACTTTCGCCGGCAATCCGTGCTTGGTTCAGCGCCGCGGTAAAGTCGTCTTGACCATAGACAAACTTTCTGACCCCAATCCGGACTTCCCGCCGGGTCTTGATCTGGTCAGCCAGTTTTCTCAGCTGCTCTTCCAGGCCTTCAACCGAGCCAAAGGCATAAAAGCGGTCTTCAACCGCTCTAGTAGAAGCAAATTCACCAAAGCAGTCTTTAATGGTTTGGCCAACAAAGTGCAGCAAGTCATCGCCTTTTTGGTAGCCAAACTTGTTGTTATATTCCTTCATCCCTACCAGGTCAAAGGAAATGAGACAGACTTGCTGGCCAGCCTTGGCTAGTTCCTTGATTTGACTTAGGGCAACTTCTTTAAAGGAATGCAGGTCCAGAAGGCCAGTAACCCGGTCTTTTTGCAGGGAAAATGGCCGCAGGTAAAAAAGCTGGACCTTCTCTTCGCCAACTTCCGCTTCTTTAACCGTCAGGTTCAGCAGCTTCTTCTTGCCAGCCTGGTCAGTCAAAAGCAGCTTACAGAGATTGGCACTATCCTTCTCTTTCAACTGATCGGCAACTTTCTTGGCTAGGCTCTGCCAAAAGTTAGACTGAAGGTAATTAGCCAGTTCTTGGTCATTCTGACATGACAATAATTCACGCAGCTTGTGATTGGCATAGACAAGTTCTAAGTGATCAGCCCCAATTTTGGCAGCCATAAAAGGTTCATAGATAAAAGAAAACAGCATCTTGGCTTCTTGATTAATCTTCTTTTCATCCCTCATGCTCAATCTCCGCTTTCTAACTTTGTAAAGCTTAATTTTAAAGCTGTTCTTTCATTATTTTAGCATAAAAGCAATAGGATCACCTACTTTTTCGGTGATCCTATCAGAAAATATTAAGTTAGAGCTTTTAAGCCAATTTAGCAAACTGACTGTTGTAAAGCTTGTAGTAAAAGCCTTTTTTAGCGAGCAAGTCTTCGTGCTGGCCCCGCTCAATGATCTGGCCATCCTTCATCACTAAGATTAAGTCACTATTGACGATTGTCGATAAGCGGTGGGCAACCACAAAGCTGGTCCGCCCTTCCATCAGCTTGTCAAAAGCCTTCTGGATCAGCATTTCGGTTCTGGTGTCAATGGAGCTGGTGGCTTCATCTAAAATCAGCATTGGCGGCTTGACCAGCATGACCCGGGTAATGCAGAGGAGCTGCTTTTGCCCGGCACTCAGACTATCAGCCAAGAGCTCGGTATCAAGGCCTTTAGGCAGGCGCTTGATAAAGTCCCAGCTGCGGGCTTCTTTGGCGGCTTCAATGATTTCTTCATCAGTTGCATCTTCCTTGCCAAAGGCAATGTTGTCTCTGACTGTGCCTTCTTCCAGCCAGGTATCCTGCAAGACCATGCCAAACTTTTCCCGCAAAGATGGCCGATTTACGCTGTAAATGCTTTGGTCATCAATCAAAATATCGCCCTGCTGGGCATCGTAAAAGCGCATCAAGAGGTTGATCGTCGTCGTTTTCCCGCAGCCAGTCGGCCCAACCAAGGCGATCCGCATCCCCTTTTTGGCAGTCAGGTCAAAGTCCCGAATTAACGGCTTATCAGGCGTATAGGCAAAGTCAACATGGTCTAACTTGACGGTCCCAGCTGTCAAGTTCAGATCCGGCTTCTTTTCTTGGCCAGTTAAGCTGATTGCATCCACTTCCGGTTCTCTTTCAATCAATTCAAAGACCCGGCTGGCGCAAGCCGCGGCATTTTGCAGTTCGGTCACGACAGAACTGATGTCGTTAAAAGGCTTCATGTACTGGTTGGCATAGTTAAGAAGCGCACTAAGCCCCCCAACCGTGAGGCGCCCGCCAATAATGGCTAAGGCACCGGCTAAGGCCACCAAGGCGTAGATCAAGGAATTGATAAAACGGGTAGCCGGGTTGGTCAAGCTTGAGAAAAAGGTTGCTTTTTGACTGTATTCTTGCAGCTGCTGGTTGATTTTGGCAAAACGCTTAGAGGCCCTTTGTTCATAGCCAAAAGCCTTAACTACCTTGACCCCGCCCACCATCTCTTCGATGAGGGCGGTCTGCGTGCCGCGGGTTTGGCTTTGAAGGCGGAACATCTGGTAAGAGTGTCCTGCGATAAAGTGAGCTACCACGAAACTGAGCGGCGTCAGCAAGATGACCAAGAAGGTAATCAAGACCGACTTGGAAAACATGAAGACCAAGGTTGCAAAAATGGTCACGATCCCGGTAAAAAGCTGAGAAAAGCCTAAAAGCAGCCCATCTGACAACTGGTCAGTATCGGCAATAATCCGGGAAACAATGTCGCCGCTTGAGTGGCTGTCCAGGTATGACAAAGGCAAGACTTGGATTTGCCGGATTGCTCTTTGCCGGATGTCTTGCACTGTTTGGTAGGTCAGCTTGTTGTTGATCAACCCCATGACCCAAGAAGCCGCAGCTGACAGGGCGATCAAAACGGCAATCTGGCCTAAATAGCCAGTGATTTTGGCAAAGTCTACCTTGCCAGTGCCCACAATCTGGTCAATGGCATTCCCAAAAACGATTGGAACATAAAGCTGGAGCAAAACGGACACGCCAGCCAAGAGGATGCTGAAAAAGAGCAGCAAGCGGTAGCGGCTGATGAATTTCAAGACCTTGCCTATCGCCTGCCAGCTTTGGGCATTGCTTTGCTTTACTTTTTGCTTAGCCATTATTCACCCTCCTTTTTTTAGGAAACTGTGAGTAGTAGATTTCCTGGTAAACGGGATTTGTCTTCAAAAGTTCTTCATGTGTCCCTTGACCGGCCAATTGGCCATCGTCTAAGACCAAGATCTGGTCAGCCTGCATGACTGAACTGGCTCTTTGCGAGACCAGGATAGTGGTTGGCTTAGGATCCAGCTTAGCCAGACTTTGCCGCAGCTTGGCAGACGTGGCTAAGTCTAGCGCACTGTCACTGTCATCTAAAAGCAGGATACCGGCTTTTTTGACTAAAGCCCGAGCGATGGTCAGGCGCTGCTTTTGCCCGCCAGACAAATTCCGCCCTTCTTGTTCGAGTTCAAAGTCCAGGCCGCCCTCTTTGCCGGAAACAAAGTCCGCGGCTTGCGCTGCTTTTAATGCTTCCCATAAATCGTCATCGCTCGCTTGGCTATTCCCATATAAAAGATTGTCTCTAATCGTCCCTTTAAATAGCTGAGCTTTTTGCGGCACCAGGGCAAACTGAGCAAGCAGGTCTGCCTTGCTATAATCTTGGACCTTTTTTCCGCCTAAAAAAATGCTGCCGCTGGTCACGTCATAAAAGCGGGTCAAGAGGTTGATTAAGCTAGTCTTCCCGCTCCCGGTCCCGCCGATGATGCCGACCGTTTCTCCCGGCTTAACTGAAAAAGTAATGTTGCTCAAGCTGGGAGCACCAGCGCCGGGATAGCTAAAGCTGGCATTGTTAACCGCTAGAGAATTGTCGAGCGGCTTAACACCCGCATCTGGGTAAGTCAGGTCGTTTTCAACGGCCAAAACTTGGCCAACCCGGTCCCCGCAGGCCCAGGCTCGGTTGATGGTGATGATCAAGCTGGCTAACTTGATTAGCTCTACGATCATTTGGGCGAGGTAGTTATAAAGCGCAACTACCTGTCCTTGCGCCATCTGCCCTTGATTCACTTCCTGCCCGCCAAACCAGATCAAGGCAATCATAGCCAGGTTGATCATGACATAGGTAATCGGGTTTAAGGCAACTGACAGGCGGCCGACAAATTCGTTCAGCTTGGTCATGGCCGTCAGCTTGGCATCAAACTTGGCAACCTCGCTCTTTTCCTTGCGGAAGGCCCGAATGACGCGGACGCCAGTTAGGTTTTCCGTTGTAAGGCGAGTAATTTCGTCTAAGCTTTTTTGCACCTTGCGGTATAAGGGGATGCTGACCAGCATGATGCCAAAAACCACTAGCGCTAAGAGCGGTACGGCTACTAAGAAGATCAAGGCTGCTTTGACATTGATCAAAAAAGCCGCGATCATGGAGCCAAAAACGATAAAGGGGCTCCGTAAAAGCAAGCGCAGCGCCATGTTGCAGCCGGTTTGCACCTGGTTGATGTCGCTGGTCAAGCGGGTAATCAGGCTGCTTGGCGACAGCTGGTCAATTTTGGCAAAGCTGAGGCTTTCAACCTTATCAAAGGTGACCTGTCTAAGCTTCGTCGCCAAGCCAACGCTGGCTTTGGCCGCAAACCACTGGGCCGTGATGCTGGCCGTAATTCCCAAAAAGGCCAGTAAAAATAACAAGCCTACTTGACCGTAGATATATGGCCGGTTATGGGTCTTAATCCCCTGGTCAATGATCCGGGCGACGACAACTGGCACAAATAAATCAAATAAAGCTTCCAAAAGCTTAAAAAGTGGTGCCAATATGCTTTCTTTGCGATAGTCGCCTAGATACTTAAAAACATATTTCATCTAGTTACCTCTTTCTGTCAGGGTATGCTTCACAATTTTATCATATTATATTCCTAGTTATTCCATCAATTTATCAAATTATAAAAATCATTAAATTTTTCCAGGATTTCCAGTTTTTTGCTTGCAATTTAGCTAATTTCGCAATAAAGTTTAGTCATAGTATCAATTCTAAATCTGACTTACAAGATAATCTTTTCCGTTAGTTTAGGTTACCAAGATGCAAGTATAAAACGAATTCACCGATTTTTGCCAGATTTTATCATTTTTTTAATAACAGGTGTTTTTTTTTAGTTAGAATTGATTTATGATTATATTAGAACTGTTTGTTCACTTTGCATGTTGATAAAACATTTCAATCTTTTTAGAATGAGGAGCTTACTACCTTGAGAATCGAACACTTAGAAATTTTTGTCAGCGCTGCTGAAACGCAGAGCTTCACAAAAACTGCTCAGAACATGAACATGTCTCAGCCAGCCGTTTCTTTGGCAATTTCATCAATTGAAAAGCAGCTTGGCTACCAATTATTTAGCAGATCCCGCCGCAGAATGCTGCTGACCCCAGCAGGCCGGTCCCTGTACAACAGCATTAAGAGTGGCTTAAACAACTACCGGACTGCCGTAACCAAGGCTAAGCGCATTGCCCTGTCAGAAGGGCAAGTCACAATTAGAATCGGGCTCAACGGCAACTTGGCTGAGCAAATCATTTTGCCGCGTCTAGTTCGGGAATACCGGGAAACCCACCAAAACGTTAACATCGAATTTTATGTTGATGACAATGCCCGTCTTTTTGACAAGCTGTTTACCCACGACCTGGATCTAGTTTTGTCAACGCCTGAAGCCATGCCAAAATACCCAATCTTCAACACAACCGACGTGGCTAAACTGAAGTGGTGCGTTCTGGTGCCAACTGGCTCATCATTAGCTGAAAGAGACGAATTGACGGACGAAGACTTAAACGGCAGCGACCTGGTCTTCTTGGATCTCAGCTGCTCTTCACCGCTTGTAACCTTGATGCAAGACAAGGTTGAACAAGAATGCAAGGACAGCCGGATCTTCTTTGCCAACAATGTCGTCGCTCAAGCCATGATGGTCATGGCCCACCAAGGCATCGCTATTCAGCCATACGTTGGCAAGTTGAGCAATGACAATTTCGCTGACTTAAAGCGAATTCCATTCATTACTGAATTGTCTTCAAACGTCAGCTTCATTACCGCTCAAGACAGCGACAACCAAGATATCGTAGACCTCTTGAGCTGGATCAAGGGGCAAGATTTAGTCTAATAAACAAGATATGCTCAAAAAAAGCAGCCGATTGGCTGCTTTTTCATTTGAACTCGATGTAATTGCGGCTGCACTTGGCCAGCAGATTATGCAAATCCCCGATCTTCCAGCACTTTTTATCGATTTCGTCGGCAAATTCTTGATAAAAAGAATCTGAACACAGATCGATGATCTTGCTGTCGGCTTCTTGGTAAAGCTGGTACAAATCGACCCCTTTTAAAGAAGTGACAATATCAGAACGCTGGTAGGCTGGGTCAGTTAACAGGTTCTTTTGCCGGCTAGTCTTTAATTGGCAGCCCCACATGCTGGCTCTTTGCCGCAGCAATTCTAAACAAGCTGCATTTAAGGTAATTGCATCCTGTAAAAGAGTCCAGGCACTGCCCTTTCTGGCTGGCAGCGGCGTTTCAAAGGCGTAGCGGCGGTCCAGGGTCAAGAAATGTCCCATCTCCTGACTGCAGTCAAAGCGGCGCATCTGGTGCAGGCTGACCAGGTCGAGAGGCCGGTTTCTTAAGGAAAAAAAGCTAAAGTAGGCATATGAGCCAAAAGCCTGAACGTGCTGACCAGTAACGTTCAAAAGCCGGGAAAGAAACTTCTTGATGGTCAATTCCCGGTCGGGTGCGGTCTTATAGGCCTGATAAAAAAGACTGCGGGTGGTCATTTTTTCTAATAAAATTACCCCTTCTTCTTGATCAAAGACCACGGTCTGGTATTTATCCTGGATCGGCTTTAGCTGGCAGTCAAAGGCAAACAAGGTGCTGGGCTTGATCCGGTAGCTATTATCAATGGTAACCTTCTCTTCTAACGCTTCATTCGCCAATAAATCTGGCAAAAGCTCTCGCTTGATCACCTGCTTAGCCATCATCTTGATCGTTTTCTTCATTGCGCTTTTTTCTCCTATCATCACAAGGCTTTTGTAAAAATATGTATCGACCACTCCCAAGTCCAGATATTTTTTCAGCCTCCATTAATTTAACAAATCTTTTCTAAAATAGCAAGCGGTTTCATCAAGAAAAGGTCACACATTTGTGTCCGCTTTCTTGCAGGTTGCTTTTCTTCTCTGGGACGTGTAAAATATTTCCGGTAATACCGAACTTTTACGCTAGGTTAACTCCTGGCTTTGAATAGCAAAAGGACGAGAAAACTTGCGAATTGATATTATCTCATTAATTATCTCTGGTTTCGTCTTGCTGTGGCTGATCCTCAACATTCTTTTTTCACCAAGCTTCAACCGCTTCGATCAGGCCCTGCACCAGAAATTAGTAAAAACGCAGAAAAACATTTTTTGGAAAATCATTGCCTTTGTCAACGAGCCCAAATTAGTCATCGTCTGGGATGTCCTCTTGGCAGGCCTTCTCTTAAATGACGGCAACTATCCATTAGCCCTGTGGACCTTGGTAACCTTAGGCTTCACCGATGGGGCTGGCTTTGTCATCAAGCACATCGTGAAGAGAAACCGCCCCCACGCCCACCTGTCTGAAGAAGAAGGATACAGCTTCCCTAGTGGCCACGTTTTAGGTGCAACGACCATGTGCCTCATCTTGTACGCCCTCCTTCGCCGGGTCTTGCCAGAATATTTCGGCATTTTCCTGATAGTCTACTGGCTCTTTGTAGTTATCTCTCGCTTAAACCTGCGGGCCCACTACCCTTCAGATGTCTTAGGGGCTGTTGCCTTATCGGTCTTTTGCTTCACGGTCGTTCAAAGCATCTACGCCGCCCTCTTTTTACAATAGAGAAAAATTGAGTAGAACATAGCATAAAAGATAGAAAATAGAAAAAGTAAAACGTCCAAGAATCATCTTGGACGTTTTTTTACACTATTAAACTCTACGCATTAACAAAAGCCACCATCAAGCCGCCGCGTTCTGCATAAAAAGAGCACAGGCCCCGCATCGGGCGAATAGTGATCTTGGCATCTGGATACTTTTCCAAAATCAGCTCTTTGAGCTTTTCGGCATCTGCCAGGTTTTCACATTCATCGATGATTACCCGGCCGCCTTGGTACTTGTTTTCTTCCATTTGCTTTACCAGCTCTTTGAGGGCCTTTTTCATCCCGCGGGCCTTGGTCAGCGGCTTTAAGTCACCGTCAACGCTGGCCGTCCCGATCAAGTTGATCTTGAGCAGGCCCGCCACCTTGGCCACGGCTGGGGACACCCGGCCATTTAAGGAAAGATTTCTCAAAGATTGTAACAAAAAGAGCAAACTCGTTTTGGTCCGGTATTCAGCAATCTTGCTTTCTAGGTCAGCAAAGCGCAGCTTCGGGTCTTGCAGCATCTCTTCGATGCCTTCGATGATCAGCTCCAGCTCTGGCCCTGCCGACCGGGAGTCAACCACAATAATCTTGGCCAGGGGGTGACTTTCCAGGTAGATATCTCTAGCTTGCAAAGCTGAAGAATAAGTTCCCGACATGCCACTGGTAATGGTCACGATAATGGCTTGCTCAGCCCCGTCTAAAGCGTCCAGCCAGCGCTGGATGCTGGGTGCGGCGGTCTTACCCGCTTCTTGGTTGACCTCCATCTTGGTTAAAAAGTCGCTGATATTTAAATTTTCATCGTCAAGCAGGTTCTCTTCGCCAAAAGTCAAAGTCAATGGTACTACCTCTAAATTGCGGGCAGGGTCTGACAAGGTGTTGGCGCTTGAGTCCACGATTAGTCTAACATTTTCCATTTTATTCAATCCTCACTTTGCTATCAGCTCATGATCCTCTGCCTCTATTTTAACAGTTTTTGCTGACAAAAAGGCATCTTTAACGAACCGCTTCCAGGCATTTTTGTCAAATCTTTTTCTTAGAAAGTAAAATAAGCGTAAAAAAGCGTTTTTGGAATCACTTTCAAAAAATACGCTGTTTACGGATTCACAAACTTATACTATAATGAACTTGTAAATAATTACAGAGCGTATGCTCTTGCTGGTAGCAAACTACTAGCGTATTTTAAGGAGGATTTTTTAATGACCAAGGTTGTTATTGAAAACGTTCATGCTAGAGAAATCTTTGACTCACGTGGTAACCCAACTGTTGAAGTTGAAGTAACTTTGTCAAACGGCATTGTTGGCCGCGCTGAAGTTCCATCAGGTGCTTCAACTGGTGAAAACGAAGCTGTTGAATTGCGTGACGGTGGTTCACGTTTGGGCGGCAAGGGCGTTATGAAGGCTGTTAACAACGTTAACACTGCTATCAACAACGAACTGCAAGGTGCTGACCCATTCAACCAACCAGCTATCGACAAGGCTATGATCGAACTTGACGGTACTCCAAACAAGGGTAAGTTGGGCGCCAACGCTATCTTGGGTACTTCAATGGCTACTGCTGTAGCAGCTGCTAAGGCTACCCACCAACCTCTTTACCGTTACCTTGGCGGTACTGACTTGTCAATGCCTCAAACTTTCCACAACGTTATCAACGGTGGTGAACACGCTGACAACGGCATCGACATCCAAGAATTCATGATCACTCCAGTTAAGAAGACTTCATTCCGTGACGGCTTCGAAAAGATCGTTAACACTTACCACACCTTGAAGAAGGTTTTGGAAGAAAAGGGTTACGAAACTGGCTTGGGTGACGAAGGTGGTTTCGCACCTAACATGAAGGACTCAGAAGAAGCTTTGCGTGCATTGCACGAAGCCATCGAACGTGCTGGTTACGTTCCAGGTGAAGACATCGCTATCGCCTGCGACTGTGCTGCTTCATACTACTACAACAAGGAAGACGGCAAGTACCACCTGGAAGGCAAGGTTCTTGACGGTGACCAATTGGCAGAATACTACGACAAGTTGCTCGCAGAATTCCCAGAATTGATCTCAATGGAAGACCCATACGACGAAAACGACACTGAAGGTATGGTTAAGTTCACTCAAAGCCACAAGGACCGTCTGCAAATCGTTCTTGACGACTTTATCTGCACCAACCCACGTTTGTTGGAAAAGGCTATCAAGGAAGGCGCAGGTAACGCTTCATTGATCAAGCTGAACCAAATTGGTACTGTAACTGAAACTTTGGAAACTATCCGGATTTCACGTCAACACGGTTACAACACTATGATTTCTCACCGTTCAGGTGAAACTGGTGACACCTTCATCGCTGACTTCGCAGTTGCTACTAACGGTGGCCAATTGAAGACTGGTGCTCCAGCTCGTTCAGAACGTGTTGAAAAGTACAACCAATTGCTTAGAATCGAAGAACAACTTGGCGACGGCGAACGCCTTGACTTCTTCCCAGCTCAAGACTAATTTAATTAGTTATTGAACTAAAAAAAGACTTGCATCTGCAAGTCTTTTTTTATGCCCTTTTTTGACATTGCTTCTTTTGCTTAATTGCTAGAAGCGGTTTGAATTACCAGCTTTTTGCCATCTAACTGCCCTTTTAAGAGCTGCTTGACCACTTTCTTGGCATTTTGGTTAGCCTTCTTGGTAATTCCAGCATTCTGCGCCACCTTGGTTGCCTTCTTCAAGGCAACAGCTTCTGCATCCGTTACATCTTCTTTCTTGTTCCAGTTAAACAAAGCGTAGCTCTGGTCATAGAACTTGATGGAAGAAGCATCAATGGCCTTAGACAAGATTTGCGCTTTGGGCAAGGTTACGGTCACCTGCTGGTCGCTAACCTTGATCTTCATCTGCTTGACCTTGATGCCAGCCTTAAAGTTGGCCGTATAGACCATGGTAAAGCCCTTCTTGGTAATAAAGGGAATTTGTCCTTGCGAAACTTTGTAAAGCCCCGTATACGTGTATTTTTCCGTTGACAGTTCAGCGATATCTTCCAGCTTAGCCGAAACCGTCGCTACCGTCACCTGCTCTTTACTTGGCCTTGGCAGGTGCTGACCGATCACCACCCCAATGGTCAAGACCAAGGCAATCACAACAACTGTAATCGCCTGGTGGACAATCCCGCTTCTTTTGATCTTTTTCAAAAAAATTCATCTCCTAGCTGTTATTGGCCCCTAATGATAGCAAGTAGAAATAATTTTTGCAAGAATTTGCCCGTCTCCTTTTTAGAATCTTAAGTCTTTAGGGCTTATCTGTTTATTTTTTAACGGATAATGCATAAATGATAAATATCCAATGCTTTTACACCTATTTTGCCTTATTTTCATGAAAATTGTATTTTCTCTTGCATTTTTGCCTTTTTCAAGCTAAAATGAAAAATAAATAAAAGAACACATCAAATTTCTTATTTTTTATTTTTTCCTTAAACAGATTGGAGCAAATTACAATGAGGACTAGGAGCAACAGACAAAGCTAAAGATCATCTCTTCGATGGTGCTTTAGCAGTCAATTCGCAAACATCGTTAATTAGGCACTGCTACCTAGCGACTTGTCTGTCTAATCAGTCACTCTTTTATCCAGTAATACGCTTATATAGTCTATCTAGTCTTATTAACTTTATTACAGAATTTAAAAGTACTCTTTCTAATTAGCCAAACAGCTTGCCAGAGTCAGCTTTGCCTTAGATCAGAGAAAAGGATCACACATGAACAAGATCATCGAGGTTAAGCACTTAAAGAAGAACTACGGCGATAAAGAAGTCCTAAAGGACATCAACGCCGTTATTGAAAAAGGCAAGGTAATTACGGTTATCGGACCATCTGGTTCCGGGAAGAGTACTTTTTTGCGTTGTCTGAACTTACTGGAAAAGCCAACCAGTGGCCAGGTTATTTTTGAAGGGACGGAATTAACCGACTTAAAAGAAGAACAGCTTGACGACCTGCGGCAAAAGATGGGCATGGTCTTCCAAAGCTTCAACTTGTTCCCAAACATGAGCGTCATTGAAAACATCAAATTGGCACCAATGAAGGTCAAGGGGATGGATGATGCGTCTGCTACCAAATTAGCTCATGAGCTCTTGCAAAAGGTTGGCTTAGACGACTTTGCCGACCACGCCCCAGCTAGTTTATCTGGTGGCCAGCAGCAGCGTGTGGCTATTGCCCGGGCCCTAGCCATGAATCCCGACATGATGCTCTTTGACGAGCCAACCAGTGCCCTTGACCCGGAAATGGTCGGCGAAGTATTAAAGACCATGCAGGAACTGGCCCAGTCTGGCATGACCATGGTGGTCGTCACCCACGAAATGGGCTTTGCCCGCAAGGTTTCTGATGAGGTTTGGTTTATGGCTGACGGCTACCTGCTAGAAAAAGGCAGCCCCGACGAAGTCTTTGACCACCCACAAAATGACCGTTTGAAAGACTTTTTGAACAAGATCCTAGAAGCATAAACCGAGGCAAGAACATGAAAAAACTCATCAAAATTTTTACCATTATTTTTCTCTTTTTAATGGGGCTGGCAGCCAGCCCCCTCACCTCTTCAGCTGAAGCCGCCAGCAAAAAAGTCGCAGCTGGCACGGTCATGAAGAAGATCAAGAGCTCAGGCAAGATCGTGGTCGGCATGTCCGCTGACTATCCGCCAATGGAATTTACCAAGAACGTCAACGGCAAGAACAAGTTTGTCGGCGTTGACGTGGAACTGGCCAAGCAAATTGCCAAAGACCTAGGCGTCAAGCTGGAAATCAAGAACATGGACTTTGACTCTTTGCTGGTGGCTCTAGAAACTGGCAAGATCGACGTGATCATTTCCGGGATGACCCCAACTAGCGAACGTAAAAAGAGCATCGATTTCTCCAAGATCTACTACGCTGAAAAGTCCGACTACTTCGTCATCAACAAGACCAACAAGGCTAAGTACACTTCTACTAGCTCCTTCAAGGGCAAGACGGTTGGGGCGCAAACTGGTTCTCTTCAATACACTAGCTTGAAGAAGAGCGAAAAGACCTCCGGCATTAAGATTAAAGGCTTGGCCAAGATTTCCAACCTGCTCATGGCTTTAAAGTCTGGCAAGGTTGACGCCGTTTTGCTTGGTGAATTAAACGCCAAGACCTACAAGACTAACGACTCTAGCCTAGCCCTCGTTAAATCCAGCCTCAGCCAAGCCCAAATGGGCAATGCGGTCGGCGTTGCCAAGGGCCAAAGCGACTTGGTTAGCGCCATCAACAAGACCATCAACAAGTGCCAAAAGCAAGACCTCTTTAACAAGAAGTACATCCCAGCTGCTGCCAAGGCCATGAAGTCTGCTTCAAGCAAGAAGTCCAACTCCATGATCAAGTACTCCAGCTACTTCGCTACCGGTCTTGGCTACACCATGATCATCACCATCTGCTCCATCACGATCGGTTTGATCCTGGGCGTGATCTTCGCTTTGATGCGTTTGTCCAACAACCCAATCCTGCACGCCATTGCTGTTGTTTACATTGAATTCCTCCGCGGGACCCCGCAAATGGTTCAAGTCATGTTTGTCTATTTCGGCGTGGGGATGCTGATCAAGAACATGCCAGCCCTGGCTGCCGGGATTATCGCCATTGGGCTTAACTCTGGGGCCTACGTGGCTGAAGACATCCGGTCCGGGATCAATTCTGTTGACCCAGGTCAAACCGAAGCAGCACGTTCTCTGGGGCTCTCTAAGGCCAAAACTTACCGCTACGTTGTCTTCCCGCAAGCCTTAAAGAACATCTGGCCAGCTCTGGGCAACGAATTCATTACCCTAACCAAGGACAGCTCACTGGTCTCAGTAATCGGGGTTGGTGAATTGATGTACGAAACTGGTTTGGTACAAACCGCTACCTACCGGGGCGTCATGCCGCTGTTCATCACCATGTGCATCTACTTCGTAGTCACCTTTATCTTGACCCGGCTTCTGAACTACTTCGAAAAGAAAATGAACCTGACTAGTGCTCGTAGCTAATTGCAATTAGCCAATCTAGGAAAAAATAAGCAAAAAAAGATCGTTAGCAAATCTAACGATCTTTTTTCTATTCAGATAATTCTCGACTAACTTGCTCTTGGTACCAGATTAAGATGGCATTGGCCACATCCGTCCGGTTGACCTCTTGAACGCGGCTTTCCCCAACATCAATGATTGGTGGCAAATCATGGTCACTGGCCTCTGAATTAATTAAATCTAGGCGCTGGCGCAAATAATCGTGGATCCGGCTTCTTCTTTGGTCCAGATCGCCAAATTTTTGCCGGTAGTCTTCCCCGCTTAAGTCATGCTGCCATTTTTCCCGCCACAACTGGAAGCTTAGCACGATCTGGGCATAGGCTGCCATGTTCTTTTTTAAATCGGCTACTAGATCTGGATAAAAGTCAGGATCTTCATCAGGTGCCACTCTTAACTGCTCTAGAGCCTCAGCATTGATCTGATAAATTACTTTTCCTCTCCCGGATTGGGCTAAGGCATCATCGGTCAATTGGGCAAGGAGACGCAAATAGGCCTCTTTTACCTCTGCCTTACTACCTTCTTGTCCATCTTTCAAAAAGCCAAGCTCTTGCAGTTTAGCCCCTACACTATCCCATGTATTTTCATCTTCATTGTTGCTGCCTGCTTTTTCCAGCATCCCCTGAATGTCTAGAATAAGGTTAATTTCTTCGATTCGCGTCAGTTTTGTCATTGTTTTTCCAGCTTTCTTTTTAATTTTTACTTTCCATTATCCCATTAACAAATTACTGCCGGTAAAGATCAATGATATCGCTCATCAAAGGCGTCAAAACCTGGTCTTTCAGCCAAACCAGTTCCAGCTGGGTGTGCCAAGCCGGAATCGCCAATTCTCTCACCTTCCCTTGGGCGTAGGCCTGGGCAATGGAAGCTGGCACCAGCGCCACGCCCAGCCCCTGGTCGCTCCAGCGGATCGCGGTTCTTGAATCATCGCTTTTAACCGCAAAATGGGGCGTGAGTCCCGCCTGGTTAAAAGTCTCGGTAAACAGATTCTCAAAGCGGCGGTAGATCACCAAGGGGTATTCAGCTAATTTTCCCAAGTTAAGATCTTCTGGCAAATCCCTCTGACTGACCGCCACCATCGGCTCATCCAGCAGCTTGGCGCTGTTTAGCTTGGTCCGGTTAAAAGGCGTCCGAATGATTGCTAGGTCCAGCAAGCGGTCTTCTAATTTGTCCAAAATGCCGTAGGTATTGTCCTCATAGATATCAAAGGACAAGCCCGGATGATCCTTAGCAAAAGCAACCAGCTTTTGGGACGGCAATATGCCAATTGAGGACGACACCGATCCTAATTTGATTGTACCCCTTTTTCCGCTTTCAATATCATCTAATTCGGTCCGGGCATTTTTGGCCAACAGTAAAATCTGGCTGGCATAGGCGTAAAACTTCTTCCCAGCTGGGGTCAACTCAATGCCGTGGGGCTTTCTGATCAAAAGCCGGGCCCCTATTTCTTCTTCTAGCTGCCGCAACTGGTAGCTGAGGGCCGGTTGGCCCAGGTAGAGTCTTTTGGCGGCAGCGGTAATCTGCCCTTCTTCAGCCACGATGGTAAAGTATTTTAGCTGCTTAAAATTCATCTTAACTATGATCCTCAGATATCAAACTTTTTGTTATCTCTAATCATAAATCAGTATTTTCTTAATAGCAAGAAAACGGGTAAGATAGATAATGATGAAAGCAGAGAGGAAGTTTAATTATGAAGAAAAAAGTAGCAGGCTTAAGCCAAAAAGAAGCCCAAAAGCGGCTGAACCAGTACGGCTTAAACCAGGTGCCAGAAGTGCCCTTCAGCTTCTGGAAGGAATTTGCCGGCAAGCTTTGGAACCTCAGCGCCTGGATTTTGGAGGCAGCACTTTTGCTTGAGTGCCTTTTGGGCAAGTGGATCCAGTCTGGCTTTGTCTTATTGATGCTGCTGTTTGCGGCATATAATGGTGCCAGCCAGAAAAAGAAATCTCGCAAGGTCCTCAGTCAAATCTCTCAAGAACTGACTCCGCAGGTCGCTGTCTGCCGGGATGGCAACTGGCAAAAGCTGGATTCCAAGTACCTGGTGCCTGGCGACTTGGTCAGCCTGAAGCGCGGCGATATTTTAGCAGCAGACGCCCAAATCTTAGACGGCAAACTAACCTTAGATGAATCCTCCATCACAGGTGAAGCCGATGCCATCAAAAAAGCTAAAAATGACACGGCCTTTGCCGGGACAACTGTCTTAGACGGTGAAGCCTTGGCCACGGTCACTGCTACGGGGACCCATTCCAGAAGCGGGCAAACCATCAACCTGATCAACAATTCAGCAGCTCCTGGCCACTTGCAGCAGCTTTTGACCAAGATCATCTACTACCTCTGCCTTTTAAGCGGAGTCTTGACCCTGATCTTGCTAATCGCAGCTGTTATCCGCGGGGAAAACATCCTGGAAATGCTGCCTTTCCTAGCTATGATGTTTATTGCTTCTATCCCAGTGGCCATGCCGTCCACTTTTGCCCTGTCCAACTCCTTTGAGGCAACTCGCCTGTCAAAAGAAGGGGTCTTGACCAGTGACTTGACCGGGATCCAGGATGCAGCCAACCTGAACTTGCTTTTACTCGACAAGACCGGGACCATCACCGAAAACAAGACAGCAGTATCTTCTTTTACCAATTTTTCTCAAGAAAGTGACGAAGAAATTCTCGCCCTGACTGGTCTAGCCCTAGACTTACGGAATTCTTCCATCATCGACCAGGCTCTTGGCGACTATTTAAAGCAAAAGCAGATCCAGATAGCAGCGCCTGATGTTTTTACCGCCTTCACTTCTAGCAAGGGCTATTCCGAAACTGAAAAAAATGGGCAAAACATCAAGCTCGGTTCTCTGAAGATCCTCAGTCAGATCGACCCCAACTTAAGGGAAAAAGCCAAACAGATCGATCTCACAACTGGACGCTCTGTTGCCCTCTTGGTCAACAACCAGTTAGCCGGAATTTTTATCACTAAAGACCAAATCAGGTCTGATTCAAAAATGGCCCTTGCCGAAATTCGCCGCCGGGGGATCCAGCCCATCATGCTGACCGGGGACAACCAGAAAACTGCTGAAGCCGTTGCCAGCGAAGTCGGCTTACAGGGGCAAGTCATTGCCTACAGCAACTTCAGCAAAGACCTGGATCCCCAAAAGCTGGCTGGCATCGCCGAAGTCTTGCCCGAAGACAAGCTGGACATGGTCAAGCACTTCCAGGAAATGGGCTACATCGTGGGCATGACCGGGGACGGGGTGAATGACTCCCCAGCCTTAAAGCAAGCTGAAGTCGGCATCGCCGTCTCAAACGCCGCTGACGTTGCCAAAAAGAGCTCCAAGATGGTTTTATTAGATGATGGTCTCTCCCCCATTGTCAAGATCTTAGACGCCGGTCACCGGGTGTATGAGCGGATGACCACCTGGTCCTTGACCAAGCTGGCCAGAACGGCGGAATTAACCATGCTCTTGACCATTGCTTACCTGGTCTTTGGCTACCTGCCGATGGCCCTAAACGCCATGGTCATCTACACCATCATGAACAATATGGTAACGATGATGATCGGGACCGACAACACCCACATCAGCTACCAGCCAGAAAACTGGAATATGGCCAAACTGGCTAAAATTGCCTTCTCCCTGGCCTTGGCCTGGACCATCATCGCCTTCCTCTTTGTCAGCGGGTTGACCAAGAACGGCGTCAGCCACGACCACATTTCGACCATGGTCTACGTCTTCATGGTGGCCAGCGCCATGCTGATTGTTCTGATTACCCGGACGAAGAAATTCTTCTGGCAATCCGCCCCCTCAAAATTGGTGGCCAGCGTCCAGATTGCTGATATTGCTCTGACCTGCTTCTTAGCCATCTGCGGCATCGCCATGGCCCAGATCAGCCTGCAAGAGCTAGCTTTAACTCTGCTGGTTGCACTTATCGGAGCCATCTTGATTGACCTGGTCTACCAGCCAGCAATCAATCACATCTAATTCGTTTTTTACCAAAACCAAAAAATCCTGCTAGCTAAACTAGCAGAATTTTGTTTCTTACTTAACTTGGATTCTTGGCAGAAATTTTTTCTTTATAAGCGACCAACCGCTCAAATTCCGTCTTTAACAGCGCCCCAAGTGGAACGGCGATCAGCATCCCGACAAAGCCGCCCATGGCCCCGCCGGCGATTACGCAGGCAATGACATAGAGAGGGTGGATATGAATGGCGTTGCTCAGCAGCTTTGGATTAATCAAGTTGCCATCGATCCCCTGGATGACCAGCAAAATAATCATGCCGGCAAGCAAGGCCGTCCAGTTTTGATTAAGCAGGCAAGACAAAATGACCATCCCGTAGCCCAAGATTGGCCCAAAATATGGAATCAAGTTGCCGACCCCCGTCACCATCCCAATCAGCAGGCCATAAGGCACCTTGGCGATCAGCATGGCTAGGCTGACCAAGACGCCCACGATGAAGGCATCGATAATCTGCCCCCGGATGTAGCCGGAAAAAGCACTGTCCGCATCGGCCAAAAAGACCTTCACGCCTTTCACCAATTTCGGACTAAAGAGTGCCACGAAGTTCTTTTTCCAGTAGCCGGCAATCCGGTGGCCATCGTACAAGAAGTAAATGGCGAAAATGAGGCCAAAGAAGAAGTCGCTCAAAAAGCTGGTAACCTTGCCCACGCTGGCTTGCAGGTAGTTAACCACGCCGCTGGTTGACAAGCCCTGCTTGTTCAGATAATTCATAATCTCGTTAATAAAGGAGCTGTACTGGCTCTGCAGCTGAGCGTAAATATTTTCTATGCTTTTCACATTAATATTGCTCAGCTGCTTGGAAAAGGTCACGTAGATCGCCACCAAAGCTAAGACCAAGACCAAAAATAAGGACAGCAGGGTTAAGGCCACGGCCAGCGATCTTGATCCGGTCGCAATCGCCCCCTGGCTTTTTCCTTTGGACAGCTTTTGATCAAAAAAGTTGGTCAAGGGCAGCAAAAGATAAGTCAAAACCAAGCCATAGGTGAGCGGCGTCGCAATCGCCCCTAAAATCTTTCCAAGGCGCACCCAAAAGCCGGTTGATTCATAGCACAAGAGCAAGATGGCCAGCCCCAGCAAAACCGTCCCCAAGGCGTACAGGGAGACTTTGGCATATTTGCGGTCAAAATGATTCCAAAATTGATTCTTCATTCAATCCCTCTTTTCACTTTTTCTTTGTCTTTCATCATCTTTTTAGATTCGATTTCTCAAAAGATCTTGCATACTATTATAGCAATCTTTGGCAAAAGAAAAAGCAGACAATTATGTCTGCTTTTTCTAACTTTTTAGAAATTACTAGATCCTTGAGACAGAATCTTACAATACGTGGTGAATCCAGCCGGCAGGGCCTTCGATTTCTCCGTTTTGGATGCCAGTCAAGGTGTTGTACAGTTCTTCCATGTACTTGCCTGGCTTTTCCATCCCGGATGGGAAGTCGATGACTTGGTCGCCGTTGACCACGCGGCCAACTGGTGACAATACGGCTGCCGTACCAACTAAGGCACATTCCTTGAAGGAAGGAAGTTCGTCGAAGCGAACCTTTCTTTCTTCTACAGTCAAGTTCAGGTAGTTTTCAGCCAAGTATACGAGAGAACGTCTAGTGATTGATGGCAAAATTGAATTGGATTTAGGAACAACCAAGTGGTCGTTTTGGTCAATAAAGATAATGTTTGAGCCGCCAGTTTCTTCAATGTAAGTTTGAGTAGCTGGGTCCAGGTACATGTTTTCAGCAAAGCCGGCTTGGTGGGCAGTTACGGTTGCCTTCAAACTCATGGCATAGTTCAAAGCTGCCTTAACGTGACCAGTCCCGCGAGGAGCAGCACGGTCATATTGCGCTACTTGAACGGCAACTGGAGTAGCCCCGCCCTTGTAGTATGGGCCAACTGGGGTGGTGAAGATTCTGAACATGTAGTCTTGCGCTGGCGCAACGCCGATGATTGGCGTAGTACCGATTTCGTAAGGTCTGATGTACAGGGATGCACCTGAACCGTATGGTGGAACCCAGTCTACGTTAGCCTTAACAACTTCGTCGATGGCTTCAACGAACTTGTCCTTTGGGTAAGGTTCCATTTCGATTCTCTTTGCTGAGTTGTACATTCTTTCAGCGTTTTGGTCTGGACGGAAGACAACAACGGAGCCATCCTTCCAGGTATATGCCTTCATCCCTTCAAAGACTTGTTGTGCGTATTGCAGGGTTTCAGCACATTCATTTAAAACAACGTTAGGGTCGCTTACCAGCTTGCCGCCTTCCCAAGCACCATCGTGGAAATAGTCCACGTATCGCTTGTCGGTTTGGTGATAGCCAAAGCCGATATTTGCCCAATCAAGATCTTTCTTAGCCATAGGTCTTACCTCCTAAAAAATTCAATCACTAATTTATAGAAGTAACTATAATACTCTTTTTAGGTCTTTGCAAGTAGTTTTTAAAAAGATTTTCATTTTGCGTTTATTTTCTTAATTTTCAAAAGAAAAAAGGCCTTTCGGCCTTATTTTAGTTCTCTTTGTCGCTGGAAATCAAGTCTTCATCCATCCCCCGGCCGCATTCGGCTTGCAGGGTCACGTGGTTGATGCCAAATTCCGTCTTTAAGCGGTCCGCAATTTCCTGACTGAGCTCTTCGATGCGCTTGGCGGACAAGTCCGGATCGACGTTCATGTGGGCGTCCAGCATGATGGTGTCATCGCTGTAGCGCCAAACGTGCAGGTGATGGAGTCTCTTAACTTCTTTGAAGGATAAAACTGCCCCTTCAATGGCTTTTAAGTCCAAATCTGGGTTAGCTTCCATCAAGACGTCTGCTGAGTCCTTAGTGACCTCAATCGCCTCTTTAAAGAGCATGACAGAAGCTGCTAAAGTCAAGATGGGGTCAATCAGGTTCCACTTGAAGTAGTAAATTACCAAAGAACCCGCCACAACGGCTACGCTAGACAAGGTGTCAGACAACATGTTTAAAAAGAGTGCCCGGGCATTGAGACTCTTTTTAGCACCGCGCATCAAGATCAGCATGGAAAAAAGATTGCCTGCTAAGCCAACCAGGGAGATGGCAAACATCAACTTCCCTTCGATCACTTCAGGCTTAGAAAAGCGCTGGATGGCTTCTACAAACAAGTAGGCACTGATCAAGACCAGAATCACGCCATTGGTATAGGCAGCTAAGGTTTCAGCCCGCTTGTAGCCAAAAGTCTTTGATTCATTTTTCCGTTTTTTGGCAATCAGATTAGCCACGTAGGCTAAAACGATCGAGGCGACGTCAGTCAGGTTGTGCACCGCATCGGACAAGAGGGCTAGGGATCCTGATAAAAAGCCGCCCACGAATTCAGCCGCCGTCACGGCGACGTTTAAGATCGTCACCCACATGTAGCTTTTGGTTGATTTGTCATTCATTGTTACTTCCATCTCCTTTTTTCAAGTTGAATTAGATTAAATAGATAAAAAATACGTACCATCAAAACTATATATCTCTTTTGGTATGTTCTTTACTAGTAGTATATATCCGAAGCGGAATATAGTCAAGTCTTTTTACCTTATTTTGCGTTATAATTAAGTATAGAAATAAAGACGAAATTGGAAGTGAAGAAACGATGGACCACAACTACTTAATCGCTGAGGCTGCCCGCCTCTTTAAGATCCTAGGCAACAGCCTGCGCATTCATATCTTGATTTACCTCAGGCAAAATGGCGAAAGCCCGGTTAGCGACCTAGTCACCCACCTCGAAGCCTCCCAGCCTGTCGTCTCTAAGCAGCTCGGGATTTTGAGCAAGGCCGAATTTGTCCAAAAAAGACGCGATGGCAACTTTATCTACTATTCCATCAATGACCCCGACATCATTGAAATCATTGATGCCATGACCGAACACATTGAGCATACCAAAAAGCAGTAACCAGCTGGTTACTGCTTTTTTCGTAGTATTTCTTTTTCTTGCTTGTTTAATTAAGCACCTTCGTATTGAACCAAGGAGAAGATGTCAACATCTGGGAACTTTTCCCGGCCCTTGAGGTCAGTTAATTCGATGTAGAAGGCTGCACCAACGACTTCCCCGCCAAGGCGTTCAATCAATTCCTTAGTTGCGTGCAAGGTGCCGGCAGTGGCCATCAAGTCGTCGCAAATTACGACCTTTTGACCAGGCTTAATGGCATCCTTGTGCATTTCCAAAACGTTTGAGCCGTATTCCAGGTCGTAAGCAGCTGCTTCAACTTCTCTTGGCAGCTTGTGAGGCTTACGGGCTGGTACAAAGCCGATGCCCAATTCAATGGCAACTGGGGTCCCTACCAAAAAGCCACGTGCTTCTGGCCCAACGATCACGTCAGCGTGACGGCTCTTAGCGTATTCTGCGATTTCGTGGGTAGCAGCCGCAAAAACTTCCCCGTTTTGCAAGATTGGGGTGATGTCTCTAAAGATGATCCCTTCGTTAGGGAAGTCCTTGACACTGGCAATATACTTCTTATAATCGATTGACATTTAAAATCCTCCATTCGCTAAGCTTTCCGCATAGCGCAACAATTCATTTGAAGAGATTGTTCGTAATTTATTGACGAAAGCATACTCTGCTTTCACTGACCGATAATAGGCCGAATCTTCTAGAGATTTCTTAGCAGGGCTTTGCTCTGGAACCAATCTGTCCTCTTTCATTTTAACAAAATCCAGCGTAAAAAACACCCTCAAGATGAAAAGGAGACTATCCGGATCCAAACCAATTCTTGCGCTCGCTTTCACGTAATCATTCGGCTTTTCTCCTGGATGCTGGACTAGGTATTCCCAGACCTGACCAAAGTCCATCCGGCTTGGCAGACTTTGTCCCGGCAGGCGGTCCAGCTGGAAGCGCAAGAAGAGCTGACGGTACGGCTTTTTCAAAACGTAGTTCAGCTGGGCAGCGTTGGCTGGCACGTCTAAGACAGAAACGATTGCCTGGCTGAGGTCTTCATCGTTTTTGGCCAAGGCAAGCTGGCCATCGGCTAAGCCAAAATGCTCTTTAGCCACTGGAACGTTCTTTTCATCGAAAAGCAGGTACTTGTCGGCAAAGCCAAGCAGGCCCTCTTGCCCTCTTAAGTCAACGATATGCGGGACAAAAACCGCTAGGCTTGGACCATACTTCAGGTCAATCACCCGGAACTGGACATTGCTTCGGCCCTTAAAAGTATTAATGACCGGTTTCACCAGGATCTGACTGATAAAAGGCACCGTCGTTTCACTTAAAGGATGGGCAAAATCCACGGCCCGGACCGAGCCCACGTTAAAGCTGGCTCCATTGCGCATCGGACGGAAGCTGGAAATCTTGGGCTGGTCAACCAAAAAGACTGGCTCAGGATTGTCTTGGCCAAAAGGCCCAGCGACTTGCAGGTTATTAACCGCATCTAGGCTTACGTCTTGCGGATTAATCTTCCCGTCGTACTCTTGAACCTTTTCTTCCTTGATCTCCCCTTTTTCAAAGCTGGCATTGAAGTC
Organism: Lactobacillus sp.; assembly: GCF_051893255.1. GTDB lineage: Bacteria > Bacillota > Bacilli > Lactobacillales > Lactobacillaceae > Lactobacillus. The sequence goes on along the minus strand of NZ_JBJFHB010000097.1, from coordinate 3,859 downwards.
AGCTCGGAGCTGGGCTACTTGGTCTTCCGTCGTTGACAGGCCGCAGGCAAAGTCATGGCCGCCAAATTGGACGATTGACTGCCCTTCTAGGGGCTTCAAGGCATTAAAGAGGTTGAAGCGGGCGTCAGAGCGGCCAGACCCCTTAACGATCCCGGATTTATTTTTAGTCAGCATCAAGGTTGGCTTATGGTATTTTTCAACGACCTTGTTGGCTACCAGTCCCATAACCCCTTCATGCCAAGACGGGTTATAAAGGGTCAGGGTCGGCTTATCTTGGTAGCCCATTTGTTTGATCTGGGCGTCAGCCTGGTCCATGGTCTGCTGAGTCAGGTCTTTTCTTTTGGTATTCAGCTTTTCCACCTGGTCAGCCAGTTCTTGGGCTTCGCCTGGGCTTTCAGCTAACAGCAGTCTAACCGCTAAAGAAGCGTCTGCCAGACGGCCGCAGGCGTTGAGGCGCGGCGCAATATTAAAGCCCACGTCCTCTTCGTTGATCTGGCCAAAATTAACGCCGGCATTGTTGATCAAGGCGCGCAGGCCGGGCCGGCTGGTCTCGTTTAAAAGCTCTAAGCCCCTTTTGACCAAAACATGCCCTTCGCCCGACACCTTGACCATATCGCCGATGGTCCCAATCATGGCTAATTCCAAAAATTCGCTGGCTGTATCTTCTAAAACGGCCCGGGCGATGGTATAAGCCACTCCCGCCCCGCAATAGTCATCAAAAGGATAGTCCTGACCCGGGTAGTTGCAGTGAACGATGGCATAGGCATCGGGCATCTGGTCTTTAAAGGTGTGGTGGTCGGTCACGATCGTATCCACGCCGTGCTCTTTGGCGTAAGCCACTTCTTCGATCCCGGTAACCCCGTTATCAACGGTAATGATCAAATTGGTGCCGTCTGCCACGATATCCTTGTAGCGGTCAAGGCTAGGTCCGTAGCCATCTTTAAAGCGGTCCGGAATAAAGTAGTGAACGTCAGCCCCCATGATCGACAGCATTTCGGTCATGATGGCAGTTGCCGTGATCCCGTCAGCATCATAGTCGCCGTAGATGGTGATTTTTTCCCCATTATCCAAGGCCTGGTTGATCCGGTCCACAGCCTTATCCATGTCATGCATCAGGTAGGGATCAGCCAAATCTGCTTCTGTTGCATTAAACCAGTAATCGAGCTGTTCAGCCGTATTGATCCCGCGCAAAGAAAACAACTTAGCCGTTAACGGGCTAAGTTGAAATTCTTCAGCTAGATCGCTTGCTAAAGGCGCAGCCTTTCTTTCTTGCCATTTCATTTAGTCTTAAACATCCCCAAGTTTTGCTTGCTTGCCTTCGCGGTCTTGATCAGCTTGCCCCGCAAGGACCAGCGGTTGGTCCCGCCATCAGCACAGGTAATCAAGGTCACGATCTTTTTCTTCGTATTCTTCACTAGCCAAACCGCCGTTGGGTCTACCACCTTCTTGTAGTAGATCTTGTAGGTGTAGACCTTCTTTAAGTCGGTTAAGTAGACTTTAGCGCCAATCTGCACCCGCTCAAGCGGAGAAAAAAGCGCCCCTTTATCGGTCATGTAGTGGCCAGCCAAGGGGTAGTTGCCCTGGCCCATTTTTTGGTCGGCCCGCATAGTGCCGCCGCCCGTTGACAGGGCATCGTTAGACAAACCCTGCATGATTGGCAAATTCAGGTTAACGGAAGGAATAGCAATAATGCCGATTGCGCCAGCCGTGTTTTTTACCCGACTTTTCAAGGTTTCATTGATCCCTAAGGACTTAACCTTGCTAAAGTCATACATGCCCTTTTTCTTTTGGTTGTCGGCAATCTGCTCAGCAGTCAGGCCATTTAAGGCACTGGCTTGATTTTGCTTGACGAAAAAGGCGCTGATCTGGCGGTTGAAAACCAGAGCCAGACCAACTAACAACAGTACAGTTGCGGCAATTCGCAGAAAAATTGCTGACTTGTCGGTCTTTTTCTTTTGTTTTTGCAGTTTAGTCATTACTTGCCCTTGATGTCGTCATCATTCATCCGCAAGACAGCCATAAAGGCATCCTGTGGCACTTCTACCCGGCCAACGGCCTTCATCCGCTTCTTGCCCCGCTTTTGCTTTTCCAAAAGCTTAGCCCGCCGGTCTGGGTCACCGGTATGGATCTTCCAAGTAACGTCTTTCCGGTAAGGCTTGATGGTGGCCCGAGAAATGATCTTGGAACCAATCGCTCCTTGGATGTCCACTTGGAAGTTTTGTCTTGGGATCAGCTTCTTCAAGAGACTAGTCATCTGGACTGCCCGGTCACGGGCTTCTTCTCTGTGGGCAATAAAGCTCAAGGCGTCGATTGGCTCCTTGTTTAAGAGGATGTCGATCTTGACCAGGTTGGTTGCCCGGTAGCCGATAATTTCGTAGTCCAAAGAGGCATAGCCCTTGGTTGAAGACTTCAATTGGTCAAAAAAGTCGTAGATGATTTCGGCCAGCGGCATTTCGTAAATCACGTTAACCCGGTACTTGTCCAGGTAGTCCATAGTCTGGAATTCCCCGCGCTTGCCCTCGCACAGCTGCATGACTGGACCAACGAAGTCGTTAGGCACCATGATCTCGGCCTTCACGTAAGGCTCTTGGAGCTCCTTATATTCACCGGCATCTGGCAGGTCAGCTGGGTTATCGATCAGCTTGACGTCTCCATCAGGCATGATGGCATGGTAGTCAACCGATGGCGCGGTCATGATCAGGTCCAGGTCAAATTCTTGCTCTAAACGTTCTTGGACCACATCCATGTGGAGTAAGCCCAAAAAGCCGCAGCGGAAGCCAAAGCCCAAGGCTTGAGACGTTTCTGGCTCAAATTCCAAAGATGCATCGTTTAATTGCAGCTTTTGCAGGGCTTCTTTTAAGTCATCATAATCCCGGTTGTCAGTTGGGTACATCCCGGAATAAACCATTGGCGGAATCTGCCGGTAGCCTGGCAAGGCTTCTTTAGTCGGGTTAGCGGCAGAGGTGATCGTGTCACCAACCCGGGTTTCCCGAACTGACTTGATGTTGGCGGTAATGTAGCCAACGTCCCCGGCGATCAAGACGTCTTCTTTGACCGGGTGGGGACTAGAGACGCCGACTTCCGTCACTTCATACTTCTTGCCGGTGTTCATGATCATGATCTCGTCACCCGGCTTGACCATGCCTTCTTCAATCCGAACTGACATCACCACCCCGCGGTAGTCGTCATACTTGGAGTCAAAGATGAGGGCCTTAAGCGGTGCTTCCAAGTCGCCAGTTGGGGCTGGAATGTCGGTTACGATTCGCTCCAAAAGCTCCGGAATCCCTTGACCGGTCTTGCCAGAAACTTCAACGGCATCGCTAGCGTCCAAGCCCAGCATGTCGCTGATTTCGCTTTTAGCCATGTCGGGGTCGGCACTTGGCAGGTCGATCTTGTTTAAGACAGGCAGGATTTCTAGGTCGTTTTCCAAGGCCAGGTAGGTGTTAGACAGGGTCTGGGCCTGCACGCCTTGAGAGGCATCAACGACCAAGAGCGCCCCTTCACAGGCCGCTAAAGAACGAGAAACTTCATAAGAAAAGTCGACGTGTCCTGGCGTGTCAATCAAGTGGAAGATGTAGTCTTCCCCATCTTGAGCATGGTATTTCACCTGCACCGAGTTCATCTTGATGGTGATCCCTCTTTGCCGCTCTAAAGGCATATCGTCCAGCATCTGGTTCTTTAATTGTCTTTTTGAAACGGTGTCCGTTAATTCCAAAATCCGGTCAGCAATCGTGGATTTGCCGTGGTCAACGTGGGCCACAATTGAAAAATTGCGGATGTGTTTTTGATATTCTTTTAATTTCTTTAAGTCCATAAATTTATCGCATCCTTACTAAAGTACTAAACAATTATACCCGAA
>NZ_JBJFHB010000096.1:0-19644 GCF_051893255.1 Lactobacillus sp. | reverse complement strand
TCGATCCGGTTGATATAAATTGGGGGCGATTTTCGTCAAAATTCGATCCGGTTGACATACATCGGGGGCGATATTTGCCAAAAGTCAGTCCGGTTGATATACATTGGTGGCGACTCCACCCCAAATCCCCCCGGTTGACATACTTCGGGGGCACCACACTGCCCTGCGCCATAGCACTACACCACCGCACAAAAAAACGGATCCGCCGTCTGGCAGATCCGTTTTAATATCTTATTTCTTCCGCTTTTGCTTACCTTGATTACGCTTGCGCAGTTCAGCGTGTTCTTGGTTGATCTTGGCCTTAGCAGCTGGCGTAGCGGCACTGCCAGCGGGCTTCAAGATCTCATCGATCTTGGCCTTCGTCACGACCTCCACGATTGGCTTGTCCTTCAGTTCAGCTTCCATCCGCTTTTTAGCGTGAGGCTGCACGATGAAGGTGGTAATCACTTGCTGGATGACCATGACCAGGTTACCGACCGTCCAGTAAAGGGCCAGGGCACCAGAGAAGGACATGGCGAAGAACAAGGTCATGATTGGGTTCATCAGCATGGTTGCCTGCATGGTCTTCTTTTGCTCTTCTGGGATTCCGATCAAGGAAATGTAGCCTTGGATCAAAGCCAAAACGGTGGCGATGATGGCCAAAAGCATGGACTTGCTTGAAAGAGAAATCCCGAAGAAGGTGGACTTGGCCAAGGCACTAGAGTAGGCAACGGCTTGGTAAATCCCGATCATGATTGGCATTTGGATCAAAAGCGGCAAGCAGCCCATCCCACCGGTCATGGAGATGCCGTTCTTGGAGTAGATGTCTCTTTGCAGACCGGTCAAAGCCATTTGCTGCTCCGGGGTCATCCCCTTGGTCTTCATGGCTTCTTGTAAAAGTGCCATCTGCGGCTGTACCCGGCGCATTTTTTCTTGCTGCAGGGTGGCCTTGTGCTGCTGATTCAGCATCAGCGGCATGATGATCACGCGGACGGCCAAGGTGATGATGACGATCGCCCAGCCGGCGCCGTTAGTCCCGCCAATGGCGTGGGCCAGGTTAACGGTGATGTGCTGCAAGGGCAGCCCGATCCATTGGTAGATCAAGTGGTAAGGACCACTAGTTGGCGCCTTTAAAGCGCCAGATTTAGTACTTTGACTAGCGCAGCCAGACAAGAGCACCATCAAGGCAGCTAAGCCCGCTGCCGAAAAAAGGTATTTTTTGATTTTTTTCATCTAAAAGTTCTCTCCAAATAACTAGGATACGCTTAATATAATACATGAAAAGAATGCATTTTTTCCATTTTTGGCAGAACTTTTACGTCTAAACGGGAAATTTTCGCGAATTGTGACGCACCTGGGAGCTCTTCTTTAAATTTTCTTAAAGTTTCGGGATCTCCTTGCAAAACGATAGTGACCGTTCCGTCTGGATTGTTTCTAACCGTGCCAGGCAGACCCAACTTTTGGGCTAACAGCTGCACGCTCCAGCGAAAGCCAACCCCTTGTACGATGCCGTGGGCTAAAAATTGCCAAGTTTCCATTTTTAAGACCTTCTTTTCTAAACTTTACTTACCTGTCTTTTTGCTTTTTTAATGAATTCTGATTAAAATAGTATCTCTAAGGAGTATTTTATCATGGAAGAAAGAACATCAGTCAACAATCCCCAAATTAAGGCCATTAGCAAGCTGGAAAAAAAGAAGTACCGGGAAGAGACCGGGTATTACCTGATCGAAGGCTTCCACCTGGTGGAAGAAGCCCTGAAGTCTCACGTTAAGTACCGGGAAATCCTGGCTACGGAAAAAGCACTCGCCCAATTAAGCAGTTTGCCATTTGACCTAGACGATGACAAGCTGATCAAGATCAGTGACAACGTGGCTAAGCACCTCAGCTCAACCAAGAATTCGCAAGACGTCTTTATGACCGTCAAGATGCAGCAGCCGGGCCAGTTTACCTTTACTTACGGCAAATGGGTCTTATTGGCCGATTTAGCCGATCCAGGCAATGTCGGGACTATTATCCGGACGGCCGACGCAGCCGGCTTTGACGGGGTGATTTTGTCCCCTCAGACGGTTGATTTGTATAACCCCAAGGTGCAGCGGTCCATGCAGGGCAGCCAGTTCCACATCAGCTTGATTAAGCAGGATCTGGCTGACGCCATTAGTCAGCTGAAAAATGCCGACATCCCTGTTTACGCCAGCATGCTGGACCAAAATGCCAAGCAGCTAAACGATTTTGCCCCGGTGCCCCAACTGGGCCTGATCATCGGCAACGAGGCCCACGGCGTGTCCCCTGACATCGCGGCCTTGGCCGACGAAAAGCTCTACATCCCCATCAAGGGCCAGGCCGAATCCTTGAATGCCGCCGTTGCTGCCGGGATCATGATCTACCACTTCAGCTAAAAGTCTTTTTGCTTGTATTTGGTAAGTAAACTGTGCTTAAATATTAGACATGGATAATACTGACGAAAGAAGGACGCGGATGATGTTAGAATCAACCCAAGAAGAAACGCCTTGCTGTGAAAAAGCAGAAAACTACGAATTGTGCGTACGCTTTGTCAAGGCTTTTGAGATTATCGGCAAGAAGTGGAACGGCTTGATTATCAGCTCTTTGTGCGACACCAAGGCCATGCGCTTTAAGGACTTAGCTCACGCAGTTGGCGCTTGCTCAGACCGGGTCTTGGTTGAAAGACTGAGAGAACTGGAAGCCGATGGCATTGTCAAGCGGTCAAAGGATGAAGACAGCAAGATCGTTTTGTACACCCTGACTCAAAAGGGTGCAGAGCTCAAGCCAGTTTTTAACCAAGTTCATACCTGGGCCGACAAGTGGATCTAAAAATCTGCTTGCAATTAATTAAAATTTGGCCTATCCTATTAATTAATTACTAAGAACAAGACTAGTAGCAAGGCTGAGCTTTAACAGGGAGGTTTCTTGGCAACTGAAAGGAAACTAAGGCAAGGCTTGTGAATTTCATCTTGCGAGTAGGATCTAATCAATTCCGGCTAACCACCGTTACTAGGTCAAGAGTGTAGGTCTTTTTTGACCTAAACTAGGGTGGTACCGCGAAGCTTCGTCCCTTTTAGGGACGGGGCTTTTTTTGTTGAAAGGAAAAAGTACATGGATTTATTTGATCGCTTAAAGGCATTGCGCGAGCAAGGGCTGAACGATATCAAAGAAGCAGAAAACGAAAAGAGCTTGAACGACGTCCGCGTCAAGCTGGTCGGCAAGAAGGGTGAATTGACCGAAATCCTTCACCAAATGAAGGACGTTGCCCCAGAAAAGCGCAGAGAAGTTGGGCAAAAGGTTAACGAGCTCCGCGACCTCTTTAACGAAAACCTGTCTCAAGCTAAGGATGCCTTGGTGGAAAAGGCTATCGAAGCCAAGTTTGAAGAAGAAAAGATCGACGTGACCCTGCCAGGTCGGCGCCGTCACATGGGTTCTAAGCACCCAATCCGGATCATCCAAGATGACCTGGAACGTTTCTTCATCGGCATGGGCTACCAAGTGGTCCAAGGGCCAGAAATCGAAAGTGAGCACTACAACTTTGAAATGCTGAACCTGCCAAAGGACCACCCAGCCCGGGATATGCAGGCTACTTTCTACGTTGACGATGACCACCTCCTGCGGAGTCAAACTTCTCCAGTTCAAGCCAGAACCATGGAAAAGCACGACTTCTCAAAGGGCGACTTAAAGATGATCTCTCCAGGTAAGGTTTACCGCAGAGACGATGACGACGCCACCCACTCCCACCAATTCATGCAAATGGAAGGGCTGGTAGTTGGCAAGAACATTTCTTTGAGCGACTTGAAGGGGACCTTGGAACTGGTTGCCAAGCACGAATTTGGCCAAGACAGAGAAACTCGTCTTCGTCCAAGCTACTTCCCATTCACCGAGCCATCCGTTGAAATGGACGTTTCCTGCTTTGAATGCGGCGGCAAGGGCTGCGCAATCTGCAAGCAAACCGGCTGGATCGAAGTTTTAGGTGCCGGGATCGTCCACCCGAACGTGTTAAGCGCAGCTGGCATTGACCCACAAGTCTACAGCGGCTTTGCCTTCGGTCTGGGTCTTGACCGCTTCGCAATCTTGAAGTACGGCATCGATGACATCCGTGACTTCTACAGTGATGACGTCCGCTTCTTACAACAATTCCGTCAGGAGGAAGATTAATGTTAGTATCTTACAATTGGTTGAAAGACTTTTTAAAGATGGATGGCGTAGACCCACACGCCTTAGCTGAAAAATTGACCCGGTCCGGCGTGGAAATCGCCTCTACCGTTCACCCAATGGACGGCTTAAGCAAGCTGGTTGTTGGTCACATCCTGACTTGTGAAAAAATCGAAGGCACCCACTTGAACAAGACTACGGTTGACGTGGGCGAAGACGAACCAAGACAGATCGTCTGCGGCGCACCAAACGTGGCAGCCGGCCAAGACGTGATCGTGGCCTTGCCAGGTGCACGCCTCCCAGATGGCAAGATCAAGAAGGGCAAGCTCCGCGGGGTTGAATCAGACGGGATGATCTGCGGCTTGCAAGAACTGGGCTTTGCTGACGGCGTGGTTCCGCCAAAATACGCTGACGGGATCTGGGTCTTCCACGATCCTGACTTAAAGCCAGGCATGTCAGTCTTTGAAGCCTTGGGCATGGATGACTACGTTTTGGACTTTGACATCACGCCAAACCGGGCCGACACTTCTTCCATGGAAGGTGCCGCCTTTGAAGTCGGCGCCTTGATCGATCAAAAGCCAGAAATTGAAGAAGTCAGCGTGCAAGCTGATGGCCCAGACTGGACCGGCGATTTCACTGCTGTCGCTGACGAAAAGATTGCGCCAAAGTACTACCTGAGAAAGGTAACTGGCGTTAAGATCGGCGAAAGTCCACTTTGGCTGCAAAGAAGACTGTGGAACGCCAACATCCGCCCAATCAACAACGTGGTTGACGCGACTAACTACGTGATGCTGCTCACGGGCCAGCCAATGCATGCCTACGATGCTAGAATGTTTGCTGACACCAAGAAGATCGAAGTGCGCTTGGCTAAAGAAGGCGAAAAGCTGGAACTGCTCAATGAAAAATTGATCGACTTAGACCCACAAGACATCGTCATCACTGACGGTGAAAAGCCAGTTGGCCTGGCCGGTGTCATGGGCGGCTTTAACAGTGAAATCAAGGATGACACGACTGACGTCATCTTGGAAGCAGCCGTTTTTGACCCAGCCTTGACTCGGAAAGCGGCTCTGCGCCACGACAACCGGACTGACGCTTCTGCCTTGTTTGAAAAGGGCATCAACTGGGATGCAACCCAAAAGTCGATCGATATCTGCGCCTTGCTTTTGAAGGAAAACGCTGATGCCACCATCGACGAAGGCACCTTGAAGGCGACTGACACGGCCAAGCCAGAAACGGTGATCACCACTACTGCTTCTCGGACCAACAAGATCTTGGGTACTGACTTGTCCATGGACCAAATCGTGGAAATCTTCCACAAGCTGAATTTCGGCATCACTACTAACGGCGACGAATACACGGTAACGGTGCCAAACCGCCGCTGGGACATCTTCATCGATGCTGACCTCTTTGAAGAAGTTGGCCGGATCTATGGCTATGACAACATCAAGTCCACCCACCCTGAAACGGGCGAACTGGCTGGCGGCTACACCGAAGAAGAAACCAAGGTGCGGCACCTGCGCAACCTGGTAGAAGGCCAAGGCTTGTCTGAAACCATCAACTACTCCTTGACCAGCGAAGAAATGGCAACGACTTTTGTCAAAAAGCCTCTAGCAAAGGTTATGGTCAACTGGCCACTGAACTCAGCTAGAACCACCATGCGGCAAAATCTGATCTGCAGCCTGCTTGACACGGCCGCTTACAACTTTGCTAGAAAGCAAACCGAGCTGCAGATCTTTGAAAACGGCCGCGTTTACGACATGGAAGGCGGCGACTACCACGAACATGAACACCTGGCTGCCATGTACGTGGGCTTGGCTGGTCAAAGCAACTGGCAGCACCAAGACGAAAAGATCGACTTCTACTACGTCAAGGGACAACTGGAAGATCTCTTGGAAATGGCCGGCGTTAAGGCTGATGTTGAATACAAGGCAGAAGCCATCAAGGGGATGCACCCAACCAGAACCGCTGCCATCTACATTGACGGCAAGTATGCCGGCTTGATTGGCCAAATTGCGCCAGTCTTGACCATGACTGACAAGAACTTCATCGGCAAGGAAATCTACGTTTACGAACTGAACTTGGACGAAATTTTGCCGCTGATGAACAAGGGCGTGAAGTCTAAGCCAGCTCCGAAGTACCCAGCCGTTGAACGGGACTTGTCAATTTTGGTTGACCAAGACGTAACTGACGCTAGCGTTGAAGCTGAAATCAAGGACAACGCTGGCAAGTACCTGGTTCAAGTTGACGTGATCGACGTTTATGAAGGCGCCCACCTGCCAAATGGCAAGAAGAGCTTGGCTTACCGCCTGACTTTCTTGAACGAAAAGGATACCTTGACTGACGCTGTGGTTACTAAGGCGATGGACCAAGTTCAAGCTGCCCTTGAAGAAAAATTAGCCGCAACCATCCGTTAAAGGTTGACATTCTTGCGATTAAACTCTAATATTTAACATTGCATAAGCGCTAAATAAAGGAGAATTCAAATCATGCCAGAAAAAAAGTATGAAATGACTGCCGAAGGCAAGAAGCAACTTGAAGAAGAATTGCAAAACCTGAAGTTCGTGAAGCGTCCACAAATCGTTGAACGTCTGAAGATTGCGCGTTCTTACGGTGACTTGTCTGAAAACTCAGAATACGATGCAGCCAAAGATGAACAAATGCGGCTGGAAGAAAGAATCGATGCCGTTTCTGAACAGCTGAAGTACGCTGTTGTCGTTGACACTGATGCCGTTGACCCAGACGAAGTAAGTATCGGCAAGTTTGTCACTGTTACCGAAGTTGGCGACGATGAACCTGAAACCTATGAAATCGTCGGTTCCAGCCAATCAGACCCATTTAACGGCAAGGTTTCAAACGAATCCCCAATTGGCAAGGCACTTTTGGGCCACAAGAAGGGCGAAACCGTCAAGATCAACGTTGACCAAGCTGGCGTCAGCTACGACGTTGTCATCAACGACGTTCGCACTAGCCAAGACTAGGCATAGTCATCTTTAATCAGGCAAAAGAAAAAGCTCAAGAGCTCCGTTTGGAGTTCTTGAGCTTTTTGCATACCAGCAAAAAGATTAAAGTTAACAAACTGATGGCTAGGCCTACTAAGAGGCTAGTTGGCAGGTAGATCAAAGTCAGCTGGTGGCTGCCCTTGGCCAGGTTAAAGCTTAAGAAGGCGCCGGCGAAGAGCTTGGTCTTGACCAGGCGGCCCTTGTCAAAGACCAGCCAGTTCTTGGAATATGGAATGGTCGAGACAAAGAGCTTTTTGCCAGTCGTAAACTTTTGACTCTTGATGCTTAAGCCGGATTGGGTCAGCTTTAAGTTAGGGCTCTTCAGCTGCTGGATTCCTTGCTCAAAGACCTGGTTGTCAAAGCGCCAGAAGACTAGGCCAGTTAGGTCCAGATTGTCTTTTTCCAGGGTAAAGGTGACCTTGATGGTGTTTTTTTGATTCTTAGCTGCGATATTGACCAGGCGGATTTGGTCATCCCGATTTTCAAAGTCGTAGTAGATATCGTTGACCGTCAAGCTGGCATTGTCAAAGTTGAAGGCGTCTGGCAATTGCAGGTAGTAGGAATTTTGGTCGCTTGGCTTAAAGGTGAAGGTGACCGAGGCTTCCTTGTTGTCCTTCTTCTTGCTGAAGATGAGGGAGTTGCTCTTGTTGACCGTGACGTTATTTAACTGGACTTGTGGCAAGGCGACTTGACCAAAGAGGCGGCCGTTAAGGCCCAGGCCAGTCCAAAGGGCTTCTTGATTTGCGACTGGGTCATTTTGCGTAAAAGTAATCTTATTAGAAATGCTTTGGCTGGCAAAAATGAGCGGGAGAGCATTCTGGTTTTGCAAGATGCTCAGCTGGCTGAGCTGCTGACTTGGGTAGTAGAGGTCGAGGTCGGCTCGGTAGTTTAAGTTGTCATAAGGCATCCGGGCCTTGGCAGTTACCCGGTCGTCAGAATAGTTGGGCTCAAGGTAGTATTTCACGCCCAAGAAAGAGTCGGTAAAGAGGGTGCCGCCTTGGTTGGTGTAAGAGTTGCTGTTATGAACATAGCCCAGGTTAGCCAGCAGGTTGGAGGTCTTGTGGTTGCTGATGGAGTTAAAAGTAGTAATCCCGTTGTAGTCGCCCGTAAAAGGATCATCATCTGAGCGGCTGAAAGACTTTTCCGTCCGGTAAAAGCTGGAGTCCTTTTTGGCCAGGTAGTTGGTAGCAGCGTTAACGTTTTTGGCAAACTTGCTGTAGTTCTGGTTTTCCTGGTAGGAAATGGCGTTTAAGGAGAAAAAGAGGTTGAGAGCCAGGTCAAAGGCGACCAGGGCCAAGAAGAAGTGCTGGCCAAAGCGGCTGTAGCCGTAGATAAAGCAGATAAAGAGCAGACTGGCGATGCTAAACAGGATGGCCGCGATCTGCCCATTTTTAGTCACAAAGTTGAACTTGTTGGGGTTAAAGCCTAGATAGAGGCAAATGGTTGCTGACCAGACTGCAGCTAGGATCTTTTGCTTAATGTTAAACTTCTTTTGCCGGTCCATGGCTTCTAGGGCTAGGTTGATGGCGTAAAAGGACACCACAAAGCTGAAGCGGCCCGGATACCAGACTGGGAATTGGCCCAGATGCCAGATTAAGACCAGCGGGGTAAAGGACAAGGACAAGAGCAGAAAGGCGAGCAAGAAGCCCTTGGCCAATTTTTCCCGTTTGGAAAATTCGCGGCTTAAGCAAAAGAGGATGGCCAAGAGGGTGAAGGAAGCCCCGATAAAGATGTTGGGCATCCCATCTGACATTTCGTGGAAGGAGTAGGCCCCGTTGACCAATTTGGCTAAAAGTTGGTAGGGCGGGAACTGGAAGTTTAGCGTCCACTTGACGTCAGCGTTGGTTTTCCCGGCTAACAGCTCGATAAAGGTTGGCCAAAGGACAATCCCACATAAAAAGCTGCCAAGGGCGCTAGCCTTTAAGTATTCCCAGAACTTGCGCTTTCTTTTTTCCGAAATAATTGCTAACTGGCACAGGAAGTAAAGGAGGCCAAAGAGCAGAATCATGTAGCCGGTATAAAAGTTGGTCAGCCAGGTTAAAAAGGTAATCATCAGCAAATGATTCTTTTTTCCGGCTAACAGCTGGTCGATGGCGTAGACCAGCCAAGGCAGCAAGATCAGGCTGTCTAGCCACATCAGGTTTAAGCTGTTGGCAATGACGAAGCCGGACAGGGCAAAGGCACTGCTGGCTGCCAGCACATATTCGTCGCTCAGCGCAAATTTTTTCCGCCAGGCCCAGAAAGCACTGATGCCGATTGCCCCAACTTTAGTGGAAATCACCAAGAGGATGGCTTGCGGCAGGAGGGTCTGGGGGAAAAAGAGCAAGAGCAGGTTAAAGGGACTGAGCAGGTAGTAGCTGTCCGTCCCCAGCATGGAGCCGCCCAGGCCGCTTGAGAAGCTGTAAATCAGCTTTAGGGGATGCTTTAGAAGGTTTTGCTGGTAATAGGCTAAGAGGTCGACATACTGCTGGCCCAGGTCCACCGTTAAGACGTTGCCCTTTTTGCTTAAAAAGTAGCCCGCAAATAAGAGGGCCGGCAGGGTAAAGGCGATAATGGACAGCAAGACTTGGTTGCCGTTAATTTTTTTAAAAGGATTTTTATTTGAAAAGTACATTAAGAATTAGCTAACTCCCCTTCTTGAAGATAGAATTGTTCCCTGCTTTTTGCTAAAATGACAATAGCTTAGTGAGGATGATTAATCGTGAGTTATTTTAGAAAGAATAGCGGAACTGGCAACAAGAGTCAAACCGCGAACACTCCTTTAAGAATGAAAATTCTGGTCGGAGTTATTTTAATCTTATTTGCGGCGCTGGTCGGGCAGCTAGCTTATCTGCAGCTGATCTATGGGACGCGCTTTTCTTCAGAAGTCAATTCGACTGACGAATCGACCATGACCAAATCCGTTCCCCGGGGGGTTATGTACGACTCCCAAGGGCGGGTTTTGGTCGGCAACAAGGCCGAAAATGCCATTACCTACATGAGAAGTCTGTCAGCAACTTCCAAAGAAATGTACCAAGTGGCCAACACCTTAAGTAATTATATAAAAATTACGGACGAAAAGCCGACAAAAAGACAGATTGCTGACTACTATCTAGCTGATTCAGCTAGAGCCAAGAAGGTTTATAATGCCTTGCCTAAGTCGCAAAAGAAGAGTTCTTTGTCAACATCTGAGGTCAATAACTATGAAGTGGCTTATGTTGAGACCAAGATCAAGCCGACTTTGACGACAAAAGAAAAGACGGCTGCGGTTTTATATAACAAGATGTCCGGAACGTCGACCTTGTCGACCATCAACTTGAAGTCAAATGGCTTGACCAACACGGAAATGGCCCAAGTTGGCGAGCACCTGTCCTCCATGCCGGGCGTTGGCATTGGGACTGACTGGAACCGCTACTATCCAAATGGTTCTTCTATCAAGAGTATCATTGGTTCTGTTTCCACGACCAAGACCGGTCTGCCAAGCGACAACCTTCAGTACTACTTGGTTAACGGCTACTCTCGAAACGACCGAGTTGGGACTTCTTATCTTGAAAAAGAATACGAAGCCCTTTTGAAGGGGACCAAGGCGACCTACAAGGTAACCAGCGACTCCAGCAACAAGATTACCAAGACCGAGCAGGTCTACAAGGGTCAGTCTGGGGCCAGCTTGAAATTAACCATTGACGCCAAGTACCAGGCTGCCGTTACCAAGGCCTTAAAGACCCAGTTTAATGCGGCTTTAAGCGCTGGGGCAGCCAGCCTGTCCAGCGGCGCCTATGCCGTAGCGATAAATCCGAATACCGGGGCCGTTTTGGCCATGTCGGGGATCAGCTATGACCCAACGACCAAGAAGATTGCTGACAATGCCTTAGGCACCATCAACCAGTCCTTTGTTATGGGGTCTGTTGTTAAGGGGGCACAGGTGGCTGGTGGTTTGATCAATAAGGTCATTACCCCAACCAACAACACCTTGCCTGATACGCCAATTTACCTGCCAGGGTCACCAGTAAAGAAGTCTGTTTACCCAGTTGGGACTTTTGGCTCCTTATCAGCAACCAGTGCCTTGGAAGTTTCTTCCAACATCTACATGATGCAGCTGACCTTGAAATGGATCAAGGCTAGTTACGTAGCCAAGCAGTATATCTCCATGCCGCAAACGGCCTTCCAGACTTTGAGAAACAACTTCAAGATGTTTGGCTTGGGGCAAAAGACGGGGATCGACCTGCCAGGTGAAAGTTCCGGGATTGAAGGTTCATCTTATGACTCTTCAACGGGGGTCATCCTTTCTGGGTCCGTCCTTGACGAATCCTATGGTAACTACGATGCCTACACCCCAATTCAGCTGGCCCAATATGTGTCTACGATTGCCAATGGTGGCTACCGGATGCAGCCATACGTTGTTCAGTCCATTGGCCACACCAGCAGCGACGGCAAGCACTTCTATACTTACTACAATAAGAAGCCAACCGTCCAGCTGAAGATCCCGTGGACCAGTGATGAATTAGCTGTCATCAAGCAAGGGTTCTACCAAGTCGTTCACGGCACTAACGGCTGGGGGACGGCCCACACTTTGAAGAACGTCAAGCCGTCGATTTCCGCTAAGACGGGGACGGCCCAGACCTTCTACTACAACACCAAGACAGGCAAGTCAACCGATACGGAATTGATCAACGAAACCATGGTTGGCTGGGCTTCATCAAGCAACCCGCAGATTGCCTTTGCGATTGTCTTTGCCGGCATCGACCCTGACCTAGAAGGTTCATACAACAAGAATATGGCCAAGGCGATGGTGACGACTTATTACAAGATGCACAAGGGACAATTCAGTTCTAAGTAAGTTTGTTTAGAACAAACCTTGCTCTTTTACAAAGTAAATGCTATAATTGTACAGTCAGATATTAAATTGTAGGTGGTGAAAATAATGGCAGAAAACATCATTTTAGAATGCACCGAATGTGGCGACAGAAGTTACTTATCTAAGAAGAACAAGCGTAAGCATCCGGAACGTTTGACCTTGAAGAAGTATTGCCCAGTTGAAAGACAGGTAACTCTTCACCGCGAGACTAAGTAATAAAAGACAGCAGGTCGAAAGACCTGCTTTTTTTATATGTTTTGCTAGTTTTTTACTGCTTATTGGCAAAAAAATGCAGAGCAGAAAATTTAGAAGGGGAAGTTGGCAACTATGGATAAAAAAGCATTTCGCTCTTGGCAAAGAAACAGATTAATCACTTTTGCCAAAAGCCCAGAAAAACTGGCAGAAGATGAAGAATTGCTCAATTTGGCCCTAAGCCATCCCTGGATCCAAAAAGCCCAAAATATCGGCTTGACCTTTTCTCTTCCCCTAGAAGTCGATACTTTTCCCTTAATTGAAGGCTTGCAAAAAAAGGGCAAAAGAATCTACATTGCCCGTTGCTATCCGGACCGGCAGATGGATTTTGTCTATTATGAGCCAGGCGGCGAGCTAAAAGAAACCAAGTTTGGCGTCTTAGAAGTGGCTAGTCAAGAAGCCCCGATTAAAAATGATCTTGATCTGCTCTTGGTGCCGGGCCTGGGATTTAGCCCAGCTGGCAATGCCCGAATCGGCTTTGGCGGGGGCTACTACGACCGCTTTTTGGCCAAATACCAAAATGATTACCAGTTTAAGACGGTTTCTCTCGTCAATTCAGGGATGTATTTTGAAGCGCCGCTTTGGCCGCAGGAAAGTTTTGATATTCCCATGGACGACTTGATCATTGTCAAAGAAATCAAGAGTCAAGAGACAGAAAATAACGAAGAAGAGTAAAATAAACAAAAAGAAAGGGAGGAAAACTGCCAATGGAAAATATTAAACGCAACTATATGACCTTTGGAATCGTCGCCGTCTTGTTTTTGGTCTTTATCGCTGAAACCCTGATGGGGGGCTCAGAGAGCACCTCGGTTCTCTTAAAGATGGGAGCCATGTACAACCCGGCGGTCGTGGTTGAAGGGCAGTGGTGGCGCCTGTTTACCGCCCAATTTTTGCACATTGGGATCATGCATATCGCGTCAAATGCCATCATGATCTACTATATCGGCCAATACGCTGAGCCCATCTTTGGCCACTGGCGCTTTTTAGCCCTCTACCTCTTGTCAGGTATGGGCGGCAGCCTCTTGACCCTGGCCTTTGGCAGCGACCAAGCAATCAGTGCTGGGGCGTCAACGGCCTTGTTTGGGATCTTGGGGGCCATGGCCTGCGTTGGCTTTAAGAACCGTGAGAGCGACCTTTTGAGCTTTTTGGGCCGGCAGGCTTTAGCCTTGGCCGTCATCAACATCGTTTTGGACCTCTTTATGCTAGACGTTGACATCTTGGGGCACCTAGGCGGTTTGATCAGCGGGGGATTGCTCGCCATTGCCTTAGGCGACCGGACCTACCAAAACTATGGCCGGCTGGGCCGGGTTTTGGCCGCGGCCGGCATCGTGATTTACGTTGTAGTTACTTTACGCTTGGGGATGAATGTTAGTCTATGAAAACCTTAAAAACGCTGTATGATGTCCAGCAGCTTTTAAAAAAGTATGGCATCCTGGTTCATGTCGGCAAGCGCAAGTGGGACATTGAGCTGATGGCCATTGAACTAGACAACCTCTATAAAGCCGGCATCTTGGAAAAGAAGGTCTACTTAAATGCAAAATTGGTTTTAAACCATGAGCATGAATACGAGAAAAAACTAGAAAAAGAAAATCGCTTGGACTAGTAGCCCCAGAAGGCTTTTAGCGGTATCATAAGAAGTGTTACTGAAAACAAAGGAGTTTTTTGAATGAGTAGTTTTTTAATCGTTCTTGACGTCATCTTGGGCGTTATCTTATTAACCATGCTGGGCTTTTGGGCTTACACCCGAATCCAGTCCAAGCGTCTTGGCGGCAGCCTCACTAACGAAGAATTCCGGGCCGGCATGCACAAGGCTCAAATCATCGACGTTAGAGAAGCCGATTCTTTCAAGCGTGAGCACATCGATGGGGCCCGCAATATCCCTTACACCATGTTTAAGTACCAATTTAAGGAATTGCGGCCAGACTTGCCTGTATACCTGTATTCAGACTCTTTGACCATGACCTTGCGCTGCGCAAACATCTTGCACAAGAACAACTTTAGCAAGGTCTTTTACCTAAAGGATGGCTACTCTCAGTGGGATGGCCGCAAGAAGAGCTCAAAAAATTAAGACTTCAAGCCTGCTGCGAATGGTCATGCAGGCTTTTTTTATGTTTTAGTGATCTAGAAAGATGGAAGAACTATGCAGAAAGTACTGGCCATCGTTGGCCCCACCGCCATTGGCAAGACCAGTTTAGCTATTAGCCTGGCCAAGGAGTTAAACGGCGAGATCGTGTCTGGTGACTCCATGCAGGTATACCAAGAAGTGGCGGTTGGCACGGCCAAGGCCACGCCGGCTGAACAAGCTGAAGTTAAGCATTATTTGGTCGATCAGCACTCCGTTTTTGACGACTACTCGGTCAAAAACTTTGTCGATGAAGCGATAGATGCGATCAGCCAGATTGCTCAAAAGGGCAAGCTGCCGATCTTGGCAGGGGGAACCGGCTTTTACGTCAATGCCTTGTTAAATGAAATGCAGCTTGGTGACAAGGAAGATGAAGCCAAAAGCGTGGACCCAGAGTGGGAAGATTTTTTAGCGAAAAATGGTCCCCAGGCTCTTTGGGAGGAATTAAACCAGCGCGACCCAGAAGCGGCCAAAAAGGTGCCGGTTGCCAATTCGCGGCGGGCCTTGCGGGCCCTCAGCGTTATCAGCCGCACCGGGCAGCTTTTTTCCGGTCAGCAAGCAGAGATTCCGCCCCGGTATGACTATTTGATCGTGGGCTTAAACGGCAATCGGAACAAGATTTACCAGAGAATCAACCAAAGAGTCGACCTGATGATGGACCAAGGCTTACTTGACGAAGCTCGCTTTGTCTATGACCACCGGGAGCAAGAGCACCAGGTCCTGCAAGCGATCGGCTACAAGGAATTTTTCCCTTACTTTGAAGGGGAGGCTACGCTAGAAGAGTGCGTGATTAAGCTAAAGACGGCATCGCGGCGCTACGCTAAGCGGCAGCTGACTTACTTTAGAAACAAGTTACCGGTGACTTGGTTTGACCCCCTGGATGACCCAGACTGCCAGGAAAAGATCGTTCAGGCAGTTAATGACTGGCTGAAGCGGTAAAATAGATAACAGTAAAAAACAAAAATTAAATACCAAAAGAAGTAAAACAGAAAATAAAAATTAAAAAATAAGAAATAAAAGGAATGAGGCAACAAAATGAAAGAATTACCAGCAGAATTAGCGCGGATCGTCAAAGAAGTTGACGAGCAAATCAGAGACCGCCTAAGAGAAATCGACGACCAGGTCGTTTACAACCAAGCCAAGGTCTTGCAGGCTTTTACCGATAACCAAGTGGCCGAAGCCGACTTAAAGGGGACCAATGGCTATGGCGATGACGATATCGGCCGAGAAAAGCTGGAAAGAATCTACGCTCAAGTCTTCCACACTGAAGATGCCCTGGTTCGGCCACAATTTGTCTCTGGCACCCACACCCTGGCCGTGGCCTTAGACGGCAACCTTTTGCCAGGTGAGACCCTGACTTATTTGACCGGGATGCCTTATGACACCATGCAGCAGGTGATTGGCTTAGCGCCAAAAAAACGCGGCACCTTGATGCAAAAGGGCGTAAAGTTTTCATACGTACCGCTGACTGCTGAAGGCGGGGTGGACTACGCTGAAGCTGAAAAGGTCTTAAAGCGCGACAACCCACACATCGTGGTCATCCAGCGCTCTCGCGGCTACGACACCCGGCAAAGCTACACGGTCGACCAGATCAAAGAAATGACCGCTTTTGTAAAAAAGACTTCTCCAGACAGCTTGGTCTTTGTTGACAACTGCTACGGGGAATTTTCTGAAAAGCATGAGCCAACCGAATACGGCGTCGACTTTATGGCGGGCTCTTTGATCAAGAACGCCGGAGGCGGCATTGCTCAAACGGGTGGCTACATTGTTGGTAAAGAAGAACTCGTTGAAAATGCGGCAATCCGCTTGACCGCTCCTGGCATTGGCAAAGAAGAAGGGGCTACCCTGACCAACATGCATGAATTCTACGAAGGCTTTTTCCTAGCACCCCACACGACCGGGGAAGCCATCAAAGGGATGATTTACGCCGCAGCTCTCTTGGAAAAGATGGGCTACGATGTCACTCCTAAATGGAACGATCCGCGGACTGACCTGATTCAGACGATTATCTTCAATGATCCGGAAAAGATGATCAATTTCACGAAAGAAGTACAGAAAAATTCGCCTATTGACTCCTTCGTTGACCCGATCCCAAGCGACATGCCGGGCTATGAAGACAAGGTCATCATGGCAGCTGGTAATTTCGTCTCTGGTTCAACCATGGAATTCTCTGCCGATGGTCCCCTGCGCCCACCTTACGCCCTTTACATGCAAGGTGGTCTAACTTTTGCTCACGATAAGATAGCGATTACAAATGCTGTAAAAGATACTTTTTTTAAGTAAAACGGCAAAAATACCTTTTTTTATTAAAAGTTTTTAGACCAATTTGACCTGAGCCGTTTTGAGTGGTATCTTTAAAGCATCGATTAGCACAGAGCCAATTGATTAGTTGATCACAATTTATTCTTGATTTTTTAAAGGTGAGAACATGAGCAAAGTAATTACTGAAGAAGAAATTCGTAAAGAAGTAGAAGAAAAGAATGTTCGCTTTTTGCGTTTGGCATTCACTGACATCAACGGCACTTTGAAGAACTTGGAAGTTCCAGTAAGTCAATTGGACGACGTTTTGGGCAACCAAACCAGATTCGACGGCTCATCAATCGATGGCTTCGTTCGCTTGGAAGAAAGTGACATGGTTTTGTACCCAGACTTGTCAACTTGGACTGTTTTGCCTTGGACTAGCGTTGAAGAAGGCACGATCGGCCGCTTGGTTTGCTCAGTTCACAACGTTGACGGCACTCCATTTGCTGGTGACCCACGCAACAACTTGAAGAAGGTTATCGCCGAAATGAACGACATGGGCTTTGACCGCTTCAACATCGGTTTTGAAGCTGAATTCTTCCTCTTCAAGGAAGGTGCAAACGGCGAAGAAACTACTAAGGTTTCAGACCACAGCTCATACTTTGACATGGCTTCAGAAGACGAAGGCGCTAAGTGTCGGCGGGAAATCGTTGAAACCTTGGAAAAGATCGGCTTCCGCGTTGAAGCTGCTCACCACGAAGTAGGTGACGGCCAACAAGAAATCGACTTCCGCTTCGACGACGCTTTGGCAACTGCTGACAAGCTGCAAACCTTCAAGATGGTAGTTAAGACCATTGCCCGCAAGTACCACTTGTACGCAAGCTTCATGGCTAAGCCAGTTGAAGGCTTGGCTGGTAACGGGATGCACACCAACATGTCTTTGTTCAAGGATGGCAAGAACGCCTTCTACGACAAGGATGGTCAATACCACCTGTCAACCACTGCTTTGACTTTCTTGAACGGGATCTTGGAACACGCCCGCGCAATTACCTGCGTAGCTAACCCAACTGTTAACTCATACAAGCGCTTGATCCCTGGCTTTGAAGCTCCTGTATACATCTCATGGGCAAGCCGCAACCGTTCACCAATGGTTAGAATTCCAAACGCCAACGAAATTGGTACCCGTTTGGAAATGCGTTCAGCTGACCCAACTGCTAACCCATACCTGCTTTTGGCTGCCTGCCTGAAGGCTGGTTTGACTGGCATCAAGGAAGGCAAGTTGCCAATGGCACCTGTAACTTCCAACTTGTTTGAAATGACTGACGATGAAAGAGCCAAGCTTGGCATCAAGCCATTGCCATCAACTTTGCACAACGCCATCAAGGCCTTCAAGGAAGACGACGTTATCAAGTCAGCCTTCAGCGAACATATCGTTGACAGCTTCTTGGAAATGAAGGAAACTGAATGGTCTCTGTACACTCAATCAGTTTCTCAATGGGAAGTTAAGCGCTACTTCAACTACTAAAATTAAGAATTTGACAACTAATTAAGCTTAGAAGATCCGCCTTTGGCGGATCTTTTTTTGCGTCATCATTTACCAGTAATTATTGGACTTAAAAAAATAAAGTTAGATCTGAATAGAAAGCGGTTAACAAATTGAAGAAAGCATTTAAAAGAAGGGAAAAGGAGAGTTGTGATTTTTAAGGGTTGAATTGTGATACACTTTAATTTGTTTTTAAGTATCATTTTTTTAATAAGAAAAAGATTTAGCAGATTACAGTAAGAAGGTTAGTCCATGGCAAGTAAAAGTGAAACGATTGCCGCCCCCCAAGGACGGCTGGAGAAGGAAAAGAGCAAGTCAATTTATTCTAAAGACGTGGTCTTGGTCATGATTGCTTCATTTCTCTTCTTGTTTGGGACCATGTTTAACAACCCCTTGATCAACGGCTACGCCGAAAGCCTGGGGGCCAGCTCGGTATTAGCCGGGGTGATCGTCGGGATCATGAGCTTTGCGGCCATGTTTTTGCGGCCAATCGCCGGCAATTTGACTGACAAGTTTTCGAAGTACCAATTGTCCTTTATTGGCGGGGTCTTGATTTTTATCGGGATTGTCGGCTACATCGTTTCGCCAAACGGCGGCTTTTTGCTTTTATTTAGAATCATCAACGGGACCGGCTTCGTCCTTTGTACCGTCTGCATGACCACCTGGATTGCCTTTCTGGTGCCGCGCCAGCACGTCGGCGCTGCCATGGGCCTGTACGGTTTGATGAACGCCTTGGCCATGTCCATTGCGCCGGCCATTTCCATCAACCTCTATAAGGTAATTGGCTACCGGCAGACCATGATGCTGCCAGCAGCGGCGACCTTGATCATGATCATCATCATCCAGTTTGTGGGCAACCGGGCGGTTCCTAAGAAGCGGACGGGCGAAAAGAAGAAGTTCAAGCTGATCTCGGTCAACGCCTTGCCAGTAGCCCTGTTGACCACCTGCTTTGGCCTGCCTTACTTCATTACCCAGGCCGATATCGTGACCTATGTTGCCAAGATGCACATGTCAGTTGCCGTTGGGAGCTTCTTCTTCATCTATGCCATCGTCTTGCTGGTCATCAGAACGGTTTTGAAGAACTACTTTGACACGGTGCGCTTTGGCGTTTGGTTCTGGCTGAGCCTAGTGGCTACGGCTCTTTACCTGGTCGTTTTGGCCTACATGAACAACAACCTGATGATGGCCCTAGGGGCAGCCGGCATGGCAGTTGGCTATGGCCTGATTTACTCAGTTTTGCAGTCAACGGCACTGCTCTTGTCACCAGCTGATGAGCAAGGGCTGGGGTCGAGCACCTTTTACCTGGGTCTAGACATCTCCATGGCCTTTGGGCCCATGCTGGCCGGGGTGGTCGTTAAGGCCTTGCCAATCCAGTACCTTTACCTGGTGCAGCTAGTCGTGGTGCCACTTGCTTTGATCGTCTTTTTGATCTGGCACAAGCGGCTGAACAGCGCTATTGACAACCATTAAGAATAATTGCTATCAATCTTTAAGCCAATCCATTTCTGGGTTGGCT
>NZ_JBJFHB010000095.1:15444-20023 GCF_051893255.1 Lactobacillus sp. | reverse complement strand
AGTAGATGATATATCGGGGAGACCTGGCAAAAAGTAGATGATATATCGGGGAGACTTGGCAAAAAGTAGATAATATATCCAGGAGACCACGACAAAAGTAGATGATATACTCAGGAGGCCTAATTCAGTCTTCTGAGCCCCTTTCGTTCTTACAAAAAATTTTTTTCGTACTTTTTTCGGTAAAAATCGTTTTTTTGGCGTAATAAAAAGTGGGGGGTATTTTTCGAAGAGCAAATTCTTTTACAAAACAAGGAGACTGAAAAATGAACTCACATCTACAAAGGTGGTTTGTAACCGCCGAAGAAGAAAAAATCAGCAATGACGATGTCGTGGCATCGGCACTTGCACTCGAGCGGCGGTACAACCCGAACTACAACCTCCAGGTTCAGCTGTCGGCTGACAATATCAGCAAGCTCAAGTGGATCAACAAGGTTCAGACTAGCTACAACAAGTTAAGTGGTGGCACTCTTAAGCCAGTCTTATCACAGGATCAGCTAAGCAACGTTGAGAATCTGGTGGCTGGAGATGCTGGTGAGCGTCTAGTTGACCAAGCAATGAAAAAAGTAGTCAATGACTCAAACGCTGTTTTTCGCAATGTAGTTCTGCCTTATGAATATGGTCAGCAGTATCGGACTTTTGACAACCAAATCGATAACCTAGTTGTCACCAATACTGGGATTTACTGTATCGAAGTTAAGACGAGAAGTCTGTACGACAGTACTTTTAATTTTAAAAGTCTCGCGCCAGACATCTACAGTCAAATCAGCTACCATAGAAATGCCGTTCGAAAGGCACTGCTAGCAGCGGGAATTCCAGTGCACCAGAGGCTAATTAAAAATGTTATTGTGATTGTTTCACGTAACAGCAATCAGGATTTTGGCATCAATAACTTAGAAAAGCTGCCAACTTATGGCGCTACGGCGGTCAACTTGGACTACCTGAACGTGTTGATCGATGAAGGCTTTAACCCGTACTCGCTAGCACCAAAGCAGATCAAGCTAATTGAACAAGTTATTAGAAACAGTCGGCTTTTTAACAAGAGAAGCTATCCAAATAATATCCGACTGCAGCTAACCCAGCCGGATTTGGACCAGCTGGTTCAGATGGATCAAGCAGTACGCTATCATGTGCCAATTGAACAAAACGTCACCTATAATTTGGCTTTGAATGATGCCCCTTTAGGAAGACTGACTTGCAACCAGCAAAATTTCTTTTGGCAGATTGTGGCGCGGCTTTTTGGTCAGGGGCAAACGCAACTTGAAATTTCAGCAAATGAGCTGAATAAGGCGATTGACCACCGCATTCGGGTGCATGCCAAGCTGGACCGAGCGGTTAGTGGGCTGGCTGAAGCGATGCAGGTAATGCCGCTTTTTCAGCAGGTAAATTACAAAGACGGAAAATTAACGGTAGTGGCCAATGGTCGGTATTTGCCGCTTTTTAACAATTACAGCAGCGACTTTACTTCATGGAATAGCTTTTTGTTCAAAAACATCAAGTCGTCCAACGCCAAGTCCTTATTTCGAAAGCTCGTCCAGTTTGCGGAAGTAGGGATTTACCAGCCTTCATTTCAGGAACTGCGACAATACTTGGGGATGCCTGAGTGCTATCCAAACTATGCTGTAGTAAAAATGATTGATCGGGCTCTCCTTTATCTGGTTCCTTTTTTCAAAAATCTGACCTATGAGCTTAAGCGGGGTCGGTCTAACAAGATTGTGGGGATCAGTTTTTCCTTTGCTAAAAGCAATCCTGAAAAGTGGCTAGCCTTTGACCGTAAGGAAAAGTATTTGCGCAATATTGACTGCAATCCAGCTCTGACTAATCAAGATAAGGAACTAGCTAAGGAAATCTTCGAAAAGAACTTCTATGGTTAGTGGGTGTGGTCCGGTGACGGCGTGGGGCTCCTTTGTCTATCAACTGCTCGATGTGAGGTCTCCTTTGTCTATCAACCGCCGGACATGAGGTCTCCCCAGTATATCATCTAGTAGTCTGGAAGCTTTTTTAAAAAAGTAGATGATATATCGGGGAGACCTGGCAAAAAGTAGATGATACACCGGGGAGACTTAGACAAAAGTAGATAATATATCTAGGAGACTCAGACAATCGAAGCCCCGTCATGTTACCGGTAACTAATACCGCTTAGCCCAAAAATAATGGTTCAAACGCTTCCAGCATTCGCCTTTTTTCCTTATAATAGTACTAGTTGAAAAATGGACAAATGAAATGAGGCAATTATCTTGAAGAAATATGCATTTGGCGTAGACATTGGTGGTACGACGGTTAAGATCGGCTTGTTTGAAGCTAGTGGCAAGCTGGCGCAAAAGTGGGAAATCCCAACTAGAAAAGAAGCTAACGGCACGAAGATCCTGCCAGACATCGCAGATTCTCTTGCAGCCAAGATCGACGAACTGGGCATCGGCAAGGAAGACGTTGCCGGTATCGGGATCGACGTTCCAGGCCCAATCCTGGATGACGAAATCGTAAACCGCTGCGTTAACCTGGGCTGGGGCGTCTTCAACGTTGCTGAAAGAGTGCGCACTTTGACTGGGATCAGCGAAGTTAAGGTTGCTAACGATGCCAACGCCGCTGCTCTTGGTGAAATGTGGCAAGGTGGCGGTGAAAACCACCAAAACGTTGTCATGGTTACCTTGGGGACTGGTGTCGGCGGCGGCATTATCTCCGACGGGAAGATTATTGCCGGTGCCTTTGGGGCAGCTGGTGAAATCGGTCACCTCTTGGTTAATAAGGAAGAAACTCAGCTTTGCGGCTGCGGCAAGAAGGGGCACCTGGAACAATACGCTTCTGCAACGGGGATTGCTAGAAGAGCTAAGGAAGTCTTGACGAGCAGCAACGAGCCATCTGCTTTAAGAGATATTAAAGATCCTGATGCTAAGGCGGTCTTTGACTGCGCTAAGGATGGCGACAAGCTGGCCTTAGAAATCGTAGACTTTGTTGGTGAAACTTTAGGTACTGCTTTAGCTTCAGTATCCTGCGTCTTCGACCCAGAAGTTTACGTTATCGGCGGCGGGGTTTCCAAGGCTGGCCAAATCTTGATTGACACTGTGCAAAAGCACTTTGTAGCTGCAGCCTTCCACGCTTCAGAAGGTGCAGAATTTGCTTTGGCTAAGCTTGGCAACGATGCCGGGATGTACGGTGCTGTGAAGATGGTTCTGTAAAAAAGTGAATAGTATAGCTAAAAGCTCGCTAGGTAATCTAGCGAGCTTTTTATCTAATCAAGGGACTTTAACTCTATGCAAAAAGGTCATTAGATCTATGGATCTAATGACCTTTTCTTTATTCTTCCAGCTGCTTCAGTGTTTCTTGCATGGTCTTGGCCGAGGCCTGCATCTTGGCAGTTTCTTCTTCGTTTAATGGTAATTCCAAAACGTGGCTGATCCCTTGACCGTTAATGATGGCCAGGGTGCCTAAGTAAAGTTCGCCTTCAATGCCGTATTCGCCGTTGATTGGGGCTGACAGGGGCAGGGCCAGGTCGTGGTTGTCTAAAATCGTTGCCACAATCTTAGCCAGCATTAGGGCAACCCCGTAGTAAGTTGCGCCCTTTTTGGCAATGATTTCACCGCCCTTTTGCCGGACGTGGGCTTCGATTTCTTCTAAGGCCTCTGGGGTGATTTCTGGGTAGCTGAGCAGCTTTTTGCCCTTAACGACGGCGCTAGAGAAGTTTTCAAAGCTGCTGTCGCCGTGCTCGCCCAAAACCCAGGCATTGACTTCTTCAATGGGAGCCTTGAGCCTTTTAGCAATTTCGACCCGCAGGCGGGCTGAGTCAAGTGACGTCCCGGTCCCGATTACTCGGTTCTTCGGGAAGCCAGACAATTTCTGAGTCAGGGTGGTTAGGATGTCAACCGGGTTAGCGGAAACCACGAAGATCCCCTTAAAGCCGGAGGCAACTATTGGGTCGACGATGCTCTTTAAGATGGCTGCGTTCTTCTTTACCAGGTCCAAGCGGCTTTCGCCTGGCTTGCGGGGGACGCCGGCTGTGATCACAACCACGTCCGCGTCATGCGCGTCGCTGTATTCGCCAGCGTGCACTTGGGTGTTGCCGGTAAAGTAGGTAATGTCTTCTAGGTCTAAGCTGTCGCCAGTTGCCCGGTCTTTTGACAGGTCGCAGATGACTAATTCATCCACGTGAGTAGCTTGCAGCAGGTCGTTGGCAAAGTTGGAGCCAACCGCACCGTCGCCGACTAATAACACTTTTCTGGTCATTTTTTGCCTCCTAAGAGATAGTATTTCGTAATTCTTTATTCTATTATACTGAACTTTTTCGGAAAAAATGCTAATAACTATTAGGTATCATCCAGTCTTGGGCAAGTTTTTTGTTTGGAGCGATGTGGGTTGCCGCAACTTGCACAAAAAGTGACTCAAGTAACTGTTCCAGCTGCCCAAAGTTTACTCAAGTAAATCGTTTTTTAAAAAAAGCTGCACACAAACATACTCAAGTAGCCAAGATGCCGGCCCAAAATTTACTCAACTACTTGAGTAGAAGGTTCAGTTGAGTAAGATCGTGAGCAGCTGTTTCCGTACTTGAGTAAGATCGTGAGCAGCTTTTTTCGTACTTGAGTAAGAT
>NZ_JBJFHB010000095.1:0-15344 GCF_051893255.1 Lactobacillus sp. | reverse complement strand
CGTACTTGAGTAAGATTATGAGCAGCTTTTTCCGTACTTGAGTAAGATCGTGAGCAATATTTTCGTTACTTGAGTAAGATCGTGAGCAGTATTTTGGCTACTTGAGTAAGATCGTGAGCAGTATTTTCGTTACTTGAGTAAGATCATGAGCAACGATTTGGCTAGTTGAGTCAACTTTTGTGCACCATGCACCCTGAAAACAAAAAAGCAGCCTGGGAGGGCTGCTTCTTTAGAAATGTGATGTGATAAAACTTAAGTTTGCTACATTATGTAGTGCACTTGAAGCGACTGAGGAAAGTGATAGGAGTAAATAACCCCAGTCGCATGTGATGAGTAAGGAAAAAATAAGTCTATCTGTCTATACAGACAGGAACCGAAAAATGTTGAAATACATATCGTTTGGCTTGACTATGCCTTGGTTAAAAAAACAAGTAACATAAATAGAAAAGCAAAAGCATACTAAGGCATAGCCGCTGCCATAAGAGGTCTGCCGGTCTTGCGACTAGCAGGTACCGAAAATTATAACGACTGAAGGAGAAAAAATGAGAAAAATAACTAGCCGCATAACTTTCGAAGTATATAATACTCTGATTTGTGGCAATAATCAAAAAAATTGCTCACTTTTTTGATTATTTAAAAATGATCCTATTAGTAAACGCTTCACCAACTTTTTGAAAGTGGAATCATTAACTTTGTGAAGAAATTAAAAAGCCTCAGCTAGCGCTGAGACTCTTTTGACATGGTATGGGTAATATTTTTTAACAAAGTTAAGTTTAGGCCTTGGCCTGCTTCTTAGCAGCTTGGATCTGCTTGAGCCCAGGCAGGGTGATCATGACCAAGAAGCTGATGATGTACAAGGCGGACAAGAAGCCCATAACCACGTACAGGTTGTAGTGGTCCATCAAGAGGCCGATGATCACGGATGAAAAGCCGCCGATGGCCCGGCCGGTGTTCATGATCAGGTTGTTAGCCGTTGACCGGATTTCGGTTGGGTAAAGCTGGCTGATCACCGCGCCGTAGCCGCCAAACATCCCGTTAGAGAAGAAGCCAGTCAAAGCGCCAGCAAAGAGCATAGCCCAGTAGCTAGTGACGTTGACGATGGCGAAGACCACAATGGCACTGCCCAAAAGGAAGATGCCGAAGGCCCAGCGAGGACCGATCTTGTCCATCACGGTCCCAAAGACCATCATCCCGATGCTCATGCCTACAATAGTGGCGATCATCCAGTAAGAAGAGCCGGAAACGGACAAGCCCTGCTTCTTTTGCACGATGGATGGCAGCCAGTTCATCAGGCCGAAGTAACCAGCAATTTGAACGATGGTCATCACCATCAGGCCCAAAGTCTGCAAGGCCAGGCGCGGCGTTTCAAACAGGCGGCCGAAGGAAATCTTTTCGTGGGTTTCTTGGGCTTTTTCATGGGCCTTCAGAAATTCGTCGCTTTCCTTAACGTGGCGGCGAACAAAGTAGGTCAAGACAACTGGGACGATCCCAAAGAGGAAAAGGGTGTTCCAGCCGTACTTGGGGATGATCCAGGCAGCTAAGAGGGCAGCCACGATGGAGCCAATCTGGCCCCCGATAGCGGCAACAGAACTGGCTCGGCCGATTTGACTTGATTCAAAGTTTTCGGCAATCAAGGCGATCCCGACGCCGTATTCACCCCCGGCCCCGATCCCGGCTAAGAAGCGCAGAGCATAGAGGACGTTGATGCTGTGGGCGAAATAGGTTAAGCCAGTTGCAATGGCAAAAAGAAAAATCGTATAGCTAAACGTCTTCACGCGGCCGATACGATCTCCAAGTAGCCCAAACAAAGCGCCACCGAAGAACATGCCGAGGTTGGTGAAGGTCCCGATCAAGCCACCTGCCGCTGCGGAGATGTGCATCTGCGCAATGATTTCGGACAGGGAGAATGACAAGAACATGACGTCCATGTTTTCCAGCAAGAAGCCAGATGACATGGATGCCAAAACCCACTTTTGGTTAGTGGACATAGCTGTATTTTGGGTATTATCCATTATTTAGTTGTACCTCCAAAACTAATGCTCACGGACATTACTTATTTTGTATTGCTTCTAATATATTACTTTTTTCTAAAGATTGTCAAGATTTAGTTAAGGCTCATAACTTATTACTTTTGTTCGAACGATTCAAACGAAAATCAAACGATTCAAACGCAAAAGAAAAATCCCCCTAAAAGGAGGATCGAAAAAGACTTAATCATGAATAGCTTTTGGCTGCTTAACGTTGTGATGGAGACTATGCCAAAGGTGCCGGTCAGCCCAGGCGATCATCGGCCCATTGACGATAAGTATTAGCAGCGTGCCGATGTTGACGGAATAAATTTTTCCAGTAATAAGGTAGCAAATCCCGGTCATCCCCAGAGGCACCAGGAAGTTGATAAACTGGGCTTTCACGACGTTATTTTTTAAATAGAGAAAGCGCAGGATATTGGTCGTACTGTCGTTGGGGTGCATGATCAGGTTGGCTCTTTGGTAAAAAGAAATTGAAACGCCCAAGATGGCGATTCCGAAAAAGCCGACCGCAATCCGCCAGGCTAAAGCTGCATGGGGTAGGCCAATCTGGGTGAAGAAGTCGGTAAAGAGGTTGATAAAGCAGCTGAAGCTGGCGATGAAGATGACTTCGCCGGCAAAGCGCAGAAAATCTTTTTTCTTTAGCAGCAGCTGGTTGATCACGGCGACGGCTGAGCCCACGACAAACATGGCGATCCCGATATTGACGTGAAAGAGGTGGGCCAGGTTGACTTCCGACGCGCCCCAAGGAGCAGCTCCGATGTTGCTGGAGATGGTCAGGCCGTTGCCAAAGGCGTTGAGGGTGAGGCCGATGGCCAGGGCAAAGAGTCTTCTGGGCATGGGGTCAAAAGTGTTCTGTTTAACTGAGGCTTTTTTAGAGGAAAGTACAAGGTTGTGCAAATTGAGTTCCTTCCATTTTTCTTTTTATAAGGTTGATTCTTTAGGCTGTACCATTATAAGGCAGAATGGCGCTCTTGTTTAATAGATTTCTTTTAATAATCAATTAGTTTCTATAGAATCGTATTTAACAATAAAAAGGCTCTATCAATAAACCGAACTTTGTTTATTTTTTAACTAGCCCGGTTTTTATATAATGAAAGCGATTGTAGAAGAAAAATAAACCAAATTTACAACAATAACAAGATTCAGGAGAACCATTTCATGAGTAAAGAAACGATCAAAGCCCAAGCACAAGGGCGCAATGGTGAAATTGATTTTGAAATCGAAGTCGTTGACCAACAACTGGCTGACTTGAAGGTCACAAAGAGCTCAGAAACCAAGGCCGTCTTTGACCAGGCCTTTGGCAAGCTGCGCGATAACGTCTTGGCTGCCCAAAGCTTTGACGTTGACGCCATTTCTGGG
This sequence comes from Lactobacillus sp., assembly GCF_051893255.1. Taxonomy (GTDB): domain Bacteria; phylum Bacillota; class Bacilli; order Lactobacillales; family Lactobacillaceae; genus Lactobacillus. The sequence continues at coordinate 11,955 of NZ_JBJFHB010000095.1, read as the reverse complement.
GCCTCCATCATGACCAAGGCCATTTTGGAATCTGGTAAAAAGGCCCTGGCTGAAAACGGCGTGCGCCCAGTTGCCCGCAAGGTCGACACCACTCACAAGAACGTGACCTTGAACGTTGACGTGGCCGTGATCGGTTCCGGGATGGCCGGCCTCTTGGCTGCCAGCCGCGCCTTGTCCATGGGCAAGAAGGTTGTCGTTTTGGAAAAGAACGGCTACGTTGGTGGGGCCTCCATCTTGAACGGGTCTAACGTTACCGCTACTGGTTCAAGACTAGCTAAAAAGCTGTTTGGTCCACTGGCAGACCAGGACTCACCAGAGAGACTTTTTAACGACATTACCAAGGAATGCCGGGGCACCAACTACCCAGAACTGTCCCACCTTTTGGCCAACAATATCGGCAAGGCGATCGACTTCATCACTGATTTTGCTGACTTGACCTACCAAAAGGCGGAAACCCAAACCATCGAACACAGCGTCAACCGCCAGGTGGAAATGCCAAGTCAAAGCTCTTACGAAGTTGTAACTAAGGTTGCCAAGGCCTTTGAAGCTAAGGGCGGGATCCTGCTGACCGATGCTCGAGTAGAAGCCTTGAAGAAAAACGACAAGGGCGTCTTGACCAGCTTGGTGGCTGAAGGCAAGCACCAAACTACGACCGTTAACTTCAAGTCATTGGTCATGGCTGCCGGCGGCTGGGGCGCTAAGGACTACAAGGAAGGCAAGACTGACATTCCTTACTACGGTCCAATGACCTCAACTGGGGACTACTTTACTTTTGCCAAAAATATGAACCTGGCCAGCCGCAACCTGGACTGGTACAAGGTTTACCCGCACGGCTTGGAAGTTGAACCAGGGATTGCCAAGCTGACCACTTACTCCACCAAGGAAGCCAGTGACATGGGGGCTATTTTTGTCAACCGGGCCGGCAAGCGGGTGGTTAACGAAAGTCTGCCATACACCCACTTCCGCGACGCCATCGCTGCTGAGCCAGACAAGACCTGCTTTGTCTTGATGGACCAACGCATCTGGGACCGCTTCTACGAATTGATGCTGAAGTACGGCTTCAACGAAGAAGAGGTGCAAGGCTTCTTTGCTAACGACGGCAAGAAGAGCCCAATTTTGGTCAAGGGCGACCTGGCTACGGTTGCGCAAAAGGCTGGCGTGGAATACGGCAATTTGAAGGAAACTTTTGAAAAGTACCAAGAATACGCTAAAAATGGTGCCGACCCTGAATTTGGCCGGGATGCGAAGTTCCTGCACCCATATGAAGGGGACACTTTCTACTTGATCGAACAAAAGCTGCGCTTCTGCACCACCTTGGGCGGCTACGAAGCAACGCCAGAGATGCAGCTGCTGGACGCTGACTTTAAGCCGGTTGAAAACTTCTACGCAGCCGGTGAAATCGTCGGCGGGGCTAACGGCAAGGACTCCATGCCATCCATGATGAATTCTTGGTCATATGCTTCTGGCTTCGTAGCTGGGACCGCCGCCGCCGACAACTGTAACAACCGTGAGGTTGACGTGGTGACGAGCGCTAGTGTTGCGCCTGCAGCGCCTAAGGTTGAAGCAGTGACGGGGGCTAGCCACCACGCCGCTCCGGCGCCTAAGCCAGACGTAACCAGCGGAGCCAGCCACTAATTTAACGTTGATAATCTCTCTTACAAAAACTTTTTAGGTATCGCCGAATCGTCAGATTCGGCGTTTTTGTTTTATTTAGCTGTGGGATGGGGTTGCCCCCAAAGTATGTCAACCGGTCTGGATTTTGGCGAAAATCTCCCCCAAAGTATGTCAACCGGTCTGGATTTTGACGAAAATCTCCCCCAAAGTATGTCAACCGAGCTGGATTTTGGCGAAAATCTCCCCCAAGTTGAGTCAACCGATTTGAGTTGACATAGATTGGGGACCACCCCCCGTCACACCGCCGCCAGCCCAAAATAAAAACGCGCCAAATAGCGCGTCCAACACAGCCAAGCTACACCAGCTTGTGCTCGTTATTATAATGTTTGCGGCAGTACGTCAGAATGAACTCCTCAAAGCGCGTGACTGCTGGGGTCAAGAAGTGGTTAGCCTTTTTCACGATAAAAATCGGGTGGATGCCCACGTTGTCATCGATGTGCAAAAGCTTCACCGTCTTCGGGTCCAGCTGCGGCAGGTGGGGGATCACGGCGACCCCGTAGCCCCAGTGGACGAAGCCGATGATGGTGTGGTCTTCCATCGACTCCATGACGATTTTCGGCGTCAAGCCTGCGTCGCGGAACATCTTGTCCAGCCGCTTGCGCAGCCCGCTCTCCTTGCTGTAGTAGATCAGCGGGTACTTGGTCAGCTCGGCCAGGCTGACGGAATCCTTTTTAGCCAAAGGATTGGAAAAAGGCACCGCCGCCAGCATTTCCTGGTCCACCAAGTGGGTGATGGTCACTTCTTCTTCCAAGGCCGGCGTGTCCGGCGCCGAGGAAACGACCAGGTCCAGGTCGTCGTTGACCAGCTTTTCCACCAATTCCTCGGTCGTTCCTTGCACAAAGGAGAAGGAGATGTTCTCGGTGTCTGGCTCTTGCTTAAACTCGTAGATCAGCTGCGGGATCAGGTCCTGGCCCATGGTAAAAGTAAAGCCGATCCGGATGTGGCCCCGGTTGATGTCTAAAAGCTCTGCAATGTACTCGTTGCCCTGGTCCAGGTCGTTCAGGCCGCTTTTGACGTATTCCAGGTAAATCTTGCCGTAATTGGTCAGGCGGATGTTGCGCCCGTCTTTTTCAAACAGGGGAACGCCCAACTCCTCTTCAATGCTGCTGATGGCATAGGACAAGGATGGTTGTGAAATGCCTAATTTTTCCGCTGACTTGGCCATGTGCTCTGTCTTTGCCAGCTCGACAAAAAAGCGCAGGTGCCGAATATTCATGTTTGCCTCCTAAAAAACGCGCTGTTACTCGTATTCTCGATATGCTAAAAATTTACTGGTTCATACCATTATTGTAGCGTGATTTAAAAAACAATAAAAGTCTTTGATTAATTAAAAGAAACAGCCTTATTTATTTCCATCATTGAAAACGATAACATAATGGTGAATTGAGAAAAAAGTAACATGCTGTTTTAAGGAGATTTAACTATGGCAGACGAAAGAAACAACGAGATCGAAGAAACTACGGTTAAGGGCGTTAACGGCCCAATTACTGGCTGGCTGGACGGTCACACCATCTTGGTTGGTTTGATGGCTTACCCAATCCGTCACTCCATGTCACCAACCATGCACAACAACGCTTTTGCTAAGTTGGGCTTAAATGGTGCCTACCTTTGCTTTGAAATCGACAATGAAAAGCTGCCAGCTGCCATTGATGCCATCCGTACTTTGGACATGCGCGGCTCAAACGTTTCAATGCCTAACAAGAAAAAGGTTATCCCATACCTGGACAAGCTGGACAAGACTTCCCAAATGTGCGACGCCGTCAACACCATCGTTAACGACCACGGCGTACTCACTGGCTACACCACTGATGGCATGGGCTGGCTGAGAGCCTTAAACAAGGACGGCCAAGATGTTAAGGGCAAGGTCATCACTTTGGCCGGTGCCGGCGGCGCTGCTACTCCAATTGCTGTGACTGCTTCACTTTCTGGCGCTAAGGAAATCCGCATCTTCAACTTGAACGACGACAAGTGGGCACAAGCAGTCAAGAACGTTGACACTATCAACAAGGAAACTGACTGCGTAGCAACTGTTCACCACTTGGAAGACAGAGAAGACTTCAAGAAGTCCATCGCTGAATCCGACATCTACTGCGACGCTACTAGCGTAGGGATGAACCCACTCCAAGACCAAACCCTGGTTGACGACCCATCCTGGTTCCACGAAGACATGGTTGTTTCTGACACTGTTTACGCTCCTCGCAAGACTAAGTTGATGGAAGTTGCTGAAAAAGCTGGCGTCAAGCACATCTACAACGGGATCGGCATGATGATCGAACAAGGTGCTGCTGCCTTCAAGCTGTGGACTGGCAAGGAAATGCCAACTGACTACATCCAAGAAATCATGGACCAAAACTAATTTAGTAGAGAGTAAGAATCATGAAAAAGAACAAATACCTCTTGACGGCTTTCATGCTATACATGAACTACTTTGTTCACGGCATGGGCGTCATCATCATCTCACAAAACGCGACCAACCTGGCCCACCAATGGGGCACGACTACCACGGGTGCGATTGCTGTCGTTTCCTCACTAGGGATCGGCCGGATCATCAACTTGCTGATTTCCGGTATTTTGTCTGACAAGTTTGGCCGGAAGCCTTTTGTCCAACTGGGGATCGTCTTCTACCTGATCTTCTTCGTTGGCTTGCTCTTCTCTAAGAGCGTAACTGTGGCTTACATCCTGGGGATCTGCGCCGGGATGGCCAACTCCTTCCTGGACACTGGTACTTATCCAGCCCTGATGGAAATCTTCCCAGATGCTAAGGGTACGTCCAACGTGGTTTTGAAGGCCTTCATCTCTGGTGCCCAATTCCTTTTGCCATTCATCGTTAGCGGCTTGGCAAGCGCCGGTGCATGGTACGGCTGGTCCATCGTGATCCCAGCTGCCATCCTGGTCATCACTGGCATCTACTTCATCAAGGGTGCCTTCCCAGACTCCAAGGCCGTTGCCGCCGCTGATGAAAAGAAGGCTGAAGAAGCTGAAGCAGCTGCGCAAAAAGAAGGCACTGCACCAGTTAAGTCCAACAAGTGGCTTGACGGTACCCTCTTCATCCTTTACGGCTACATTTCTCAAGCTACCTTCTACATGGTCAGCCAGATGTTAACCCAATATGGTCAATCCATCAGCCACATGAGCGACAGCGCTGCTCACGCCCTGGTTTCCTGGTACTCATTAGGGTCAATCTGCTGCGTTCTCTTTACTGCAGTTATCGGCAGCAAGTTCAAGGAAGTCCAATTGGTGCCAGTTTACACCTTGGGTGCCTTCATCGCCATCTTCTTGATGTGGGCTTACCCAGCTAACGCTGTTTTGATGGCAATCTTGGCCTTCGCGGTTGGTTTCTTTGCAGCCGGCGGCGTAATGCAGCTGGGGTTGACTGTCATGGCCGACTTCTTCCCAGCTGGCAAGGGGACGGTTACTGGCTTCTTCTACACGGCCGGTTCTATCGCTTCCTTCACCATTCCGTTGGTGATCAACGCTTTGCCAGGGATGAGAGAAGTTATGTTCTTTGACGTGATCGTTGCTTTGCTTGGCTTCATCGACACCAGCATTATCGCGGTTCGTTACAAGCACTTATTCGGTTCACTGAAGAAGTAGATTTTTAAAAAAATAGAGGATAAAAATGGCTACTGTAAAAGTTAGAAATATGGTTTTGGGCGAAGGCTTGCCAAAAATTGCCGTACCAAACGTCGGGACTAGCGAAGAAGAAATCTTGGCTTCTTCCAAGGAAATTGCAGCCGCTAAGCCAGACATCATGGAATGGCGGATCGACTACTACGAAGCCGGCATCAAGGACAACGAAAAGTTGATTGCCACTGCCAAAAAGATCCGCGAAACTGTCGGTGAATTGCCAGTCTTGGTAACCTTTAGAACCAAGAACGAAGGCGGCGTTTTGGAACTGGGCGAAGACGAATACCTGGACCTGGTACAAACCGTGATCGTAAACCGCTTGGGTGATGCCGTTGACGTAGAACTTTTCCATGACGAAAAGCGCGTTAAGGAAATCGTAGCTCAAGCCCACAACTACAACGTGGTAGTGATCATGAGCAACCACGACTTTGAAAAGGTGCCAGCTAAGGACGTCATCGAATTCCGCTTGAAGAAGATGGCTGAACTGGGCGCCGACGTGCCAAAACTGGCCTGCATGCCGCATAGCGCTGACGACGTTTTGACCTTGCTCAGCGCCACTAACGACGTGCACAAGGAATTGGCTAACCCAATCATCACCATGGCCATGGCTGACCTAGGCAAGGTTAGCCGGGTGGCTGGTCAAGTCTTCGGTTCTTGCCTCTCCTTTGGGGCGGTTGGCAAGGTTTCAGCACCAGGTCAATTGTCAATTGAAGACCTGCGCAACGCCGAACAATACTTGGAATTGCACTAATTTTCACTCAACTCTCTAAAGCTTAATAAGCTAAAAAGCTCTCCTGCAACATGGGGAGCTTTTTGGCAGATAGGACTAAAATATGCAAGACGAAAGAAACAACGACATTAATGAAACAGCGATTACTGGCGTGACCGGTCCCATCACCGGCTGGCTGGACGGACACACGATCCTGGTCGGCCTCCTGGCTAACCCCATCCGCCACTCGGTTTCCCCAACCATGCACAACAACGCCTTTGCCAAGCTGGGCTTAAACGGGCTCTACCTCTGCTTTGAGGTGGAGGGTGACCGGCTTGAAGGGGCGGTGAAGGCCATTAGGATGCTGGGGATGCGGGGCGCCAACGTTTCTATGCCCAATAAAAAAGCGATTATTCCGTACTTAGACAAGCTGGACAAGACGGCGGAAATGTGCGGCGCTGTCAATACGGTAGTTAACGATCACGGCGTCTTGACCGGCTACACTACAGACGGGATTGGCTGGGTCAACTCCTTGAAGGAAGACGGCCAAGAGGTTGCTGGCAAGGTGATCACCCTAGCCGGTGCCGGCGGTGCCGCGATTCCGATTGCCGTGTCCAGCGCCTTGGCGGGTGCTGCGGAAATCCGGATTTTTAACATCCATGACCGGAACTGGGAACCGGCTAAGGAAAAGGTTGCCTTGATCAACCAAGAGACGGACTGCCGCTGCAGCCTGAATGCAATGGAGAACAAGGAAGCCTTCAAAAAGTCGATTGCGGAATCAGACATCTACTGCGACGCGACCGGGGTAGGGATGCCGCCACTAGACGATTTGTCCCTAGTCGAAGATCCATCTTGGCTGCACGAGGACATGGTGGTCAGCGACACGGTCTACCAGCCGCGGGAAACCAAGCTGATGAAGATTGCGAAAAAGGCTGGAGTGAAGCACATCTACAATGGCCTAGGCATGGTTGTTGGCCAAGGTGCTGCTTCCTTTAAGCTGTGGACGGGCAAGGAGATGCCGGTCGACTACATCAGTAAGATTGTAGATGAGGCGTAGCAAAAAGGCATCCAGTTGGATGCCTTTTTTAATTGAATATTTTGATTAATAATTAAAAAAAATATTTTTGGTAAGCGCTTTAAAGATTGGTATGATAGTAATAAAGATGCTTTGATCGTTAATTGAGAGAAAGGGTGGAAACTATGACTGAAACTAAAGAAAAACGCTATGGATCAACGACAGCTGCAATCTACTTTTCCTACTTCATTATGGGGCTGGGGATGTCGCTTCTGGCCCAATTTAAGCCAGAATTTGCCAAGCTCTGGCATACCAATATTGCCGGCGTTTTAGCCGTGGGCGGGGCTGTTGGGATTGGGGGGATTATCTCCATTCTAATTACCGGCCCAGTTTCAGATAAATTTGGCCGCCGGATCAGCGCTGTAATTGGTCACTTGGGCTGGGCCATTTACTACATCGGCCTGCTTTACGCACCAAACCAGACGGTAGCTTATATCATTGCGATTATCGGCGGGATTTCCAACTCCTTCTTGAACTCCTCCAACTTCCCAACCTTGATGGAGATTTTCCCGAAAGCTGCCTCAGCAGCAGGTTTGATGTCAAAATTTGCCATCAACTTAGGCCAATTCTTCTTGCCGGTAGCGATTATGCTGGGCGGCTTTATCGGCCTGCCTTACCGGGTGGTCTTTATGGCAACGGGGATCTTCTACCTAGCCCTGGCGGTTATTTTAATCTTTGCCCCATACCCAAGCCAGGTAGCAAAGGCCAAAACTGAGACCCAAGCAGAAGTTCCTGTACAAAAGCACCGCTTTAACGTTGGCACGGTCTGCTTGATCTTGATGGGCTTCACGACGACAGCTGCCTTTCTTTTATGGATCAACACCTACCAAGAACTTGCCCGGTCATACGGCATCAGCCAGCCAAGTACCCTGCAGTCAGTTTATGCAATTGGGGCTTCAGTGGCAGTCTTGCTTAATTCCTTGATTGTTAAAAAGGGTGTTAAGGAAATTGATATTTTGATTTACTACCCTTTGATTACGGCAGTCGGCTTGGCTCTGGCTTACTTCATCCAAAAGCCATGGATCCTCTATGTCACTAGTTTGGTAGTTGGTTTCTTTGCGGCTAGTGGCTTATACCAATTAACCTTGGCGGTTTTAGGTAAACTGTATGCGGACATGAAGGCCACGGCTCAGTCTTGGGCCGGCTTCTTCTCCGCCTTTGCTAACTTTGCCATTATTTCACTTGCAGCCTGGATCACCAGTATTTCTGGCAGCAGTGCTCCGCGTAACATTGTGATTTTGAACATTATCAACATGCTGGTCAGCACGATTTTGGCAATTATGGTTAAGGGCAGCAGCCGCAAGGAAAAGAGTAAATAATCCTTAATTGTCAACAGCATGAAAAAGAGGCAGACGAAAGTCTGCCTCTTTTTTAGTGGATTGAAGGATTTAAGTTGGCTTCTTGGAAGTCTTTGATCAGGTCTTCAATGGCTGGCGTGAGTTTCTTGCCCTTTTTGACGCCGATAAAGTAGGTGATGCGCATTAAGTCAGGATCAATCGGGTAAAGATTGATTGGCTGCTGCCGTATCCGCTTGATGATGCTGGCTGCTGAAATGGTTAGACCCAGACCGTGGATGGCCAGGTTGGTCGCCGTAATCACGCTATCAGAAGTCACCACGATGTGGGGCACAACGTGGTAGTTTTGGAAAATCCCGTTAATTTGCCGGCGGATGGCTGAGCCAGAAGTACTGAGGATAAAGGGCTCTTGCAAAAGAGTCTTGAGATCATAAGTGCTTGGGTCCAATATGAATTCTCCCGGAATAAAGAACTTGGACCGCGCAGGGATTACTACGTAATATGGCTCGCCCCCGTTGATGTAAGCCTGGATGTTGTTATCCAGGGTTTCGGGCGTTTGGCCCATGTAGACTTCTGCTTGGTCACCCAAGATGCGCTCTTCGCTTTGGTGGGGGAAGCCTTCCAAAATCTGAGCCTTCACATTGTTGTGACTGGCTAAAAAAGGCGGAATAATTTCAGGCAGCAAAAAAGTGCCCAGGGTTTCCAAAATAGTGATCCGGATGATTTCCCGGTCACGGTATTGTTCGCTATAGCGCTCTAAGCGAGAATTGAGCTTTTGTCTTTGAGCTGACACATTTTCTAAATATTGATAGTAGATTTGTCCCGCTTCCGTTAGGGTAAAGGGCGTTTGCTTACGGTTGACAATCGTGGCTCCCAGCTCTTTTTCCACTCTTTTGATTAGTTGAGTCAGGTAGGGCTGAGAAATGTAGAGTTCGCCGGCTGCCTTGGTAAAGTTGCTGTGTTTGAGCAGGGCTTCAAGGTAGGTTAGCATTATGTCTGGATCGTGCATTTTATCATTCCTTACATCAATAATATTTTTGTTATCGTTACCTATAATAACACAAGTATTTCCCAAATTGTAAGTGCTTGCTGTATAATTGACGTATAACAAGTAAACGATTACAAAAAGACGAAAAGGAGAAAAATTATGTCAATGAATCCAGGTACCTACAAGGTTAAGGCTAAGGGACACGGCTCAAGCTTCATGCCAATGGAAGTTACTTTATCAGCAGATAAGGTTGAAAAGATCGAAGTTGACGCCAGCGGTGAAACTAGCGGGATCGCTGATGAAGTCTTCAAGCGCTTGCCACAAGCCATCATCGCCGGCCAAACTTTGAACGTTGACGCCGTTTCTGGTGCCTCAATTTCCAGCCAAGGGGTGATTGATGGGGTGGCTGATGCCATTAACGAAGCCGGCGGGGATGCTGAAGAATGGAAGAAGCGGGCAAAGCCGGAAGCCGCTGCTGGTGAAGATGCTGAATATACCACTGACGTTGTTGTCATCGGGGCCGGCGGGGCTGGTCTGGCTGCTGCTACGCGCTCAATCCAACACGATAAGCAAGTTGTTATTTTAGAAAAGTTTCCGCAAATCGGTGGTAACACTACCCGTGCTGGTGGTCCAATGAACGCTGCTGAACCAGACTGGCAAAAGCAATTTAAGTCCTTGCCAGGTGAAAAGGAAACCCTGGAAGAATTGGCAGCAATGCCAACTAGCGAAATTGATCCAGAATACGTGAAGGACTTTGAAGAACTTCGTGACCAAATCAAGGACTACGTTGACTCTGGTGCTGACTACCTCTTTGACTCAGTTCGTCTGCACGAAATCCAAACTTACTTGGGCGGCAAGCGGACTGACTTAAATGGCAACGAAATCCACGGTAAGTACGACTTGGTTAACACGTTGGTTAACAATGTTTTGGACTCAGTTAAGTGGTTGACTGACTTGGGCGTTGACTTTGACAGAAGTGACGTTACCATGCCAGTTGGAGCCTTGTGGCGTCGTGGCCATAAGCCAGTTGAACCAATGGGCTACGCCTTCATCCACGTATTAGGCGACTGGGTAAAGGCTCATGGCGCAACTGTTTTGACGGAAACCCGTGCTAAGCACCTGATCATTGAAAATGGCAAGGTAACTGGCGTCATCGCTGAAAAGACTGATGGCTCTAAGGTAACGGTTCACGCTAAGAGCGTCATCTTGACGGCTGGTGGCTTTGGGGCCAACACCAAGATGGTGCAAAAGTACAACACTTACTGGGAACACATTGATGACGACATCGCCACCACCAACTCCCCAGCCATCACTGGTGACGGGATTGCCCTGGGTCAAGAAGCAGGCGCTGCTTTAACTGGGATGGGCTTCATCCAATTGATGCCAGTTTCTGACCCAGTAACGGGTGAACTCTTCACTGGTCTGCAAACTCCACCAGAAAACTTCATCATGGTTAATAAAGAAGGCAAGCGCTTTGTTAACGAATTTGCTGAACGTGACACTTTGGCTAAGGCAGCGATTGCTAACGGCGGCCTTTTCTACTTGATTGCCGATGATGAAATCAAGAAGACTGCTTACAACACCACTCAAGAATCTATCGATGCCCAAGTGGCAGCTGGCACCCTCTTTAGAGATGACACTCTGGAAGGCTTGGCAAAGCAAGTAGGCATGGACCCAGAAGTCTTGGTTGACACCATCAAGAAGTACAACTCTTACGTTGATGCTGGTCATGACCCAGAATTCGGCAAGAGTGCCTTCCACTTGAAGTGCGAAAAGGCACCATTCTACGCAACCCCTCGTAAGCCAGCTATCCACCACACGATGGGCGGTTTGGTAATTGACACTAAGGCTCACGTTTTGGACGAAGAAGGCCACGTCATTCCAGGTCTGTACTCAGCTGGTGAAAATGCTGGTGGCTTGCACGCCGGCAACCGTTTGGGTGGTAACTCATTGGCTGACATCTTCACCTTTGGCCGGATTGCCGCTGACACGGCTAACGAAGAAAACGCCACTGTTGACGCAGCTAGCGGCGCGTCTCACTAAAAAAACGAGGAAACAAGTATGTTTTACAAGAGCCACTTTGGCACGATTTTAACCACGGTTTTATCCCTCTTCATGGGGCTGGTGATGGCGATTTTTATCATTTTCTTGAACCACCTGCCTTTTACTTGGGTTAACCTCTTCGAATTAACGGCAGAAATCAACTTAATCGTTTTCGTAGCCAGCCTCTTTATCCCCTACAACGCTTGGGGTGCCTGGTTTGCCGGCCTCTTCCACCTGAAAGAAGGCACGGTGGCCTACAGCTTGGTTGAAGGCATCATCCCTTCAGTTGTTTTGAACACTCTCAACACCTTTATTTGTACGGGTGCCAGCATCTTCTACAACGAAGCCATTCCTAAGGCTGCCAGAATGACGGCTTACCTAAATGGTTGCAAAGAAGCTTGGATTCCTTGCTTCATTGTTTCCTACATTGCCTCCTTTGCGGCAGTAGCTTTAGGCAAAAAGGTTGCGCAAAAGTACGTTAAGTAGAGTATTTTTAACAATTCCACTATGATCGTCAAAAGAGTCTAGGTTTACCTAGGCTCTT
>NZ_JBJFHB010000094.1:17874-20053 GCF_051893255.1 Lactobacillus sp. | reverse complement strand
CTGGATTTCTCCAGCCTCCCTGCTAAAGATAAGAGACCTGAAGCTTGCACTTCAAACCCCTTACTTCAGTAAGGGGTTACCATTGACTAGTTTCCCTCGCTTAAAAAGGCGTAAATTTGCTCACAGGCCTGGCCCCCATCAACCGGGTCGACCAAGTCCAGCCACTCCTTTCGCTTACCTACAAAGCGGTCAGCCTGGCCAATTTTGGCCAAAAATTCAGCCTGGCTGGCGACTTTTTCCCCAGGGACAATCTCGCCGTAAGGCCCCAGTAAAAAGCCCCGCGTTTGCTCATACTGGGCTAAGCAGTTGGTGACAAAGTAAAGCGGCTTGTTCAGGTGCAGGTAGTCAAAGTAGATGGACGAGAAGTCGGTCATCAAGAAGTCCGTTGCCCCCAGAATCTCATACAAATCCAGCTTGCGGTCAAAGAGGTCGGAATTGTTCAAAAAGGCGATGTGGCTGGCCTGTAAGTGGAAGTCCTTAAACAGCTTCATCTCCCAAGGGTGGAGCTTAACCAGGAGGTAGATGCCTTTTTTAGCTAGTTCCTGGTCCAGCTGCTCCAGGTCAAAGTCGCTGAAGGCAAAAAAGTTGCCGCGGGCGATCCGGTCCATGATCTGGGGGTCGTCCAGCTCATAGCGGAAGGTAGGCACGTAGATGCCGACTTGAGCCTTTTTTCCAGCTATCTCAGCTGGCTCCAGCTTAAAAAATTCTCTTAAGAGATCGTCCCGGTCGTATTCTTGAGCCAGCAACGCATCGATCCGAGGAAAGCCCAGCTTTTGGTACTTGCCGCCTTCAATCCCCATGCAGGCGCTCATCAAGGACTCATAAAGGTCCGAGCTGGAGGTTACCGCGTCGACTTTTTCCCACAGGCGCTCGTTTCGCCGGTTGTCCCGGCGTTTGGTGTTGTGGGCCATGGTCCCCATCCGCTTCAAGGGAATCCCGTGCCAAAAGGCAAAGTTGACCTGGCTCTTTCGCACCTTAAAGGGCTGGTGGGTGGTCAAGACGTACTTGGCCCGGCCGATTTTTTGCCAGTCAGACCAAGGCAGGTGCGACGATGGCCAGGGCTCAATCAAGTAGGCCGTAACTTCAGGGTGCGCTTTTTTCAAATAGCGGTAAAAAAGATAGCCATTTGAGCCCGACCGGCCGGCCCCGTTCAAGATGACGAAGCAGTTAGGATCTTCTTTTTGCAGGCTGGCTAAAAATTTCATCATTGCCAGGTACAATCTAAACAAAAAAGTTTTCATTAAGGGACTTCCTTTAACAGATTCGCGAATTGCTTTATGTCTATTTTAGCAAACAAAGCAAAAAAGCGGGGCCCTCCCCGCTACTTGCTAAACGTAAATTCAAATCTTTCGCCCACATATGAGGCTCGGGTGTATTCAAAAACCCGGCCGCTAGCCAGTTTGGTCACCTGCCGGCGCGTAATCAAGGCCTCGCCCTTCTTGCAGTTCAAGAGGCGCGCGTCCTCTTCATTGGCGATGGCAGCGCTGATGTATTCAGTCGCATCCCCGATCTGGTAGCCGCCCTGCTTTTCCAGGGTCTGGTAGAGGTGGGTCGACACGTCCTCTTTAGAAAAAGGCTTGATCAAGTCTTCTGGCACCGTCACGATTTCGTGGCAGATTGGCACCTCGTCGGCGTAGCGAATCCGCTCCATCCGCAAGACCATATCGTCTTCCTTGATCTCCAGCTTCTCTTTTTCTGATAAAGATGGCCGGGTGACCTTGTAGGAAACTAATTTACTGGACGGCGTGTGGCCATTGGCCTTGGTGATTTCGGTAAAGGACATGATCCCGGACATCTTTTCCTGGACCTTCTGACTGGCCACATAGGTCCCGCTGCCCAGGCGTCTTTCCAAAATTCCTTCTTCTTCTAGGGTCTTAATGGCCTGCCTCAGGGTCATCCGGGAGACCTTGAAGTGTTCGGCCAGCTGGCGCTCAGCCGGTATCCGGTCGCCGACCTTGTAGACATGATTTTCAATGTCCTGCCGCAGCTGGTTGTGAATCTTAATATACATTGGTTCTGGCATGATTTTTCCCCCATGTAGATGTTAGTCAAACTAAGTTAAATCTTAATTAAATTCTATAGCATTTGACCACATTTAGACAAGCTTACTTTTGATACCAGTAATCTTGACCAGCCCCTCAGTCGCATCCTTCACCTCTAAGACCTGGTCATCCTCTGC
>NZ_JBJFHB010000094.1:0-17774 GCF_051893255.1 Lactobacillus sp. | reverse complement strand
GCTTCTAAAGTCGACCTGCCTAGGTAAACTTCGCTGGCGCTGACTTGGTCAAAGTACAAGAGAAAGTCGCTCCGGTCCAACTTAAAGTCTTGCCCGACCACGCCGCTAAGGTTCAGCTGCCCGCTGCCTTCAGCCCTGATCGCCGTCTTGCCGGTAAAGGTCGTGTCGCTGATCTGAGCAAACTTTGCGCCGTCTTCAGCTAGATCCAATCCCCCGCCCTCAAAGCGGCAGGAGTAGCTTTCAAAGTTCAAGTCGCCGTGCGCGATAATCCCGGTCCGGCTGCTTTTAATGATGCAGTTTCTAAGCGACAAATAAGGACTGTCCTGGTTTAAAACTTCAATGGCTTCTTCGCCTTCAAGGGTCAGGTTTTCCAAGGTTAAGTAGCGGCCCAGCAAGAGCAAATTGCCCTTTAAGACCGTCATCTCGGGGCTGGATCCCGTTCCTTTCAAGACCACGTCGCCCAGATCCAGTCCTGGCAAAAAGTACTCCCCGGGACTGAGCAAGAGGACGTCATCTTTTTGGATTTCCGTAATTGCCTGGTCAAAAGGCGTCTGGTCAGCCGCAACTTTTACAATTCTTGCCAATTCGCCCTCCTATTCCTTTAACGCCGTCCAGTTAATGCCAAGCAGAGATATGTTCTCAGGCTCTTGACACTTGATCTCAAGGGGATGGCCCTGGTGGTAGAGGGCATTAGCCTTGAGACGGGCCTGGTCTTCGACCAAAGCCGTCGACGCATTCGGCTCAAAAAGGAGGTTGCGGCCAGTGAGCTGAGCAGAATCCACCAGGTAGACAAAGTACTGGTAGTCGCCATTGCTCTTAAAGGTCACCAGCTGGCAATCAGCTGAACTGGTCCCTTCTAGGCTGGTCGTCGCCTCGATCACCACGTTGGTCAAGGTCATCCTTGCTTCATCTCTAGCCTGCAGGCTGTAGAGCTCCGAATTTTGGATCAAGACCCGGGCGCGCTCAGCCAGACAGAACTGGCCAAAGAAGTCGCTGCTGACAATGTTCAACCAGCAATCGCCCCGGGCAAAGAGGCTGTATTCCGGCTGGACAATCTGGCTATTTAAGAGGTTCAGCCAGGTCCGGCCGGTCAAGTTCAGGCAGCCAACTTCTGAATTGTTGATGTCGAGCTCAATATTGCAGCTGTCAAAGCTGGTGATGGCGCCGGCTAAACGGGAGTTGTTGATGATGGCCGTCCCCTCCCCTTCAAAGGAGATGGCGCCAAAGTCATCAGAGGCAAAGTCCAGGTCGCAGTCGGCCATTTCCAGGCGGAAGCTGGACGTGGCAAAAAAGGAAATGGACCCGCCCGTCAACCGCGTTGAAAACAGGAAGACGCTGGCTTGACCGTTGATGGCCAGGGTCGTAATCTTGCTGTTATTTCCTTTTAATACGCAGTTGCGGAAGATCAAGTAACTATTAGCATCTTCTGGCAGGTCGATAGTGTTGGTCTCGCCGTAAGGCTCTAAGTAGAGGTTTTCAAAGCAGACCCGGCCGCTGTTTGGCCCAATGCGAAAAAAGCTCCGAATTCGAGTGTCTTCCGGATTGGCGCCCAGGCCCTGGATGGTAATGTCCTCAATCACCTTGCCCCGCGGCCAGTCATAATAGCCCGGCTCCAGCATCAGGTAGTCGCCCGGGGTGAGGTCTAGCATGGCCCGGTGCCAGGTAACTTCCCCGCCGCCAGTGCCAACTTTGATGTATCGCGTCATGAATTTCAGCTCCTAGTAGAAAACTAACTTCTATTGTACTAGCAATTACGATAAAATAGGTAGAACACGCTTATTTTTAAGCAAGAAAATGTGAGAGGATCAAAGTTTAAAGATGAAAGAGATTACGACTAAAGAGCTGGCAGACTTGCTGGCAGCTAAAGACATTAAGTTAATCGATGTCCGCACGCCAATCGAATACCTGGCTGGCCACATCAAGGAAGCCAAGAACTTTCCTTTAGAAGAGATCAATTCTTTTGACCTGCCAAAAAGTGACCGCTACTACCTGATCTGCCGGTCCGGCAACCGGTCAGGGCAAGCCGCGGCCATTTTGAGCCAGAAGGGCTACACAGACCTGGTCAACGTCCAAGGCGGGATGCTGGACTGGGACGGCGCAACAATTAACGACTTATAAAGTAAAAAGGCCAAGACTTCCAAAAAGAAGTTCTTGGTCTTTTTTGATATCGCTCTAAAAATTAGTAGTTTATATTTTCGCTTTGACCAGCTTCAGTGATGGCAAACTTAGCCTTTTGACTGGTCTTCTTGTCCTTGGTCTTGGCGGTCACTTCAAAGTTGCCCTTCTTGCCAGTCAATTCCTTTTCAGTAAAGGTAACCGTCGTTTGGTAGGCGCTGCCGGTGCCTACTTGCACCTTCTTGGCCTTAGTGGTCTTAGCAGTCTTCACCAGTTTGCCGCCGTAGTAGAAGTTCAAAGTTGCGCCCTTAACCGTGTTCACAGTGTAAGTGATGCCCTTGTCTTTTTCGTGGTCAACTTTTACAGCAGTTGGCGCACTAGTTACATACTTGTCGCTAGTAACCTTGTAAGCCTTGGTAATGGTCTTGCCCTTGCTGTTTTGGCCCAGCAGGGTGAAGTTCTTGTAGCCAGTAAACTTCACCTTAGCCTTGAAAGTCCCCTTCTTGCTTACAGCTGCCTTCTTAACCGCCTTGCCGTTGTAGCTGATCTTAACAGTCTTGGCACCCTTGGCTTTGCCAGTCAAAGTCAAGGACTTGGTCTTAGCGGCGTACTTGGTCTTGATTGAGCTGATCGTCGTCTTCTTAGCAGCAAAGGCTGGCGTAGCCACGCCGCCAAACAAGGCCAAAGCAGATGCAACAACGATTAAATTCTTTTTTAACATAATATCCTCCTGTATTCCTATCTAATAACTTTCTAGCCTTATTTTAGGCCGAACCGTTTTCATTTTCAATATCATTTCTAGTTTTTTATAAAAATATCAACCGTAGTATATAGATAACTAACAAAATATCGGGGAATCAGCCTTCCAAAACGACTATGGCTAACTAAGGTTGGGGGAATCGATCCCTAAAAAATGCCGTGGCTAACTAAGGTTGGGGGAATCGATCCCCAAAAAAT
This sequence comes from Lactobacillus sp., assembly GCF_051893255.1. GTDB lineage: Bacteria > Bacillota > Bacilli > Lactobacillales > Lactobacillaceae > Lactobacillus. Next base: position 14,702 of record NZ_JBJFHB010000094.1, on the reverse strand, counting down.
GCCATGGCTAACTAAGGTTGGGGGAATCCTTCTCCAAAAAATGCCGTGGCTAACTAAGGTTGGGGGAATCCTTCTCCAAAAAATGGCGTGGCTAACTAAGGTTGGGGGAATCCTTCTCCAAAAAAAGACCATGGCTACCCACACCAGGGGGAAGCAACGACCCAAAATCGCCGTAGCTACGGGGAACCCACCAAAAAACGCGCCCCCAAAGGAGAGCGCGCACTAATTATTTAATTTGAACGTCCCAGTAGTAAGCTACCGTGCCGTATGGTGACAGTCTGAAGCCCTTCACCTTGCTGTTTAAAAGGTATGATACCCCAGCCTGGTAAAGCGGCGCCGTGAAGGCGTCCTTTTGGACCAGCTGTTTTTCAGCAGCAACCAGAGCCGCCTGTCTTTTGGCTGGCTGAGTTGCATAAGTTGTCTTAGCCAGGTTGATCTGCTTCCAGAAGTTCTTGTTCTTGTAGTCAGTTTCCAGGTTGAACAAACCACCGATAGTCAGGTAGTCGATTGGGTCCTGGAAGCTTGGCTGCCAAGTCCCGTAAACCATGTCAAACTTGTGGGCAGTGGTGTCAGCCAAACGTGACTTCAGCGGAATTGACCGCAATTTTACCGTCAGGCCTGGCAGGTTCTTCATCAAGTCGCTTTGGATGTATTCCCCTACCCGCTTAGAAGCGTCCATGTCACTGGTCAAAAGTTCAATGGTGATCTTGGACTTGCCCAGCTGCTTTTTAGCCTTAGCCCATTCAGCCTTAGCTTCCGCCAAGTTATAGCCAGCCAGCTTACCAGCGCTGATCCGGTAGTCCTTGCCGTTTGCGTCATAGATAAAGCCGCTGGCCACCAAGCCGGTTGCAGCCTTACCAGAGTGCAGGACCGTCTTAACCAGTTGTGTCCGGTTGATGCCCAAGCTGATCGCCCGGCGGACGTGGACATTGCCGGTAGTCTTACGCTTCAAGTTGAAGACCATGTAGCCGTTAGTAGGCGTGGTCTTGCTGTGGTAGTCCTTGTTCTTTTGGTACTGCTTGACGTAATCGCTGTCTACTGGTGCGTAGTCCAAGTCGCCGGCCTTGTATAAGTTGAGGCCAGTTGACGTGGTCTTGATCACCTGGTAGTTGAGCTTGGTCAGGTGCACGCTCTCAGCGTTCCAGTAAGTCTTGTTCTTAACCAAAGTCCACTTGATGCTCGAGCCGGTCCAGCCGGTCACCTTGAATGGCCCGTTGTAAACCAGCCTGCTGGAACTAGTCCCGTAGCTTGAGCCCTGTTTTTTAACAACCTTGTTGTCTTGTGGGTAGAACTGTGCCCCAGTCAGCAGGTCTGGCAGGTAGGAAATCGGATTTTCCAAGGTCACTTGCAGCTTGTACTTGCCCAGCGCCTTGATGCCCAAAGTCGACACCGCCTTTTTCCCAGCCGTGATCTTGGTCCCGTTCTTAATAACTTGGTAGCTGTCGCTGTCTAAAGAGTTGTTCTTTGGATCGACCGTCCGCCGCCAGGCCGTCACGTAATCTTGCGCCGTTACCGCATCCCCGTTTGACCACTTAGCGTCTTTTCTCAAGGTAAAAGTGTACACCTTTTGGTCCTTGGACCGGGAAACCGCCGTCGCCCCAGCCAGCTTGGCCTGACCCTTAGAGTTGAAGCGGTACAAGCCTTCCATGGAGTTTTGCAGGATTTCTGAACTAGTGGTGTCGCCGTACTTAGAGGAGTCCAGCGTTGAGATTTCGCTCGTCACAGCGGTGTTCATCACCTGCTTTTGGCTGGAGCTGGTCGAGCTCTTTTGCCCGCACGCCGCCAAAAAGAGGGCCGCACCGGCTAACAAGGTGATAGAAGCAATTTTCTTTTTTTGCACTTTTCGCGCCTTTCTATACTTACAGTGTTTAAACAGACTTACATATATACTTTATTAGATTAACTTACAAAAAGTAACTCGAAATATATTAGTAGTATAGCAGTCTCTTTCAGAAATGTACAATTCTTTGTTACAATTCCAGGGATTTTCTTGAAAAAGAAAGTTGCAGATGAGAAAAGTGTGAGAAAACCGATGTGAAAAGTAAAAAAGAAAAGCACCTGCAATGCAGATGCTTTCTTTCGGGTTGGGTGTTCGTTTGAACAATTGCGTTAGCTGGATTCGAACCAGCGCATGACGGTACCAAAAACCGTTGCCTTACCACTTGGCTATAACGCAATCAATGGAGGAAAGTGGATTCGAACCACCGAACTCAGAGAGAGCGGTTTTACAGACCGCCGCGTTTAGCCACTTCGCTATTCCTCCGTTGAAGTACTCTATTATCTTAGCGAAAATTTACAGGTCTTGCAAGTCCTTTTGGCAAGTTTTTTATTTTTTGCCGGCAAAAGTTTAGACTTTGTCCCCTTCATCTTCCCAAATGAAGACTTCGCTGAACTTGCGAACTACCTAGAAAAAAACTACAAGCCTGATTTTGCCAAAAAGATCACCTTTATCGTTTTCGCCATTATCTACAACTACGATTCCCACATCTTCTTGGATCCAGACCTAGCCACCGCTTACCCCGACCTCGCTAATCGGGACCTGCGGGGCGAGGACCTCGATACCCTAGCATCCCACTAAAAAAGCTCACTAGCCTGGCTAGTGAGCTTTTCAAATGAACTATTATTAAAAATGAACTACTATCTAAACTCTTTTTTACAAAACTACAATTACAATTCCTACCAACTAAACCGCAATCCGCAGATCTTCAACACTGGCAAAGTGAGTCCGGTCGATGAAAATCCACTTCATGAGGAAGCCCAGAGCTACTGGGTAAACGACGTAGAGAACCGTCAGCAGGAGGATGCTGGCTGCACCTGGCGTCATCTTGGCGTAAGCTGCCAGCGGCCCGATCAAGCCGCTGAAGCCGAAGCCGGCTGAATTCGGCGTCCCTTGAATGTTGAAGATGGCTGCCAGCAAGCCAGAAATCCCGGATGAAACTAAAACTGGAATGAACAGCTTTGGCTTTTCCAAAATGTTGGCCATTTGAATCTTTGGCGTCCCGATGAAGTGGGCCAAGGTGGTCCCCATCCCGTTGACGCTGTAGCTCATGATGGCCAGGGTGTAAGCAGCCCCCGTGATGCCTAAGTTGGCAGCACCAGAAGCAACGCCGGACAAGCCGATGGCGACCCCGATCCCGACTGAGGAAATCGGGGAAACGATCATTGCGGCGAAAGACATCCCGATCAAGACGCCCATCACTAATGGTTGCAGCTTGGTGAAGGTCATGACGATCGTCCCAATCAAGGTGGTGATCATCTTGACGTAGGGCAGGGTCAAGGTTCCCAGCCCCCCGCCGATCAGCAAGACCACGATCGGCATCAAGATGGTGGTGTATGAACCCAGCCGCTTGCCGACCAGCTTAACCACCAGAATCGCGATGGTGACGGTCACCCCGATGTTGATGACGTCACCGGTCCCGGCTACAGTGATCACACCGTTTTTAAAAGTTATGGCACCAGAACCAATCATGGAGGCAGCGGCTACTGAACACATTTCCACCATGGACATGCGGAAGAGGTAAGCTGCACAAAAGCCCGCCATGGCGGCCAAGAGGCTTTGGGTGAAAGTCGTAATATTAATGACCATTTGGGCAAAAGTTGGCATCACGCCCAAAAGTGCCTTCATCAGTTGTCCCAACAAGGCCGCTGGCACCAAGGCCGCGATGACGCCCATGCTGATCCCGTTTAAAATGTTTAACGTGCCTTCTTTAATGGCAGATTGTTTTTTACTTTGATCCATTCGTTTCGTCTTCAATAAATTTCTTAATTCGGCTTACGCCTTCTTTAATATCGTCTAAGGCAGTGGCGTATGAGAAGCGGAGCCACCCTTGCCCGCCCTTGGCAAACCAGGAACCGGCACAAACGCCGACCTTGGCCTTGTCGCAGAGCTCGTAGACGAATTCCGTATCGTTTTGATTCAGCCCTTCTGGGATCTTGGCCCAGATATAGAAGGCCCCTTGCGGCTTGATCACGTCAAAGCCCAGGTCAGTTAAGGCATCGTAGAGGTAGTCTCTTCTTTCCTTAAAGGCGGCCTTCATTCTTTCAGCATCTTCATCCCCATTTTTAAAAGCTTCCTCAGCTGCATCCTGCATTGGGGTTGGCTCGGTCGTGGTGATGAATTGGTGGACCTTGGCTAGCTGCTCAGTTAATTCAAGCGGCGCCGCCATGATCCCAATCCGGTAGCCGGTCATGGCCCAGGACTTGGAAACCCCGTTTAAGACGATGGCTTGGTCACGGATGGCCTTAGCCATGGAAGCATGCTCTTGGTCGTAGTTGAGCTCGCTGTAGATTTCATCACAGAGAGCAAAGGTTGGCCGGCCCTTAATGACTTCCGCTAAGGCGTTCAGCTCTTCTTGACTGTACATAACCCCGGTTGGGTTAGTTGGATAGTTCATGACCAGGACTCTCAAGCGGTCGCCATATTCGTCAACCGCAGCTTGCAGCTGTTCAGGGGTCAGCTTAAAACCGGTACTGGAGGTGTCGATTTGGACCACTTCCGCTTTTTCCAATGCGGCGTCAGCAATGTAAAGCGGGAAGATTGGGGCTGGCAGGACTACTACGTCGCCGGGGTTGATAATAGCGGACATGACCGTATAGATGGCCTCGGTTGCGCCGTTAGTGACGATGATTTCGTCTGGGCTATATTCCATGTCATACCGTCTCTTTAAAAAGTCGCTGGCAGCTTTTTTCAGGCCTGGCGTCCCGTTTGACGGTGCATAGTGGGAGTGGTTGTCCACGATCCCCTTGATGGCGGCTGTCTTGATGTGGTCAGGAGTATTAAAATCAGGTTCCCCAACAGTAAACTTCACAACGCCTGGGTATTGGCTGCTATACTTGGCAAAGTTCAAAATGGCGGACGTCTTAACTTCGGCAACGCCCTTCTTAAAGTGCTTGGTTAAATCCATGATTTAATCCTCCTAGAAAATCAAAAATAAAACAAAAAATCGAGAATCATCACGATCCCCGATTAAAACAAAGTCTGGTTATGGAGCCTTGAAACGCGGATCTTGATTTCCTGCCGTTTCAAAACAATGTTAAGAAAACTCTTATTATTGAAACTGCAGATGCATGTTTTTTGAAAACTTGCACCTACAGATGCAAGTTAGTCCCAATAATAAAAGCTAAAGAAGCTAGTAGTCTTGATGGTTAAAACTGACATTGTTCTTGTTCCTTTCTCAACATTTGATGGTTTAACTATATCTTAGAAAGAAATTAAAGTCAACACCTTTTCATTAATTTTCTTCCCAATTATCTGGATTGTCCAGTAAATCGTTCAGTGCCTGAACCAGGTCCCGCCCTACGGTGATGGTGCCTGGGGTTAGGTAATAGCTGAGAGAAATTTCTTCCTCAAGTTTTTCTAATAATTGCTTTAATTCTGCTTGTTCGTTTTCCATACCGGCTGCTGCTCCCTTCTGGTATTCTGCTTTTTATTGTAGCAAGAAAAAACAAAAAGACCAGGCTTGCGCCTGGTCTGACTGTATTGCGTTAGCTGGATTCGAACCAGCGCATGACGGTACCAAAAACCGTTGCCTTACCACTTGGCTATAACGCAATCTTTTGTGCTGAGCTCTGCTCAACAAATAATATAATACCTAAGATTTGGAATTTGGTCAACTCTTTTTGGTAACTTTTTTCGGCAAAATGTTTTTTTAGGGGAGAATTATCTCAAAAATATTTGTTTACTTTTTGTCAAAGAGCGGGATAAAAAGATAAATGTTTCGAATAAAAATTGGGTAAAAGTTTTGGGGAATTTTTTCAAAAAAGGTCCCCTTTGTATAGCCCGGCCACACCGCCCACGCAAAAAACAGTGCCCAAAGGCACTGTTTTTTACTTATGCTCTACTTGGCAAATCCACTCGCGCCTCAGCTAGCGTCTTGCCCTTCAAGGCCCGGAGGAAGTCGTTATAGTAGTAGTCTTCCGGCAGGTCCAAGGCCTCGCTCAGCGCATAAACCCGCAAGGTGTAATCGTGGTCCTTGTCTGGCGGCGTTGGCCCGATGTAGCCCTTGTGAACGGACGCCGGCTCATTCAAAAAGCGCGACACCGTACTGTTAAAGCCGGACTTGCCGCCATCTTTCCGGGAAAAATCTTCCGGAATCTCACTCGTTGCCGGCACATCGCTGACCAGCCAGTGGATCCAGGCAAAGCCGCAGACCGGGATTGAGTCGTAGTCGACCAAGGACCAGGCCAGGTACTTGGTCCCTTCTGGCAAGTCTTCAACCGTAAACGGGAAGGACACCACCGGGTTGCCGGCCTCTTTAACTTCGGCATACTTGGCGTAAGCATCCGGCAAGTAGCCATTTTCCAATTCAACATGTACTTGCATAATTTTTCTCCTTACAAAAAACTCCTGCTAACTACCTCTTATTTTAGCATCATCTTAGTCAAATTCCGTCTGCCAGTCCGGACTCCGGAAGGCCTTGAAGCATTCCTTGATCTGGGCCGTGCTATTTTTCCGTTCAAAAATTGGTGGCAAATCGTCTTCGCTAAACCAGCCGGCCTGTTTAGTCTCGATATTTTCTTCAAACTGACCGCCCAGCGGCGTGCAGAGGTAGTAGATGTCGGTGATCCCGTATGGGTGGAGAGACCCATGGTGCTTGAAGTGGTCCCACACCGCAATCACCTTGTCCACCTTCACATCAATCCCCGACTCCTCCTTGCACTCCTTCACGCAGTTGTCAGCCGGCGACTGGTCCACGTCGCACCAGCCCCCTGGCAGGGACCAGTGCCCCTCGTTTTCCTGGACTAGCAGGATCTTACCCTCGCAAAAAACCGCAGCTCTGGTGGCAATTTTCGGCGTCTGGTAGCCGATCTCGTTACAAAAAAGCCCCTTGACCCTGTCTAGATCCACGCCGGACTTTTCCGCCAGCATCTCAGCCGCAATCTCGCGCAACCGCTCATATCGCTCCGTGTCAAAGACGTCCTTGCTGTAAGCCAGCCCCGTTTGCCCGATGGCCTGGATTTCCATGGCCCAGTCGATCAGCTTGTCACCTTTTTTAACCATTTTTCTGCATCCCCATCTCTTAAAAAGTTCCTTTTCTACTCCCTAATTATCGCGCTAAAAAGCCTTTTCACCAAATAAAAAGGAAAGCCGTGTGGCTTTCCTGTAGTAGGAGGATGTAGAGAAAAATATAAATTATGAAAATTGATATTTGATGCTAAAAGGAATGTAATTAGGATCAATAAAAGAATGAAGTATGATCATCACCCCCCTACTTGATGTAGGTTTCCTTAAAGTCCCAGCTGCCCCGGACGTTGACCGCCTTCTTGACGCTTGGACGAACCAGCATGACTGTCGTTGAGTAGTAAAGTGGGCAAACGCCGGCATCGTTTAAGAGGACGTCTTCAGCACTCGCCAGGTCCTTCCAACGCTTGGCGTCAGATGAGGTGGTCTTAGAGTCGGCAATCAGCTTGTCGTAAGTAGTGTTTGACCATTGCCCGTCGTTTTGGCTGTTGCCCGTTGTAAACAGGTCCAGGAAGGAGATTGGGTCGGCAAAGTCGGCGATCCAGTCAATCAGGCCTAATTGGAAGTTGTGGGCACCCAAGCGGCTCAGAAGGGTCTTAAATGGTACGCTGGAGACTTCGATCTTGACTTCTGGCAAAGCTGATTCAATGTTTGATTGGAGAGCTTCTGCCGTAGCCTTGGCCGTGTCGGTATCGCTTGAAGTCAAAGTCAGCTTGATCTTGCTTACGCCCAGTTCCTTCAAGCCCTTTTCTAGGTACTGCCGAGCCAGTTTCTTGTTGGCGCTGGCTGGGTAGAGGCTCTTGGCACTAGATGAAACAGTATCAATGTAGTCTTTCCCGTTCACCGTTGTCAGGTCCTTGGCGGTGATGGTGCTTGCCGGCTGGCTGGCACCCCCGTCAACCGTTGACACCAGACCCTTGCGGTCGATGGCCAGAGACAAGGCCTTGCGGATGTTGGCGTTTTTGACGTACTTGTTGCCCTTAGTCCCTTGGCCAAATTCCATGTAGTAGGTGGCCCCTTGCGCCAGGGTGGTAAAGCCTTTAGCCTTTTTCAGCTGCTTGATTTGGGAAGAGTCAAGCGAGGTGGCATCGAGCTTCTTTGACTGGTAGAGGTTGTAGGAAGTGTTGGTCGACTTTTGCACGCTCCAGTTGATTTGGCTCAGCTTGACGTGCTTTTTATCCCAGTAGGTCTTGTTCTTGACCATCTTCCAGGACAGGTTGGAGCCCGTCCAGCCCTTTTGGATGTAAGGACCGTTATAAGCCATGTACTTGGAGGCCGTCCCGTACTTAGAGCCGTACTTCTTGACAGCTTTTTCGTTTTGCGGGAAAAAGACCCCGAAGCCCATCAGCTTGTTAAAGTAAGGAATCCGCCGTTCCAGGGTCACGACCAGCTTGTACTTGCCGACAGCCTTGATGCCCAGAGTCGAGGCCTTCTTTTTGCCAGCGACGATCTTGTCAGCATTCTTAATCCCGGAGAAAAGGTATGAATATTCTGATTCAGTCTTCGGGTTGACCGTCCGCCGCCAGGAGTAGACAAAGTCCTGGGCTGTGACCGTGTCGCCGTTTGACCACTTGGTCCCCTTGCGGAGGGTAAAGGTATAGGTCTTCCCGTCTTTAGAGATCTTTTCTGACGTGGCCAGGGCTGGTTCCAGCTTGGAGGCGCTGGTAAAGCGGTAGAGCCCTTCAAAGGTGTTGGAGATTTGGGTAAAGGATACTGAGTCGGTCGCCTTGGACAAGTCCATGGTTGGAATTTCCGCGCTAGTCGTCCAGTTTAAAACCTGCTTAGTACTTGAGCTAGCCTTTGAGCTCCCGCAGGCTGACAAGCTTGCCGCTGCTAGGACGACCCCGGCGCCCATGAAGATCTTAGATATTTTCATTAAAAATCCCTGCTTTCCATTTTTTCTTGCTTGTGCTGCTCTTTTTATGCTTGTTAATTTCCAAGATTGAATTAATTATATTTTCATTTTCTCGGTTTTACAAGTCAAAGCAACGGTATAGGCCAAAATTGTTATAATCTTAACGTCAGCTTTTTCAGCAGTTAATAATCGCAAGTAAAATAGCTTATTGACTTAATCTTTTTAACAGGGAAAATTCAGCAAAAAATTTGGTCTATTTTTTGGAAAAAGTTGAAGACATTTGGCAACTTTTTCCGTTATATTCAGTAGCAGGAGGAGGCGAAAGGAAATTAACGATCAAGAAAACCTGGCACGGCTTTTAAAGCTTTACCAAAAGCTGGTGTTTTCTCTTTGCTTAAAAATCACGCATGACTACTTTGCGGCTGACGGTCTGACCCAGGAAACCTTTTTAACTGCCTATCAAAAATGGAGTCAATTTGACGGGCAAAACGAAAAGGCCTGGCTCTGCCGGATTGCCAGCAATAAGGCAATTGACTATCTCAGAAAGCAAAAGCCTGCCGCGGATCTTGACCAAGTGGCTGAGCCAGCAGACAGGCAAACGCCCCTAGACCAGGTCTTGAATCAGGAGCTAATGGAGGAGCTCCAGGAGGCGGTTAAAAAGTTGCCAGACTCGCTTAAAGGCGATGCTGAGCTCTACTTTTTAATGGGGAAAAAGACCAAGGAAATTGCCAAAGAGCATGGAAAACCGCTTAAAACCGTCCAGACTCATATTTACCGGGCAAGAGAACTATTAAAAAATCAGCTGGAAAGGAGGCAGCCCTGATGAAAGAGAGTCAACTAGAAAAACAGGAAGAGAAAGATAATGAAAAACAAGCAGAATTCGCCTATCTGACTGATAGCGAATTGGCCAAGTTGATTAACGCAGCCGAAAGGGATTTAGTCGCGCCGCCCCCTGACCTGGCTGACCAGGTCCTGGCCCAGGCTAAAGAAAGCGAAACTGAAAAGATAAAAGAAAAAACAGCCAAGAAGACTATCAGCTTAGCCCGCTATCAGCGGATCAAGGTCCAGATCATCGCCGCCTGTGCGGCCGCCTGCCTCTTGCTCTTAGCTGGGCAGTTCCTGCCAAAGAACTGGCAAAATAGCCTTGAATTTTTGGAGTCAGACAAGATCTCGCAGATTGCCAAGCAAAATCAGTTCACTAAAAAGCTGAACAGCACCCGCATCAATCTGCCAGATGAAAAAGCAAAAACAGAAAGAAGTAAATAACAATGCACTTTAGTCACCGTAAAAAAAGCGAAGTTTTAGAATTTTTTACCTCATTCATCCCCGGAGCCACTGAGATGTACATGGGCTTCATGAAGAGCGGCTTCAGCTTAATGCTGGTCTTCTTCACGGTCTTGATCATCCCAACCTTGATCAGCCTGCCCACCCTCTTCATAATCTTTGCCCTCTTGGTTTGGTTCTTTTCCTTCTTCCACGCCCGCAACCTGATTTCCTGCCCGGACGAGGAATTTGACAAGCAAGAAGACAAGTTCATCTGGGAAGAGCTTTTCCCAACCCTGACTCTCAACAAGCATGTCTTGACCTGGAGCGGGGCCTTCTTCATCCTGGTGGGCCTTGACGCCATCCTTAATTCTGCTGGCGAAGGCGGCTACTTTGGGGACTATTACAACGACACCGCCACCAACATTTTGGGTGCCATCATGGTCATCATCCTCGGCGTCTACTTGATCCATCAAGCGAAAAAGCACGTCGAAAAATAATCAAGAAAACAAAATACGTTATAATAAATACATTGGATTAATTTCGCGTGAGGTTAAGAAGATGTATTTTATTATTGCCAATCCGGCCGCCCAGTCCGGGCAAAACGACAACCACATTATTAAAAAGCTGGAAGCAGCCTTAGAAGCAGCCCACAAGCCCTACTTTACCTGTTTTTCGGCTAGGCCCAGCTATATCCGCAACTTCATCAAGCAATTTGGACAAAAAGAAGAAGTCACCCTGGTGGCCGTTGGGGGAGACGGCACCATCAACGGCGTGGTCAACGCAATTGAGGATTTTAGCAAAGTAAAATTCGCCTTCTTGCCGATTGGGTCCAGCAACGACTTGGCCCGTGGCCTAGGCATCAAGGATATCCAAAAAGATCCCGGCCAAGACGACAACATTCAAAAGATCACTGAAGGCAAGATTCTCAGGCAGATGGACCTGGGCGAATTAACTTATGATGACACCGGAGCCAAAAGACGCTTTGCCGTCAGTGCCGGGGTTGGCTTTGATGCGGCGGTTTGCTACGAAGTTAACCGGTCCAAGTTCAAGAACTTTTTTAACTCCTTCAACCAGGGCCGGCTGAGCTACGGGACCATTGCTTTAAGAGAACTCGCCACCATCCCAAAAGTCCAGGCAAAGGTAACCTTGGACAATGGCGAAAGCATCAAGATGAACAAGCTGATCTTCGCCGCCTGCATGAACACCGCCTATGAAGGCGGCGGCTTCCGCTTTGCGCCTGATGCCGACAGCAGCAGCGGCAAGCTCAACCTGGCAGCAATTGGCGACTTGAACCTCGCGCAAATTTTGCCCAAATTCCCAGCTGCTTATGTCGGGAAATACTACCACTTTAAGGGCGTCCACCATGGCCAGGGCCAGCAGATTCATATTGAACTGAGTCAGCCGCTCTGGGTCCATACCGACGGCGAGGTAACACGGAAGAGCCAGGCGGTAACGATTAGCTGCCTCCCCCACTGCTTAAATTTGATCATGTAAAAAGGCTATTTCCCAGGAAATAGCCTTTTTTCTTGCTATTCAATTTTTTGCATCAAAAAAAGCGCCACCCCTTGCGGGACAACGCTTTTGGAAGGCAAAACGCAATCGAAAGATTAACGCTTTGAGAATTGTGAAGCCTTGCGGGCCTTCTTCAGACCTGGCTTCTTTCTTTCCTTCATTCTTGGGTCACGAGTCAAGAAGCCAGCCTTCTTCAGTGGACCACGGAAGTCTGGGTCAACTTCAAGAAGGGCACGAGCGATACCGTGACGGATCGCACCAGCTTGACCTGAGAAACCACCGCCGTTAACGTTAACAAGAACGTCGTATTGGCCTTCAGTTTCAGTCAAAGTCAAAGGTTGCTTAAGGTCTTTAACCAAGATTGGCAATGGAATGTAGTCAGCAACATCCTTGTTGTTAACAGTGATCTTACCATCACCTGGTACTAAACGAACGCGAGCTACGGCGTCCTTACGACGACCAGTACCTGCATATGCAGCTTGTTGTGCCATTTAAACTACCTCCTAGATCAAATTGTTAATGTCTAACTTTACAGGTTGTTGTGCTTGGTGCTTGTGTTCTTCACCAGCATAAACGTGCATCTTCAAGAATTCTTGGTGACCAAGAGTGTTCTTTGGAAGCATACCCTTAACTGACAATTCAACCAATTTAACTGGGTTGTTGGCAAGCAATTCACCGGCTGAAACAGACTTCAAACCGCCACGCCATTCTGAGTGGTGGTAGTAGATCTTGTCAGTGGCCTTCTTACCAGTAAGCTTCAACTTAGAAGCGTTAACGATGATGACGTTGTCACCAGTGTCAACGTTTGGGGTAAATTGAGGCTTGTTCTTACCTCTAAGGATAGTTGCAACAGCAGTTGAAAGACGACCCAATGAAACATCGGTAGCGTCGATCAAATACCACTTACGTTCAATTTCACTAGTTTTTGCTAATGGTGTAGTACGCAATTTAGATTCCTCCGTATAATTCGTAGTTTGAATACAATAAGTTTCCGGGGCCTATCGTGGACAAACATACTCTTATATCATATGCTCTTAATACCAAAATGTCAATTATAAATCAAGGTCTTGGCGGTATTTTTTCGGGACCTCGTCGTAAAAAACATGGTAAAGATATAGACCACTGGCCTGGGCAGTTTGCTGAACCTCCAGGCGGTTCTTGGCCTTGATAACCCTCTTTAGGTCATGAACCGGTCTTCTGCCATTGCCGATCTCTAGCAAGGTGGCCACCAGGATTCTAACCATGTTGTACAAAAAGCCAGTGGCGATAAAGTCCATCACGATTTCGTTTTGCTCTTTATCCACAGCCACGTTCACATAGTACATGTCCCGGACCTTATCCTCAATTTGTCCACCGCTGGCCGCAAAACTGGTGAAGTCATGTCTCCCCAGTAAGTCTTTAGCCGCAATCTGCATCTTTTCCACATCTACCGGATATGGGTAGTGGCCGGTATAAAAACGTTTAAAAGGATTGACAAAGTGGTCCAGGCTCACCCGATAGCGGTACCACTTGCCCTTGACGGAAAAGCGGGAGTGGAAATCTTTATCCACAATTGCGCAGTCGGTAAAGACCATGTCCATGGGCAATTGGGAATTCAGTGCCCGGATCATGTTTTGAGGGGGAATTTCCCGGCCAGGATAATCAAAGTGGATCACCTGTCCTACGGCATGCACACCGGCATCGGTTCTGCCCGACCCATAGACGCGCACGTCCTGGCCCTTGGTCATCCGCTTCAGGATCTCTTCTACCGTCCCCTGGATGGTTCTTTGGCCAGGCTGAGACTGGAAGCCGTGGAAATCGTGGCCATCATAGCTTAATGTCAGTTTGTATCTTGTCATTCTTGGTATAGTTTATTTCTGTTGATATCTTATGTTTAAAAATATTTTTTACAGCATTCTGGTCGTGACCATTAAGATCGTCAAGATAATGCAGTAAAAAAGCGGCACTAAATCGACCTTTGACCAGGTCAAAATCCGGTAGCGGGTCCGCCCTTCGCTGCCCTTGTAGCCTCTTGACTCCATGGCTGTGGATAAGTCCAGCGCCACTTCCAGAGAATCAATAAAAAGTGGGACTAACATGGGGACAACTGACTTAGCCCGCTTGATCAGCCCGCCATCGTTAAAATCAGCCCCGCGAGAGCGCTGCGCATTCATGATCTTGACCGTCTGGTCAAAGAGGGTTGGCACAAAGCGCAGGGCAATAGAGATGACCAGACTGATCATGCCGACATTAACCTTGAAGAGCTTGAGCGGCTTCAAGATCCACTCCATGGCGTCTGCAATTTCCAGTGGTTTGGTCGTAACTGTCATCACAGTCGACACCAGGATAATCAAGGAGAAGCGCAGGAAAACGTAAATCCCGTTAATAATCCCCTCGCTCGACAGAGTAAAGATCCACCAGTGCCAGTAAGTCGTCCCTCCGGCCATAAAGAAGGTCTGCATCAGAGCGGTAAAAAGAATCAGCCAGATCATCGGCTTGACCCCATCCCAGAAGACCTTGGCCTTCAGACCCGTTGCCACCACTGCCGCCAAGCCAAAAATGGTGATGGCCAGGTAGCCTTGCCAATTGGTGGCTAAAAAGATCATGATAATGAAGTAAAAAGTGGTCAAAAGCTTGGCGCGGGGGTCGACCCGGTAAACAAAAGTCGAGCCTGGCAGATATCGCCCAATAATAATCTTACTCATGTGGCACCCCCTTTAGCCTTGCCGCAATCTCATCTGCCAATTCATTAATCGTCAGCGGCTGCTTGATCACGAAGCCAGCTTTTCCCAGTTTGTCGGCAAAAAGTGAACTGTGCGGTTCACTCAGGTGGTGCTTAAAGAGCCAGTCCCGGTCCTTGAAGACTTCCCGGGGCACGTCATGCTTGATGAGCTGCCCATGCTCCATGACCAAAACGTCGTCAGCATAATCAGCCACGTCATCCATGTTGTGGGTAACTAAGATGACGGTATGTCCTTCGGCTTGATACTGCTTAAAAAGCTCCATCATTTCGATCCGGCCTTGAGGGTCAAGCCCGGCAGCTGGTTCATCCAAACAAATGATGTCTGGCTCATAGGCCATGACGCCGGCAATAGCGACCCGCCGCATCTGCCCACCTGACAGGTCAAA
>NZ_JBJFHB010000093.1:0-4959 GCF_051893255.1 Lactobacillus sp. | reverse complement strand
ATCACTAGAACCACCTACACGCAAGTTAAGCAAGGCAAGACGGTTGCCGTTTCAACTTACAGCTTGAAGAAGGGTGACCTCCTCTTCTGGGGTTCTAAGTCTAGCCCATACCACGTAGGGATTTACGTTGGTAACGGCCAATACGTTCACGCCGCTACCCCAAGCCAAGGCGTACGTAAGCAATACCTCAGCAGCTACTTCTGGCCATCAACTGCTAAGCGCGTGATCTAGTCTCGCGCCCGCGGCTTGGCCCACTTCAAAATGATCATCAATTAACGTCTCGCAGGCGCTCGGCCTGCGGGGCGTTTTTGTTTGTGGCTGAGTGGGGCGCGGTGCGGTTTTTGGGCAAAAAGTCCCAAAAGTATGCAGGACGGGGTGGTCGATGTCCCAAAAGTCTGCAACGCTAGGGGGTGAACGTCCCATTTTTATGCAGCTAGGTCCAATTTTTGGAAAAATCTCCCAAATCGGCGCCTCGTGGCCTATATTTTGATAAAAAAACAGCTCGATCGGCGGCTAGCTGCAGAATTTTGGGGCGATTTTGGGCAGCGTTGCATAGTTTTGGGAAGAATTTGACGAGCGTTGCATACTTTTGGGGGATTGGATATCCCAAAAAGTAGCAACTGCAGATAAAGTCGTCCCATTTTGGCGCAACCGCTCGCGAAAAAATCCCAA
The DNA here is from genome assembly GCF_051893255.1 of Lactobacillus sp. GTDB lineage: Bacteria > Bacillota > Bacilli > Lactobacillales > Lactobacillaceae > Lactobacillus. The sequence continues at coordinate 4,287 of NZ_JBJFHB010000093.1, read as the reverse complement.
AAAGTAGCAACTAGTTGCTACCCGACCTTAGATTTTGTGAAATCGTAGCTATCTTTACAAAAATTGGTCGGTTTCCCCAACTTTTTTTGCTAAAAAGGGGACCAAAGTTAGCTGGCTGGCAAAAAGTCGACTAACTTTTGGATTAGTTGCGCCAAAATGGGCTGCTTTTTGATTTGGTTGCTACAAAATGGGATTTTTTTCTTGCCGGTTGCGCCAAATTGGGATGTTTAACCCACCTGAGTAGATCAAAAGAGGGCACAGAGCCCCAAAAGCACAGCAACCACCTTTAATTTAGGGGGATCAAATTAAATTTTGGACTGCCAACCTCCAGGTTGTGAACTGACTTCTTACGTTTTTTTGTGCATCACCCGCCCCGAGCAGCAGTGGTTTTGTGCATCAGCACCTGCACCCCGCGCCGCCCCACCAACGCCGCCGCCCACACCCAAACAAACGGAGGCCGCCCGATGGGCGGCCAGTACCTAACACCAGGCCGCGCCCAAGGGCACGGCCACACCCCTCTAAATTAAAACAACCTGGGAAAACCACACTCTCTTCTTACGCTTTTTAAAGTTTGAAACGGCTGTCAAGCCCCGCCAACACGGGAAAAGTTTAAATCCTAAGAAAGTTAATTAAGCCCTTGTAAATGAGAAAGGAATTAAATAAAATAGGGGCAATTAGTTAACAAGCAAAGGTTTTAGATTTGTAAAGAAGGTATTCACAATGAGAATTGCATGTTACGGCGTTAGGCCGCTTGAAAGAAGTTATTTCGAAAAATTAAACAAGTACGACTACGACTTGAAGCTCATTCCTGAATACTTGAACCGGGAAAACGTCAAGGAAGCCGAAGACTGCGACGCCGTCCTCGTCCGCGGCAACTGCCTTTGCGACCGGGAAAACCTTGAAAAGTTCCGATCTTATGGCATCTCCTGGGTCTTCACCCGTTCCGTTGGCGTTGACCACTATGACCTCAAGGCTGCTGAAGACCTCGGCGTCTCCGTTGCCCGCGTGCCAAACTATTCCCCATACGCCGTTGCCAACCTGGCCTTCACCTTGGGCGTCACCCTGTCTCGCCACGTTGGCGAAGCTGCCCACCAAGTTCACCAACAGGACTTCGGCATGCATCCTGACTACTTTGCGACCGAGTTCAACCGCATGAAGGTCGGCATCTACGGTGCCGGCAAGATCGGCGTGGCTGAAGCCAAGATGTGGAAGGGCCTGGGCGCTGAAGTTTACGCCTACGACCCGTTCCCATCCGACTTTGCTAAGCAGTACTGCGAGTTCGTCTCTGAGCACGAGCTCCTCGCGACCTGCGACATCGTTTCCGTTCACGTTCCTTACTTTAAAGGAAAAAATGATCAGCTGATCAATGCCGCTTTCATCGCGCAAATGAAGGATGGCGCAGTCCTCGTCAACACCGCCCGCGGCGAGCTCGCCGATGAAAAAGCTGTCGCAGAAGCCGTACGCAGTGGCAAGCTGGGCGGCTACGGCGCCGACGTTGTGTCTAGCGAAAAGCAGATCATGGGCCACAACTTTGACTGCCAAGAAGACGTTCCAGACCAAGACGTGCAAGCCCTGATGGACCTTTACCCGCGCGTCATGCTGACGCCGCACATGGGCTCTTTCACCAAGCCTGCCCTTGAAGACATGATCACCCTGTCTTACAACAACTTCCATAATATGCAAACCGAAGGCGCCGTTGACCAGCGCAACAGTGTTGTTGCCCCTAAGGTCGAAGTGACGACTTCCGCTTCTGAAAAGGCCTTGGCCTAGTCTAAAAAGATTCTAGCTTTGCTAGAATCTTTTTCTTATGTAACAAAACTTGTAAAAGTTATTAAAAAGAATGCAAAGGCTCTGTAAAGGGCCTGTAACATAAGTAAGCTATGATAATAACCGTCAAGAGAAAAAGGAGAAAGTTATTATCATGAAGCAAATCAAAAGAATTTTAGTCAGTTTAGCCCTGTTTGCCGCCTTCTTCGGTGCGGTTTCTGTATCTAACCAAAACAACACCGTTCAAGCTGCAAGCAAGACCACCAAGCGCAACAAAGTTGTCAAGCTGGCCAAAAAGCAAGTCGGCAAGCGCTACGTATACGGCGCTACTGGCCCTTACTCTTTTGACTGCTCCGGTCTGACCCAGTACGTTTTCAAGAAAGCAATCAAGAAGTCAATTACGCGGACGACCTACACTCAAGTCAAGAAGGGTAAAACCGTGAAGGTTTCAACCGCCAAGCTCAAGAAGGGCGACCTGCTCTTCTGGGGCTCCAAGTCCTCTCCATACCATGTCGGCATCTACGTGGGCGGCGGCCAATACGTGCACGCCGCAACGCCAAGCCAAGGCGTCCGCAAGCAATACCTCAGCAGCTACTTCTGGCCATCCACGGCCAAGCGGGTCATCTAATTTCAGACTAACTTTAGAAAAATAACTTCTCAACTATCAAAAGTAAGGTTATCGGCCTCAAAACCGGTAGCCTTATTTGTTTGGGCTTAATTTTAATAAGATGGTATTCATTCTGTAACATTCTTGTAACATTGGAGAGATATGATAAAAAAGCATTAAAAAAGATAAATTAATCATTAGAAGGATAATTGTTGTGAAGTTTAAGAGAATCTTAGTTAAGTTAGCAGCTGCTTTTGCCTTAATGACCGCTGCTGGCGCCGTACAAAACAGTAACGTTCAAGCAGCCACTGTTAAGGCTGTCAACAAGCAAGTAGTCATCAACTACGTTAGTGGCTACAGCGTTAAGGCTTGGAAGAACTACAAGGTAAAGACTGGTGCAGCCAACGACACTGGCATCAGCTTCAAGCACGGCACCACCATCAACGTGATCGGCGAAGTCAAGTACAAGGGCCAACGCTGGTACAAGGTTGCTGACAACGAATGGGTTCTTGCTTCTTACACTTTAAGCCAAAAGGCTTGGGCCAAGAAGGCCGAAGCTGCTAAGCGTGCCGCTGAAAAGGCCGCTCAAAAGGCAGCAGCGATGAAGAAGACTTCTAAGAGCAAGAAGCGCAAGCAAAACAAGGTTGTCGCTTTGGCCAAGGCCCAAGTCGGCAAGCCTTACGTTTGGGGCGCCACTGGCCCTTACAGCTTCGACTGCTCTGGCCTTACTTCATACGTTTACCGCCACGCTTTGGGCCGAAACATTACCCGGACCACCTACACCCAGGTATACCAAGGCAAGAGCGTTGCTGTGTCAACTGCTACCTTAAAGAAGGGTGACCTGCTCTTCTGGGGTTCAGCTTCAGCACCATACCACGTTGGGATCTACGTTGGCGGCGGCCGCTTCGTGCACGCAGCCACTCCAAGCCAAGGCGTCATCAATCAACGCCTGAGCTACTACTTCTGGCCATCCCGCGCTAAGCGCCTGATCTAACAATAATATCCTTTGTACTAAAGCATCGCGTCAAGCGATGCTTTTTCTTTATCCATCTGTATTATTCCTGTAACAAAGCTGTAACATTCTTTCGTTAAGCTAGAAAGCACGAATTCAATTTTTAGAAAAGATGGAAACCATGAAAAAAGTAATTACAGTATTAGCCTTATTCCTCAGTCTGCTGGGCGCAGTCAGTTTTGCTGACCAAGCTGACGCCGCCACCTTCACGCGGGTTGCTTACCGCGGCGGCAAAAAGCTGAACATCTGGAACCGGTCCGGCGCTGGTAAAAAGATTGTCGGTCAGGTCAAGTCAGGCCAGAAATTGACTTTGAAAGCCACTGCAACTTACAAGGGCAATTTGTGGTATGAATTGAAAAATAACACCTGGATCATGGCGGCTAACACGGTAACCACTAGCAAGTACGCCTCAATCAAGAAGGCCAAGACCGTTGCCACCAAGCGGAGCAAGGTTGTGGCCCTGGCCAACAAGCAGGTCGGCAAGGCCTACGTTTGGGGTGCAACTGGTCCTTACAGCTTCGACTGCTCCGGCCTCACCCAGTACGTTTACAAAAAGACCATCGGCACCTACCTGCCGCACTACTCCGTGACCCAGCGCTACTACGGCAAGGCCGTTTCCACCAAGAAGCTGCAAAAGGGCGACTTGCTCTTCTTCGGCAGCAAGTCCGCGCCGAACCACGTGGGCATCTACGTTGGCGGCGGCAAGTTCGTCCACGCCTCCAGCCCCACGGTTGGCGTCATCAAGTCATACGTCAGCACCCGCAAGTCCAGCGTCTTCTATCCATCCAGCGCTCGGCGGTTAATTTAGTAAAAAAAGACCGGCTCCTCGCCGGTCTTTTTGCGTTAGTAGGGACTAGTGCACAATAATTTACTCAACTACCCACTCTTTTGGAAAAAAGCT
>NZ_JBJFHB010000092.1:3774-21158 GCF_051893255.1 Lactobacillus sp. | reverse complement strand
TCAACTTGGGGGCACTCAGTCGTCGCGGCCACAGCCACAACCGTCACACCGCAGCCGCCTACACCCACCAAAAAAAGAGCCGCACATGCGGCTCTTTTTCTAATCTTTACTAATTCCTTCCGGCAAGGCTGCTGGCTTTTCACCATTGCCTTCAGCTTCCTTCTCTTCTTGCCGTTTTTCTAGACGCTTCACGTCTTCATCGGTCAAAACCGGGAAGGTGATCCGGAACTGGCTGCCCTGACCCAAAACCGACTCAACGTCGATGGTGCCATGGTAGGATTCAACCAGTTTTTGGGCGATAGACAGACCTAAGCCGTTGCCGCCCTTTTCCCTCGTTCTAGCCTTGTCGACCCGGTAGAAGCGGTTGAAGATCTTCTTCTTGTCTTCATCCGAAATCCCTTCACCGTAGTCTTGGACCACGATCTGCATCTCCTGGCCTGATTGACCAGCCGATACCAAAATTTCCTTCCGGTCGGTCGAGTACTTAATCCCGTTGTCGATCAAGATGATCAAAATCTGTTCCAGGTGCCCCTGGTAGATCTGGATCTTGGTGTCTGGATCCAAGTCCTCTACTTCTAGACCAATCTTAAAGTCAGGGTGGACCATCCCCATGTCACCGACCACTCTGGTCAGGACTTCCATTGGCTCAGCAATAGCGTTTGGATAGTGGACGCTGATCTGCTCAGCCCGGGTCAGGTCCAGCATTTCCTGGATCAGGTGCTTCATCCGTTCTGCTTCTGAGATTGAAGCATCGATCGATTCTTCCAAAATTTGCGGGTCGTCTTTGCCCCACCGCTTCAGCATGCTGAGGTGGCCTTCGATAACCGCCACAGGCGTCCGCAATTCGTGCGACACGTCGCTGACGAACTGCTTTTGCTGCTCGATGTACTTTTGCATCCGGTCCAGCATCATGTTAAAAGACAGCGCCAGTTCTTCTAGTTCATCGTTTCGGTTAAGTTCCGGAATTCTGGCCGTACTGTTCGGGTCGTCGTTGACTTCCCGGGCCACCTTGGACATGGTCTTGATTGGCTTGACCACGCTGCGAACCACCAGGTAAGAGACGATGATGGCCAAGGCTACCGCTAAGATTGACAGCCAGAGCATAATGCTCAAAGTCCGGCGAATCAGGCGGTTATAGGCCGTCATGGCGTTTTTGACCACGATATAGCCAGTCACCTTGCCAGTCTTGCGGCTGCGCACCTTGCGGTAAACGTAGAGGATGCTCTGTCCCTTAGAATTTTCCTTGACGACCGACTTTTGCTCGTCTGAGAACTTGACCAGCTTCGGCGTGCTTTCCCCGTTATGAAAAACGATCTCGTTACGCAAATTGTAAATAGCGATCGTTACATCTGGATTAGTCACCGTAGTCAAGACCGAGTCGTTAAAAGTGCTAGTCGTATTATTGTTGTCAGAAAAAGTAGGCCCGCCCTTCAAAATTCGCCGGGTATTAGGCGAAAGCTGCTGGACCACGTTGGCGATCTCCAGCTCGCTGTCAATCCCCACCAGCCGCTTTCTCAGGACCTGAACGATTTCATTTGCGGTATCTTGCTGCTGGTTCAGCGATTCTTGTCTAACCGTGTTATAGACAACTGCTGAGAAAACAAGAAAAGAGACCGCGATCGTCATGGCGACGATGCTGACCCATCTCACAATCAGTGAAACGCGTCTGGTCCCTTTCTTGCCGCTATTAGAGCGATTTTTAAACATTGTCGTCCTCATCTCTTACCATGTAGCCAGTTCCGCGAACGGTCTTAATGTAAGATGGCTGACCTGGAATGTCGATCTTGTTGCGGAGGTAACGAACGTAAACTTCCACAACGTTGGTTTCGATGTTGGATTCAGGTCCCCAGATCTTGTTCAAAAGCTGATCACGGCCAACAACGTTATTCTTATTTTCAATCAAAGTCATCAAGAGGTTGTATTCCCGCTTGGTCAGGTCAACCGTCTTGCCATCGCCGCGGTGGACGATCCGATTAGCAGTTTCAATGGTCAAGTCCTTAAACTTAACTACCTTTTGGCGAGGAAGCTTGTCTTTAGAAGCATCCTTTTCGATCTTGACCCGGCGAAGTACTGCACGTAAACGGGCCAAGAGTTCTTCAATGGCAAAAGGCTTCACGATATAGTCGTCTGCCCCGTGGTCTAAGCCTGATACCCGGTCGATAACTGAATCACGGGCGGTCATCATGATAATTGGCGTCGTCTTAGTTTGCCGAACCCGGCGGGCAATTTCCAACCCATTCAGGTCTGGCAGCATCAGGTCCAGCAAGATGGCGTCAAAGTCTTCAGCCAAGGCCCGGTCTAAGGCCTTGCGGCCGTTGTTTTCAACAACGGTTTCGTAGCCTTCGTGCTGCAGTTCAAGTTCGACGAAACGAGCCAAGTTCTTTTCGTCTTCAACAATCAAAATCTTCGGCATTCTTAAATCCCCTCATATCCAATGATTATTTTGGGTCTGCTTAATCCAAGTATAATCTCAAATTTTATTCTAATAATTCTAGAATAGCCCAAAATGAACTTTTTAACAAGTCTCCATTAAAAAAATAACTTCTTTCTAGTCCTTTTTTACTAGGTAAAAAGTTATTTTTTATCAAAGATTTAACTTTTACTTATTCTTTTGATCCTGATTTTCAGGATCTTCGGCATTCAGCTTGTCAAGCAGGCCTTGCAGCTGGGCAAAGGCAGGGTTGACCTGGTCCTTCTTCCGGCTGGCAAAGCTTTGCTCTGACACCACTTCCCAGTCCTTGCCTTCAGGGTAGATGCCTTCGTCTTTTTCTTCTTCGGTCAAGACCGTCGTTGGGATGTTCAAAAGAATGTTGTCTTCAATTGCCCGCTGGATGTCGATCTTGTCGTCAGTCAAAGGGATGATTAAGAGGCCCAGCTCTTTTTCTTCTTGGGTTGGCTCATGGTCTGAGTAGTTTTCAACAAAAGAAAACTTTTGCTTCAGATCGACTGGGTGCAGGCTTCGAGAGGATGGCACGGACAATTCCGTTTCCACCTGGAAGTTGCCAGTGACAAAAGGCTCATCATAAAAGACTTGCCCTTCCACGTGAGCACTCTTGACTTCGTAGACCAGTTCCTTAGCCCGGTCGTAAAAGTCTTGGTCAAAGGTCAAGTCAGCCGAAACCGTGGTCATTGGCTCACGGCTGTTTTTTACTTGATAAAAAGAAAGTTCTAACATTAATTTACCTCGATTGGCCGGCGGCCAAAGTTCTGATCAACGCCGATCACCTGCTCAAAGAGGCGGTCGGTCCGGACTTGCAGGCCCAAGGTCCCCTCTTGTGCCTTCTTGCGGTCGACTTTAGAAACGATTTCGATTGCAAAATCCTTCCTATGCTTTTTCAAATACTTGCGGCCCCGCTTGCTGTAAGCCAAAAGCAGGGTTGAGGCATGGTCGAAGCTGCCATAGATATCGTCTTCAGTTACGTTTAGCAAGGTATACAGGCACAAGCGGCGCAGGCGCGAATACGTGTAGCGCTTGGACTTGACATGGCGCAGGAATTCAGAGAAGTTCTGAGCCAGGTGGATTTCGGCCTTCAGCTTGTACTCCAGCCCCTCGCTCATCTGGTAGATCTGCTGCAGCTCTTTCAGAGAAGCTGATTCTAGCCGGTATTTTAATAGCGGAAAAAGCAGATCCCAGTTAGGGAAGACCTTTTGGGCTGCCAAAGCGGAGATTTCCCCCTTAGGCAGCCACTGGGTCAGGTCTTCCTTGGTATCGCCCTTTAAGAGCAGGTTGCGAATAGCGCTGGCGCTTTGAACGACTGCTTCTCTTTGCAAGATGTCGTCGTGGCCCGCCCCTACCCGGGTGACGGGTGACAAAGTCAAGGGCGAGCCCAGGTTGACATTGGCCACGGCGTAGGCCAGGCCCAAAATGGCGTTAGGTTCACTGACCTCATGGCCAACTTCTCGAGCCACCATTTGGTTGTACTGGGTGGAATAAGTCTGGCTGTAGTCAGCAAATTCCTCTCTTTGCCGCGGGGTCTGGGCGATTTTTTGACCAAAATACTCAAAGTTTAAGTTGGCATCTTCCACGCCAAAAACCAGGTACTCTGCACCCAGCTTGCTCAAAACTTCCACCCCGCCCGTCGCAAACAAGTCGGCGGCTTCGACGGCGTAAGAAAATGGCAGCTCAACGACTAAGTCAGCGCCAGCTTCAACCGCGGCCTTGGCCCTTGACCACTTGTCCAAAATGGCCATTTCACCTCTTTGGACGTAGTTGCCGCTCATCACGCAGATGATGGGGTCATCCCCGGCAATTAAGCGGGCCTGGTTCATCAAGAACTCATGCCCGCTATGAAATGGATTATATTCGGCAATAATCCCGGCTACGCTCATTATTCAGCCTCAAGTTCCAGCTTCTTGCCGTCAGCCCACAATTTCTCCAGGTTGTAAAAGGCCCGGGCATCTTCTGAGAAGATGTTGACGACAACGTCGCCTAAGTCCACCAAGAGCCATTCTGAGTCCCGGTTGCCTTCAACGCGGTAGTCGTAGTAGCCCTTTTCGTGGCAAGCTTCAATGATGGAGTTGGCGATGGCGTGGAGCTGGCGGCTAGAGGTTGCGCTCGTTGCTACAAAGTAGTCAGCCAGGATGCTGATGCCGCGCATGTCGTAGGCTTCGGTGTCTTCACCGTGGCGTTCACTGATGGCGTTTAATACTAAGTCTAATAATTCTTCGCTCTTCAAATTTTGCTCCTATTTCTGTTTTGGATAGTAATGTTTTACTTTTTAAAAATTTACTTAACGGCCCAAACATTGTATGCCGCAAAGCTTCTTGGGTAGATCTTGGCCCGCTTTTCTGCCAAAAAGGCAATGGTGTGGGCCAGTTCATAGCCAACCCCGGCGTCCAGGTTGCTGTAGCTGACTTCTCGCGCTTCGTCGACGCCTGGGAAGTCCCGGCCCGGCTCGATAAAGTCAGCGACGAAGACGATCTTGTCTAGCGTCGTCATTTCCGTGTCGGCTGTGGTGTGGCGGTTGACCGCCGTTAAGATTTCCTGGTCATGGATGCCCAGGTCTCTTTCGATATAGTAAGCCCCCACGATCCCGTGCCAGATAGCCCGGTTCCAATTTAAAAGGTCTGGGTCAAAGCCTTGCTCTTTGATGGTCTTGATGTAGTCTTCAACCGGGATCTGCTTGGCATAGTCATGAACAAAGCCGGCTAAAGCCGCCTTGTCTTCATCATAGCCGTTCAGCTTGGCCAATTTTCTAGCCGTTTCGCTGACGTTTACGCAGTGCTTGAACCTTTTTTCATCCATCACGCTCTTTTCCTGCGCGATGATTTGCTCACTAGTTAAATCTGAAAAAGTCTTTTTAAAAACCAACTCAGTCAAGATAAAGCCCCTTTTCAATGATATATTGACGGACTGGCTCAGGAACGAGGTAACGGATCGAGGTCCCCACGGAAACGGCCCGGCGGATTGCAGTTGAACTCAGGCGCATGTCTGGGGCATCCACCCAGATCATGGAGTACTTAGGGTCTTGCGGGTAGCCTGGCCGGCGGATGCCGACCAGGGTAGCTAATTTAGCTAATTCATCCGCATTCTTCCAGGTATGGAAGGAGTTGACCTGGTCGCTGCCCATGATCAAGTAGTAGGTGTTTTCGGGCGCCTTTTTGGTCAAATAGCGCAAGGTATCAATGGTGTAAGATACGCCCCCTCTAAACAGCTCCAAGAGCTTAACCCGGAAGCGGGGGTTGTCCCGCGTTGCCAGGTCCAGCATGGTGGCCCGGTCTCTAGCCGTCACCTTCAACGGAGCATCTTTATGAGGCGGAATGTTGTCTGGGATAAACCAGACTTCATCTAGGTGCAGCTTGGTCAAGGCTTGCTCAGCCGCTACCAAGTGGGCCATGTGGACGGGGTTGAAGGTGCCGCCCATGATCCCAATCTGCTTACCCTTTCTTTGATATTCTTCGCTTTTAACCTTTACTTGCGTTTCTTTACTGCAATCTACCAATGAGTCCATCTTTAACCTCTTAAATTAAAGCTCTTCTGGTTCCTAGGCCAATGCCGCCAGGCGTATAAGCCTTGATGACGCAGCCTTCTGGAACAGTAATAAAACCAACCCCGGCAAACAAGACGTCAGACCGGTACTTGATGTGGTACTCTTGCCCCTTGAGCGGCGGCAAGTCGTCTTCTGCTGATGGCGGGGTCAACAGTTCACCGACGTGCTTAGCGTAAAATTCATCCGCCTTTTCCGTCTTGGTCCGGTGCACATACATGCTGCGAGAAGCGTAAACCGTAAAGCTGGTGGATGGCCCTTGCAAATAGTCAATCCGGCCAAGGCCCGCCAAGAAGATGGTGTTGCCCGGCAAAAGCTGGTAAGTCGCTGGCTTCAGCGGCTTTTTCGGAGATACCAGGTCCAGTTCCTTAACGCTCAGCCGGCTAGCCAGCTGCTTTTTGGTCAAGATCCCGGGCGTGTCGACCAAAAAGTGGCCGTTATCAAGCGGAATCTCGATCTTGTCTAAAGTGGTCCCTGGGAAGCGGGAAGTCGTGATCAGGTCTTGCACGTCCCCCATTTTATCGATGATGGCATTGATCAGGGTCGACTTGCCGACATTGGTAGTCCCAACGAAGTAAACGTCCTGGTCTTGGCTATTGGCGTTCAAGTACTTGATCAAGTCGTCCAGGTTCTTCTTCTTAGCGGCGCTGATCAAGAAGATTTCCTTTGGGTAAAGGCCCATCCGGTTGGCTTCTTGCCGCATCCAGTCCTTTATCTTGCTTTCCTTAGAGTTCTTTGGGAAGAGGTCAAACTTGTTGCCGACCAGGATAAAGTCATTTTGGCCGACAAAGCGCTTGAGAGAGGCGATCAAGGAATTAGAGAAGTCAAACAGGTCGACAACGTTGACGATCAAGGCCTTCTTGCTGGACAGGCTGTTGAGCAAGGCTAAAAAGTCGTCGTTATCTAAGGCGACTGGCATGATCTCGTTATAATGGCGCAAGCGGAAGCAGCGCTGGCAGTAGACTTCTTCGTTTTCCCCATCTAAAACCTTCTGCAAGGCACTTTGAGGCAAGTAGCCAGGCAGGCTCTTGTCTTCGCTTTGCAGGCTGGCTCCGCAGCCGATGCAGCGAATTTCTTCACCCATGAAAAAACCTCCTTTTAATTTTTTCTACCTTCAATTATATAAAAAATGCTTGATGAGCACAAAGAAAAAACGCACCTAGCAGATGCTAGATGCGTCTCTTAGTGACTTAAGCCAAAGCCTTCTTAGCAGTTTCTGCTAAAGCAGCAAAAGTCTTTTCGTCGTTGTAAGCAATGTCAGCCAACATCTTGCGGTTCATGTCAACGCCAGCAAGCTTCAAGCCGTGCATCATCTTTGAGTATGACAAGCCGTTTTGACGAGCAGCAGCGTTGATACGAGCGATCCACAATCTTCTGAATTCGCTCTTACGCTTCTTACGGTCACGGAATGCGTACTTGTATGAAACAAATAATTGCGTACTTGCGGCCTTAAATTGAACGTGCTTTGAACCACGGTAACCCTTGGCAAGCTTCAAAACCTTCTTACGACGTGCGCGTGTAACGGTACCACCTTTAACTCTTGGCATCTGAAAATCCTCCTAATATCGTTAGTGTATTAAAAAATAGTAAATTAACGCATTTGGGAAAGCATTTGCTTGATGCGCTTCAAGTCGCTGCGTGAAACCATAGCGGCTTTTCTCAAATGACGACGTTGCTTCTTAGTCTTGCCGTGGAAACGGTGGCCAGTGAAGGCGTGGTGACGCTTCAAACCGCCGTTACCAGTTCTCTTAAAACGCTTAGCTGAAGCGCGGTGGGTTTTCATCTTTGGCATGGTAAAATTCCTCCAATTAACTATTTTTTACTTTTGTCTTTATCGCTCTTAGGACTGAGCATTAAAAACATTTGACGGCCTTCCATCTTCGGCCGGCTGGTTACAACAGCAATATCCGAAGTCTCATCGGCCATCTTTTCAAGCACTTGTTGTCCTAATTCCTTGTGCGTGATTGCGCGGCCTCTGAAACGAATCGAAACACGAACCTTAGCGCCTTCTTTTTCTAAGAACTTACGTGCATGCTTCAACTTGGTTTCGAAGTCATTGCCTTCAATCGTTGGACTTAAACGAATTTCCTTAACGCTCACTTGCTTAGAGTTCTTGCGAGATTCCTTCAGCTTCTTTTGTTGTTCGAAGCGGTACTTCCCGTAATCAAGAATCTTGGCAACTGGTGGCTTGGCATTTGGTGAAATCAAAGCCAAATCTAAGCCGGCATCGCTTGCTTGGCGCAAAGCTTCGTTTCTTGACACAACCCCAACTTGTTCGCCGTCAGCATTGATTAAGCGAACTTCACGAGCACGAATGCTTTCGTTGAGGATCATGCTATTTTGTTTCTGTGGTATAACTGTTCACCTCCATGTTAATCTCGAGGACAAGAAAAAAGCGGGTAAATAACACCCGCCTTAAAAATCAACAGAAAATATCGATTTGCCTAGAGGTTAATTAACTTAGGCGAGAAGCGGGGGCTTCTTCTTGTTCTCAACTTTTTCTATTGTACTATGTCTAAGATTGCCCGTCAAGGGTTAATTTTGCTGTCAGCCTGATTACTTAAAGCTTAATTTTGCCAATTGCAACAGGAACATATTCCTTGTATACGCAAAAAATATCCCGCCTCAGAGTTGAGACAGGATGTTTCATCTTCCCAATTAGCAATATCTTAAACTTGTATATCGTAAACTTGTAAAGTATAATATTGTAAACTGTATTATTGCTAACGAGGTGTTTTAATGTTTATCGGTAGAAATCAAGAGCTTACAGCTTTGAATAAGCTCTACCAAGAAGACAGCTTCCAATTTGCGGTCATCTATGGCCGCCGTCGTATCGGGAAAACCAGCTTGATCAACCAATTTCTAAAAGACAAGCGGGCAATCTACTTTACCGGCCTTGAAGAAAAGGCCTTGGAAAACCTGGCTCGTTTTTCTGACGCGATACACGCCTACGAAGATCCCAGCTATCTGGATGGACCTAATTTTGCCTCCTTTGAGCAGGCCTTCAAATATCTCGTCCATCTCTCTGAGAAAAATGACCGCTTAATTTTGGTCATCGATGAGTTCCCTTACCTGGCGAAAGCCTATCCACCAATCAGTTCCATGCTACAGTCCTACATCGACCATTATTTTAAACAGAACAAACTCTTTCTCATCCTCTGCGGCAGCTCCATGTCCTTCATGGAAAAGCAGGTCCTTGGCTACAAGAGCCCTCTTTATGGCCGCAGAACTGCCCAGTTTAAGCTGAAACCTTTCAGCCTGCATGATGCCGAAGATTTTTTCCCGCAATTAAATAAGGAAGAAGTTTTTGAACTCAATGCCATCACCGGCGGAATCCCCCTCTACCTGTCCTTGATGTCTCCAGAAAAATCCCTTAGGGACAACATTAGGGACAATTTTTTAACAACCAGCGCCATGCTCTATGCCGAACCGATGAGTCTGCTCAACCAAGAACTCCGCGAGCCGGCAAGCTATAGCTCCATCATCAGTGCCATCGCGGCCGGGGCCAGCCGGCAGTCAGAGATCTCGACTAAAACCGGTATTGCCAGCGGTGCCCTAAGCCCTTACCTGGACAATTTGATCGACCTGGGCATCGTCGAAAAAAGGGTGCCGGTTACGGAAATTGATAAAGCCAGAAGCCGGAAAACTATCTATGCAATCAAGGATGGCATGTTCCGCTTCTGGTATACCTTCGTCGGCAAACGGGTCAGTTTTATCGAACGGGGGATTACTGAGCCAATTTTGGACTACATCATGAAGCAGCTTCCCCACTTTATGGGACCAGAATTTGAAAAGCTCTCTCAAGAATACCTCTGGTCCAAGCTGTTTGACCCTGACCTGGTGCCAGAGCCTTTTGTAAACTTAGGCAATTGGTGGGGGCCAGATCCTAAGGAAAAAAAGCAAATCGAAATGGACATTGTTGGTTTCGATGACCAGAAGCTGAACGGCTACTTTGGCGAATGCAAGTGGAAAAATGAGCCAATCTCCGCCGATATTCTCAAAACCCTTATCTACCGGAGCAGCCTTTTCCCTGCTGCTAAGAAAAATTACTATCTTTTCTCCAAGACCGGCTTTACTGACAAATGCCGCCACCTAGCCCAGCAAGTCGACTGCCACTTAATTACCTTCGACATGATGTAAATCCAAATAAAGAAGCACATACACAAAAACATCCCGCCTCAGAGTTGAGGCAGGATGTTTTGTTATGTCAGAAAGGGTTCAATTCTAATGAAACATGGACTTAGTCTTCACGGGAGTAGCTGGCTACGTCCTTGCTCAACTTGTCCATAAATTCGTCCAGGCTTTCGCTGTTTTGTTCTTCAGTCCCGTAAGGGCGAACGTTGACCGTGCCAGCGTTCATTTCATCATCGCCAAGTACCAGAGTGTAAGGTACCTTTTGGGTTTGGGATTCACGGATCTTGTAGCCCAGCTTTTCATTTCTGAAGTCGATTTCAGCTCTGAAGCCCTTGGCAATCAATTCGTCGCGAACCTTCTTAGCGTAGTCTGAGTGAGCATCCAAGTTAACTGGGATGATTTCAGCTTGAACAGGTGCCAGCCAAGTTGGGAAGGCACCCTTGTAGATTTCAGTCAGGTAAGCGATGAAGCGTTCCATCGTACCAACAATCCCGCGGTGGATCATAACTGGACGGTGTTCTTCGCCATCAGCACCAACGTAAGTCAGTTCAAAGCGTTCTGGCAGCATGAAGTCCAGTTGGATGGTTGACATGGTTTCGTCGTTGCCCAAAGCCGTCTTAGTTTGGATGTCCAGCTTTGGACCGTAGAAGGCAGCTTCACCTTCTGCTTCAACGTAGTCCAGACCCATGTCGTCCATGGCAGCCTTCAGCATGCTTTGGCTTCTTTCCCACATTTCGTCGTTTGCAAAGTACTTGTCAGTGTTCTTTGGGTCACGGTATGAAAGACGGAAGTAGTAGTCGTTAATGTTGAAGTCGTGGTAAACGTCCATGATGATCTTCAAAGTACGAGCAAATTCTTCTTGCACTTGGTCTAAGGCAACGAAGGTGTGGCCGTCGTTCAAAGTCATTTCCCGAACACGTTGCAAACCTGACAAGGCACCTGACTTTTCGTAGCGGTGCATCATCCCTAGTTCGGCAATCCGGATTGGCAGTTCACGGTATGAACGAATGTGGTGCTTGTAGATTTGGATGTGGGATGGGCAGTTCATTGGCCGCAATTCCAGCCATTCGCCTTCACCCATGTCCATTGGTGGGAACATGTCTTCACGGTAGTGTGCCCAGTGGCCGGAAGTCTTGTAAGCATCCAGGTTCATCAAAACTGGGGTGTAAACGTGTTGGTAGCCAGCTGCAACTTCCTTGTCCACGATGTAGCGTTCGATAATCCGGCGGATCGTCGCACCCTTTGGCATCCAGTAAGGAAGACCAGCGCCAACCTTAGGGTCAACGAAGAAGAGGTCCAGGTCACGGCCAATGGTCCGGTGGTCGCGTTCCTTGATTTCAGCCCGGCGCTTCAGGTCAGCTTCAAGATCAGCTTCCTTAAAGAAGGCAGTACCGAAGATTCTTTGCAGCATTGGGTTTGAGCTCTTGCCCTTCCAGTAAGCACCAGCTACTGACAAAAGCTTGAACTTCTTGATCTTACCAGTGTTTGGCAAAAGTGCGTCAAAGCCAAAGTCAACGAAGTCGCCAAGCTTGTAGGCGTCAACAGTTTCGCCGTAGTTAGCCAGCAATTCTTGCTTGTATGGGTCATCCTTGAAGGCGTCTGCCAATTCGCTCTTGGCTACTTGCACGTGTTCAATGGCTTGGCCGTTCTTGACAGCCTTTTGCAAAGCCCTTTCTAATTCTGGCAATTCAGTAACCTTGATTTGGTCTTCCTTGTCAGTTTCGATGAAGAAGCCATTTTCTGAAATTTCGGCTTGGCCCAGCTTGATTTCTGGGTACTTTTCCTTAACAATGGCTTCCAAAACAAAGGCTACAGTAGCGCGTAAAACGCTCAAGCCTTCGGCATCCTTGTTAGTCAAGATGGCAACTTCGTGGTCTTCAGCAAGTGAGAAGTCAAGTGGCTTAACTTCACCGTCAACCTTGCCGGCTACGGCATTCTTAGCCAGTGAAGTAGAAATGCTGCTTGCCAATTCACTAACAGTTACAGCTGATTCGAATTCTTTCTTTGAGCCATCTGGCAGAGTCAAAGCAAAACTCATAAAAATCCTCCAAGAACAAAAAAGTCCCGAGTATGTTACATACTCGGGACGAATAATAATCGTGGTTCCACCCAAAATTCAGACTTGCCCGCTTTTGGGCATAGTCTCTCTTCAGGACCGGTAATGGGGTCCAACCTCAAATTAACTTTTGGGAATGTAGAAGGTGGGGTCCTTTACAAATGGGGGCTTCCAGAACTTGGCCCCTCTCTCTGAAGCGAAAGGATCATGTCTTCTAGTTACTTCTTGATTATACCCCCTGATAAAAATAAGGCAAGCCTTTTTTATCAATTATTTTCAAAACGGCGGTTGGCGCCGCTGATCTGAACTTCTTGAGCTAAATATCGTACTCTTTGCATTAAACGCTTCGCCTTGGCAGGTTCATCAGAATTTCTGGTTTTGGCAAAATGGTCCTCTAATGCGTCCATGTCCAAGTTCGAAGTGAAAAAGGTTGGCAGATCGTTATCCATCCGCGCTTGTAAAATTACCCCTAAAACATCATCTCTTGACCAAGGACTGAGGCTTTCAGCCCCAATATCATCCAAGATCAAGACATCGCAGTAGGCCACACGGTGGATTTCATCTTGCAAGCTGTTGTCATCGAAGTGACTAGATAAACTTGAAATAAAGGTTGGCATATGCAAAAAGATGACTTTTTTGCCTAAACCAGCAGATTCATTAGCTACTCCAGCCATAATGTAGGTTTTACCTACACCGAAGTCACCACTTAAATATAATCCCCTTGCTGGTGATCCTGCTTTTAGATTGTTAAAAAATCTTGCAATGCCTTCAAGTGCTTCTCTTCGTCCGTTGAAGTCAATGTCACCTAACTTTACACGACGCAATTTTTCTGGTAAGTCGATCAGCTCAATGCGCTTTTGGGTAGCCCGCTGTTTGTCTTCCTCTACCTTTTCAGCAGTTGCTTCATACTTGATACCAACACCGTGACCTTCGACAAAAAGCTTTGGCACATAGCCTGCTAAGACCTTGTCATGGCCATCTTTTTGCTGCCAATACTCGTAGATGTTGGCAAAAGTGGCATAAACTCCTTCCCGAGTCAATTCATCCTTGTGCTGTTCAAAAAAGGCGTGAACGTCTGGATCAGAAAAAACGCGACTTTGCAAATCTTGGTAAGACTTTTTTGAAAAGTCTCGTTGATTCTTCTTAGCAGCTTCAGCCACCTGATCTTTTAGCACATCACCAATTGCCTTCATCCACTCACCTCTTATCCTTGTCAGGATTGATATTGTTTAACATTTTCCTCAATTCATCATCGGAAAGATCAATCTTATCATTGAACTCTTTCTTGGACCAATCCGTAACCTTTTCTGTCGTTCTTTGCGGCGTGTAGCTCCGCTTCTTTTGCTGGTTATTTAGCGCCCGCTCTCTCACGTATTTCAGCGCTGCTTCTGGCGTCGTGATCTTCTTTTGCAGCCAGTCGTTGGCAATCCGCCCCGCCAAATCCTGCGTCACTACCGACTGGTAGTTGAGGCAGGTGTAAACCAGGGCATTGATCAAGCTGGGCGCAAGGCCCACCTGGCTTTGCAGGTTGTTGATCACAAAGCGCTCTCTTGCCGTAGAGAAGCCGCCCTTTTTCTTTTTTAAATCGCTCAAAAATTCGGCAGGCGCCTTTTCATGCATTTCAGTTAAAAGCTCCTGGTCGCGCTGGTCACCGGCCACCTGCTGCCCTTGCTCTTGCTGCTTTAAGACCGCTTGCCGGCGGTGATCCGCCTTAAAGTTGTAAGCCAGGCTCTTTCTGATGGCATCGGGATTGAGCTGGTAAGAGCCGTGGAGCGTTGGCAAGGTCTCGTCCACAAATTCCTGCTCGCTTAAGCCGTACAGCTCCATGATCGACTGGATCTCGCCTTGGCAACGGTCGACCTCACTAGCTGGGATCTGGTATCTGACAAAGCAGTCCTTTAAAAATTGCCAGTCCACCTGCTTGACCTTGAGCTGCACCGGTTCGTCTTTCACTTGGACGTTTTCCCGAGCTGCCGCCTTAACCTCGCTTGACGGGTCCATCACTTCTTCATCTGGCAGTCTAAAGACCTCAAAAAAGGACGCCGACACGTCTTCCAGGTTGTCCAGCTGCCGCTCTTGCCTTTTGGCATTTCTGGCAAAGGTCCGGCTCAATTGGCTGAAGCGAGGACTGCCGATTTTTTCTCTTAATAAACTGGCCAATAAGTCCGTATTAAAAAAGTAGCCGGCATCTGGCACCTTGTTTAATTTAAAGGCCAGCAGATCCCCCATCACCTGGTTGTGGCTGACGTAGGTGGTGAGCAGGCCCGTCGCTTCCAGCTTGTGAATGGCGGTAAACAGCTGCCTTAAGCTGCAGTCCAGCAGCTCTTGCAAATTGTAGAGCGCCGGTGCCTGTGACAAGGGCTGGTAGGCGTCAAATTCTTCTAGCAGGGTCTGGTACAAGGCCACCCCCAAGGCGCCAACTAGGGGCTGGTAGAGCCGGATCAGGACTTTTTCCTGCTTGGGTTCTAGCGTCAGCTCATTCATCACCAGGTAGCGCTGCTTGGGATTAGAATTTTGGTACATCAAATCACTTCTTACTGTGCCGGTCCATCATGTCCTCCATGGTCTTCATGAAGCTGGACATGTCGGTGAACTGGCGGTAGATGCTGGCAAAGCGGATGTAGGCCACGTCGTCGATGTCAGCCAGTTGGTCCATGACTAGCTCCCCAATTTCCTTAGAGGAGATTTCGCTGACGCCCTTTGACCGAATGGCGTTTTCCACGCTGTCTACCAGCTTGTTTAACTGCTCGCTGGTCACTGGCCGCTTTTGGCAGGCTGCAGCGACCCCGTTTAAGATCTTTTCCCGGTTAAAGGCTTCGCGGGTGCCGTCATTTTTAATGACCAAAAGTGGCGTTTGCTCAACCCTTTCAAAGGTGGTGAAGCGGTAGCCACAGTTTTCGCATTCTCTTCTTCTTCTGATCGTGCGGCCTTCGTCAGTTGGGCGAGAATCGATGACGCGGGAGGCATTTTCATGACAATTTGGACAAAGCATAGTAGGTCTCCTTTCAGGCAATCTCTGCCAGTAGTTGATCCAATTTCTTTCTTAGTGCTTCTATTGTACCAGTATTTTCAATGATATAGCTAGCCCGGCGGCGTTTTTCCGCCAAAGGAAGCTGGGCTTTAATCCTTTTTTCAGCTTCAGCTTGTGGAAGACCATCTCGAGCTATCAGCCGCCTTAATTCCTCAGCTTCTGGCAGGTCGATCAAGACCGTCACATCGCAGTACTGGTCCCAACCTGCCTCAAATAAGAGCGGCACGTCTAAAACGCAGACTTTTGCAGTGCTTTTCGTCATCTGCCTTTTGACCTCTTTGAGGATCTCCCTTTGAGTCACGGCCGACAATCTTTTTAAGGCATCAGGGTTGTTAAACACGTACTGGCCTAACTTTTTCCGGTCCAGGGTCTGGTCTTTTTGGAAAAAAGCATCCCCGAACTCTTTTTGAATCGCTAGCCACCCAGCTTGCCCAACTTCGGCCTGCTGGTGGGCGATCAGATCGGTATCGATGATTTGGCAGCCTTTTTCCGCTAAGATCTTTGACGCAGTCGACTTGCCGGTGGCGATTCCGCCCGTTAATCCTAAAAAAAGCGTCATGACTTGAGCCTCTGGCAGTTGGGACAATAAGTGGTCCCCCGCCCATTGACCTTGATCTTGACCAATTTTTCTCCGCATCTTAGGCAGTCTTCTCCGGCCCGGCCGTAGACTTCTAGCCGGTCTTGATACCCGCCCGCCTGCCCTTCAGCGTTTAAAAAGGAGTGGACGGTGGTCCCGCCGAGCTTGGTAGCTTCTTTGATGGTCGAATTGATTGCCTCATACAGGTCCTGGACCTGCTGTTTGGTCAAGTCCTTGGGCTCAGCTACCGGGTTAATCTTGGCCTGCCACAAGACCTCGTCAACGTAGATATTGCCCAGGCCCGCCACCACCGTTTGGTCTAAGAGCAGGTTCTTGATCTTTTTGGTCTTATTTTTTAGAGCTTTGGCAAAATAGTCTTCGGAAAATTCCGGGCTTAAGGCTTCTGGGCCCAGGTGCTTGATCCCGGTCACGATCCGCTCAGTCCCCGTTTCTACCAGCTGCAGACGGCCAAACTTGCGGACATCGTCATAGCGCAGAGCCGTCCCATCAGTAAAGACAAATTGCAGGTGCTCGTGCTTCTCTTTTGGCGCATCCGCCGTAGTCAGCCGGTACTTGCCCTCCATTCTGAGGTGGGAGACGATGGTCAAGTCGCCCAGGCGAAAGAGGAGATACTTGCCGTAGCGGTCGATTTTTTCAATGGTCTTCCCCTTCAGCTGTTGTTGAAAAGACTTCACATCACCCACGATGACCTTGTCATACCAAACGTCAACGCGCTTGATTGTCTTGCCGGCCGCTAAAGGCGTCAAGGTACGCCTGACCGTTTCTACTTCCGGCATTTCTGGCATATGTTACACCTACCTTTTTGTCAGTTATTTATTACTTAGCGTCATACCAGTCATGGCCGTAGCCCCTGTCGGCGATTAGCGGTACATCCAGCTGGACGGCTGACTGCATGACTTCTGGCACGATCTTTTTAATGGTTTCCAGTTCTTCTTTTGGCACGTCAAAAATGAGTTCGTCGTGCACCTGCACCACCATCTTGGTCTTTAAGCCCAGTTCATCCAGCTTCTTTTGCATGTTGATCATGGCGATCTTCATGATGTCGGCAGCTGAGCCTTGGATTGGGGAATTGATGGCCGTCCGCTCGGCAAAGGACCGGACGTTAAAGTTCTTAGCGTGGATATCTGGCAGGTAGCGGCGGCGGTGCATGATGGTTTCAGCATAGCCTTTTTCTCGAGCATCCTTAACAGCTTGGTCCATATAGGCCTTGATGCCCGGGTATTGGTCAAAGTATTCAGCGATGAATTCCTTAGCCTGCTTTCTGGAGATGCCTAGATTTTTAGATAAGCCGTAATCGGAAATCCCGTAGACGATCCCGAAGTTGACCGCCTTGGCCCGCCGCCTTTCAAGCGGCGTCACGTCGTCAATTGACTTCAAGTGGAAGATTCGCATAGCCGTGTGGGCGTGGATGTCGTAGCCGGTCTTAAAGGCTTCTTGCATGTTGGCATCCCCTGACACGTGGGCCAAAACGCGGAGCTCAACTTGGGAATAGTCGCATGAAAAAATGTAGCCATCTGGCGTTGACGGTACAAAAGCCTTCCTGATCTGCTTGCCTTCTTCGGTCCGGGTTGGGATGTT
>NZ_JBJFHB010000092.1:0-3674 GCF_051893255.1 Lactobacillus sp. | reverse complement strand
AAAGAGGATCACGCCTAATTGCTTTGGTGAGTTGATGTTGAACTCTTCGCCAGCTTCTTGGTAGATTTTCTCTTCAAGAGCCTTCAAGCGTTCTCCAAAGTCATCTTCCAGTTCCTTGAGCTTAGCTGGTTCGGCCTTGATCCCGTTTAATTCCATCTTGGCCAAGACCTTGGCGGTTGGCATTTCGATGGTGTCAAAGAGGTCGTCTTGCTCGTGGTCCTTTAATTTTGCCAAAAGCGGCGCCTTCAAGGCCTTGATGGCGGCAATCTTGCCGGCCAGGTGGTTGAAAAAGACCTCGTCGTCTTCTGGAATCTTGGCACTCTTGCCCTTGCCGTAGACTTCCAGATCGGACTTTAAGTCGTAATAGTCATAGCCCTTGACCAGTTCGCCTAGGTCGTTAGAATTTTTCTCATTGTCAACCAGGTATGACGCCAGGAGCAGATCAAAGGTAATGCCGGCAGCCTGGATGCCAAGGCGGGAGAGACCATAGGTCACCCGCTTTAAGTCAAAGACGTCTTTTTGGACATTCTGGTCTTCGAGCAAGGACTTGAGCTTGGCTTCTTTTAACAACTCCACGTCCCGGCTGACGAAGGTCTTGTCGCCAATTTCCAGGGCAAAGCCGGCAAAAGGCGCTTCGTGGTAGTTGTCGCCCAGCATGGCCAGGTAAAAGACGGCGTGGTCAGAATCTGGAATTTCGCCTAAGGTGTTGGCCGTTAAGACCGTGTATTCTTGCTTTTTAACTTCTGTGGTTTCTTCTGTTAATTCGCCCGCCTTAGCCAAGTCCGCCAAGAAGCGGCGAAAGTTCATTTTTTCATAAAAGCGGCGGAGGTCGTCGACGTTAGGGCCAGAGTAAGTCAAATCATCTAAAGTCACTTCGACCGGCGAATCGCAGTTGATCGTGGCCAGCTTTTTACCCAAAAGGGCATTGTCCTTGCCAGCAATCAGGTTCTCCTTTAACTTGGACTTCTTCATTTCGCCAACGTGTTCATAGAGATTTTCCACGCTGTGGTACTGCTGGATGAGCTTAGAAGCGGTCTTTGGCCCTACCTTGGCCACGCCTGGGTAGTTGTCGGATGGGTCGCCCATCAGGGCCTTCATGTCGATGAATTCAGTCGGTGTAACGCCGTTAACCTCCTTCATGTGCTCTGGGGTAAAAGCCTCCAGCTTAGTGACGCCGGACTTAGTCACGTAAACCGTGACGTGGTCGCTAGCCAGCTGAGTCAAGTCCTTGTCACCGGACACGACGGCGACTTCCATCCCGGCTTCTGCCCCCTTTTTAGCCAGGGTCCCGATGATATCGTCGGCTTCATAGTTGACCAGTTCGTAGCTCTTGATCCCCAGGTCCTTCAGCATTTCCCGGATGTAAGGCAGCTGCTCAGACAGTTCGACCGGAGTCTTGTCACGTCCGCCCTTATACTCCTTGTACATGCCGGTTCTAAAGGTGACCTTGCCCGCGTCAAAAGCTACTAGTACCTTGGTTGGGGCTTCTTGCTTTAAAACGACATCCAGCATGTTTTTAAAAGCGTAAATGGCATTGGTGTGCAAGCCTTCAGCGTTTTTAAACTTGTCCAGCTGCTGGTACATGGCAAAAAAGGCCCGGAAGGCGACGGAATTGCCATCGATTAAGAGAAGTTTGTCTTTAGTCATGTTTTTGCTCATCCTTCAAAATAAAAAAACTGTCAAAATATCTACTAGATATTCTAACAGTTTTTTGACTATTCTTAAGCTATTTCGCCTGATCGCTAGGCTTAATTGCCTTGTAAAAAAGCACAAAGAGGCAAACGACCAAAACGCCTAAGAAGATAAAGGCGTGCTGGGTACCAGCAGCGGTGTTGGCGCTAGTGGCATGGCCGCCTTGGCTGAGAGCGACGATCGCGGAAGTAAGGGACGTCCCGATGGCGCCGGCAAATTGCTGAACGGTGTTCATGAAGGCATTGCCTTGGGACTGCTCTTTTTGGTCCAGTTGGGCCAAGGCGTCAGTCATGACGTTGCCCATCAGCATCCCCATCCCGGTCATGTAAAGGATGTAGATGAGACAGATTTCCAGGTTGTTCATGTGAAGGGAAATCGCCGCAAAAGCCAGGATTTCGGCTGCCATCAAGGCCACCCCGGTCAAGATTGGCTTTCTCGCCCCATACTTGTCGTACATGTGGCCGCCGACTAGGCTCATCAAGGCCCCGGCCACCCCGGCTGGCATGACCAAGAGGCCAGCAGCTAAAGCGGTGTTGCCGTTAACCAGCTGGACGTAGTTAGGCAGCAAGAAGGCGTTGCCTAAGGAGCAAAGCTGGACCAGCAAGAAGCCTAACAGGTGGGCCGAGAAGGCCTGATTTTTTAGCAAGGCAAAATTCAAGATTGGCTGCTTTAAGTGGCTGGACCGCTTGAGCAAGAGAATAATTGCGATGATAGCGAGCAGGATCGAAATGATGGTTTCGGCGCCAAATTCGCTCAGCTTGCTGAAGCCGTAGATCATGCCGGTAAAGAAGATGGCAATGAGGGCGATGCTGATGGCATCGGGCGTGATCTTGACGATCTTGGACTTTTGCTGGATGCCGTAGATACCAAGGAAAAGGGAGATCAGGATCAAGGGAACCAGGAAGTAAAAGACGTAGCGCCAGCCCAGACTGTTGATGATGATCCCGCCAAAAGTGGGCCCAAGGGCCGGGGCAATCCCGGTAATCAGGTTGCCAAAGCCCATCATCGTCCCGATACGGTCCAGCGGCACCTGCTCTAAGATGATGTTGAACATCAGGGGCAGCGCAATCCCGGTCCCGGCACCCTGGATGGCCCGGCCAAGCAGCAGCAGGCTAAAGTTCGGCGCAAAGCCGTCGATGAGAAGACCGGCTAAAAAGAGCAAGTTGGCCGTGATGAACAGCTTTTTAGTCTTAAAAGTGGACTTTAAAACGGCGGACAGCGGCACGATGACGGAGATGACCAGCAGGTAAATGGAGGTCATCCACTGGACGACGTTGGTGGCAACGACAAATTCTTTCATTAAGGTTGGAAAGGCGACGTTCATCGCGGTTTCGACCAAGACCCCGCTAAAGGACATGAGGCCGGTGGCGGTGATGGCTGCGTAGACTTTTCCTGGTATTTTCGATGTTTTGTGTGACATTTTACCCTTCTTGTTTGATATACATTAAAACTTTGCGAGTGGCTGCTAATTCGTCATCGGTGAACTGGTGCTTAAGCTGCAGATCATCGTCGATGATGACTTCTTTCAGCTTGGGCACCAGGTTCTTGCCAGCTGGCGTCAAAGCGACCAGCTTCTGCCTTTTGTCAGCGGGATCAGGCAGGCGGGTCACCAGGCCCTTTTTCTCCAGGCGCTGCAGCATAACGGTGATGGTCGAGCGCTGTACGCCCATTTCCTGATCAAACTGGTGTTGGTTGACTTGGCAATCAGGCTGATTGGACAGGAAGTCGATGGCGTGGACCTGCACCCGGGTCAAGGGGAGGCTGGCGGCGACTTGCTTAGGCTGGTCGATGCTCTTGGCCGCTTCTTTGATGAGCTTGCGGATGGGTTCGATTTTTTCCAAGTTGGTGCTCCTTTCGTTAGTAGTCTAACGAATATTATAGGACAAGATTTGTTAGATGCCTAACATTTGTTTGAGGGGGTACTGCTGGCTGCTAGGCTGGGGAGTTTTTTTATAAGAATTGCACAGGAAGTTACTCAACTG
>NZ_JBJFHB010000091.1:0-5119 GCF_051893255.1 Lactobacillus sp. | reverse complement strand
AAAAAAATATATATTAAAATTCACGAGCGTTCATGCTACACTGAGCAAGGGTTGGGCCTTATCCTTGTGAATATAGCGCTTACGATTAATCCTTGCTAAGTGAAAATATCTCTGATATATAAAAAGTGTTTTAAAACAAAAAATAATTTATCAAAGAGAGTAAGGTAAGAAGAATGTATGCGACTAAAGATACAAAGTGGAATGCAGATTATGATGTTTTGGTTTTAGGCTTCGGTGGTGCCGGCGGCAACGCTGCCCGGTTTGCCGCTGATGCGGGCGCCCATGTCTTGTTGGTTGACGCGGCTCCATTTGGCCACGAAGGTGGCAACACCCGCTACTCAGCCCAGCACGTGGCAATGGCGACAGATTATGCCAAGATCAATAAGTACTTTAAGCGCTTGGCCGCTCCTTTCCAAATTCCGGAAAAGATGATGGATGTTTACACTGACGGGATTTACCACATGACTGACATGTTCAAGGAATATTTCGGCATCGATGCTTTCGTCTGGTCCCGTGACGTCAAGCCAGGGGACATTTTGGACGAAAAGGAACACATGGCTGAATACCCAGAATACGAAGGCTCTGAAGCCTTTGACTTTGCCCTGGTCCACAACCGCGACTTTGATGCGGAATTCTGGAAGACGATCCGGAAGACGGTTTTGGACCGGAAGGAGCAAATCGACGTCTGGCTGAATTCCCGGGCCAGCCACTTGCTGCAAGATCCAGAAACTGGCGCCGTTGTTGGGGCAGTTGTCAGCCGCAACCACAAGGACTACTATATCCATGCTAAAAACGGGGTCGTACTGGCAACTGGTGGTTTTGAAAATAACCCAGTCATGCAGCAAAATTACCTGCACATTACCAAGCTGACGCCATTCGGCAGTCTTTACAACCGCGGCGACGGGATTACGATGGCTGAAGAAGTCGGAGCCAAGCTCTGGCACATGTCCAATTACGAATCTTTAGGGGTGATCCCAAGCTACACCTTCCAAGAAGAAGAGGGCCAGCGGGGCCGGCAAATTGGCCACTGGAAGCTGCTTTACAACGGCTCAATTTTTGCTATTGCGGATGACGGCAGCCGCTTTATGAAAGAAGACGCCAAGTTCCGTCATGGCCACATCTACGAACATGGCGACTACTTGATGCCGCACGCTTACGACAATGCTTGGCTGGTCTTTGACCAAAAGCAGTACGACCGCTTTGTTGCCGAAAAGGAACAGACCGGTCAATTGCGCTACCCGAAGTTTTTGGACAAGACTATTTCCGCTGCTTCCAGCCAGGAATTAGCCGAAAAAATGGGCGTGCCGGCTGACAAGCTGGCGGAAACGATCAAGACTTTCAACTCCTTCGCTGAAAGTGGCCGGGATGCTGAATTCGGCCGGGAAGCAGCCGGGATGGAAGCTTTTGCCAGTGGTCAGCTCTACGCCATTAAACTGGCTCCAGCCGTTTTGAACACTCAAGGCGGACCGGAAAGAAACGAAAAGGGTGAAATCCTGGATGCTAACGATCAAGTAATCCCGCACTTGTACGGGGCCGGTGAATTGGGCGGCATCTGCGCCAACCGCTACCAAGGCGGCGGCAACTTGGCTGAATGCCTGATCTTCGGTAAGATCTCCGGGACAAACGCGGCCAGCGTCAAGGCCGATGCCCAAGCTGTCATCCTGACCAAGCCAGTGCCAGCGGTCAATGACCTGGTAGATGGTGAACGCATGGACAATATTGAACTCGGTGAAAACCAGTACCTGGGTTCAACGGAAGCTGGTATCGGCGGCAAGATCGTGGTCCGGGTAACTTACAAGGACGAAAAGATTGAAGATGTTGAAGTTTTAGAAAGCCATGAAACTGAAGGGATCGGGGCTGTTGCTATTAAGGAATTGCCAGCCAAGATCGTGGCTGCCAACTCAACGGAAATCGATGCTGTTTCTGGTGCCTCAACCACCACTCGGGCCTTGGAAGAAGCCGTAAATAAGGCGATCGAGCAGGCTAAATAGTGGAGGCAAGCATGTTGACTAAAATTAAATGGAAAAACTGGCTCCTGCCCCTAGCCCTTGGCTTGGGCCTCTGGCTCTTGACCCCGCTCAAGCCGGCCGCAATCAGCACCAGTGCCTGGCAGATGTTCGCGATTTTTGTCGCTACGATTGCCAGCTGCGTGACCAAGCCAATGCCGATGATGGCAACGACGCTGACTGGGGCAACGGTCGCGATCGTCCTGGGATTGCTGAAGATGGATGAAGTTATCGTTGGTTTCGGTAATTCAACGGCCTGGATGGTGGCCATGTGCATGTTTATGGCGGCTGGCTTTATCAAGTCAGGCTTGGGCAAGCGGATTGCCTACCTCTTCGTCAGAGCTTTTGGCAAAAAGACCCTGGGTCTGGCTTATGCCTTGTCGGTAGTTGAGTCGATTCTGGCGATCGGGATTCCTTCAAACAATGCTCGGGTCAACGGGATCATGTATCCAATCATTGATAATTTGTCTCGGGAAATGGGGTCAGACCCGAAAGATGGGACTGAAGGCAAGATTGGCTCCTACCTGGTCTTTAATGAATATGAGGTTAACAATGCAACCAGTGGCCTCTTCCTGACCGGTTTGGCCGGGAACATGATTGCCCTAGGCCTGGCCAAGACGCAAGGGATTACGATCAGCTGGATGCAGTGGTTTATGGCGGCTAGTTTGCCGGGGATTTTGTCAATCTTGATCATTCCTTTTGTCTTGTACAAGATCTACCCGCCGGAAATCAAGGAAACGCCTAATGCTAAAGCCTGGGCTGACAAAAAGCTGGCTGAGATCGGCAAGATGACCGCGGCTGAGAAAATCATGACCGGCGTCTTTCTTTTATCAATTGCCCTCTGGCTCTTTGGCAGCAAGCTTGGGGTCGACGCGACTGAGACTAGTTTTATCGCGGTGGTAATTCTCCTGCTCACCGGCGTGATTACGACGAAGGACCTGCTGAATGAGTCCTTTGCTTGGAACATTTTGACCTGGCTGTCAATTATCATGTTGATGTCGAAAAAGCTGATGACTTTGGGCTTCTTCCCATGGTTCTCCAAGGCCTTGGGTGTGGCCCTCAAGGGGATGAACTGGATTTGGGTCCTGGTAATCTTATTCCTGGTCTACTTCTACCTGCACTACCTTTTCCCAAGTATTGCCACTCAGATTTCAGCCCTTTACGCTGGATTTCTGTCAATTGCCTTGGGTGCCGGCGTGCCTAAGTTGATGGCGGCCCTGATGCTGGCCTTCTGCGGGTCAATCTTCCTGTCAACCTCGACTTACTCAGCTGGCCCGGCTGCTATGTTGTCCAGTACTGGTTATGTTTCCAATAAGGATTGGTGGCGGCTGAGCGCGATTATCGGCGTGATCTTCAATGCAATTTGGCTTGGTGGCGGTCTTTTGTGGACTAAGTGCCTTGGCTACTGGTAAAAATAGCAGAGATTCCTAACACTGGAGCAATTTGGCTCTGGTGTTTTTGTTTTTTAAAAGCGCAACACAACCCAGTGCTGCCATGCCTGCGGCTCTATCATGGGCCGCAACGGCCATGAGAAGTTGATCTTGAAGAATCGTCAATGGGATTGTCCAATGTGCGGAGT
The DNA here is from genome assembly GCF_051893255.1 of Lactobacillus sp. GTDB lineage: Bacteria > Bacillota > Bacilli > Lactobacillales > Lactobacillaceae > Lactobacillus. Next base: position 1,534 of record NZ_JBJFHB010000091.1, on the reverse strand, counting down.
GCACCACATCCGTGACTACAACGCCGCGCTGAACATCTTGGAGAAAGGCTTGCCAAGCTTTCCGATCAGGAATACAAGATATTCTGTATCTGACTAGTGTTAGGCATTACTCGACTTGCAAGCCCCGGGCTTCAGTTCGAGCTTGGTTGACCAAAGAAAAAATAAAAAAGAGAAGGAGAGTCTGCGAATGACAGAAAAGATGATTGATGAATGAGCCTCCTGAATAGGCATATTTGTCAGTTAGCTAGTAGCAGAGCCGAGGCTAAGTTGAAATAAAATTGAATATTAAAGCAATCGGGGCTGAGTAAGTGTTGATACTCGGCTCCGGTTTCATTTTAAGCGAAAGAGCGTAGACCAATTAATTGGTCTACGCTCTTAGCATTAGGGAAGTATGTTTGGATGGAGCACTTACAATACTCTAGTTGGATTGATTATCTGATTTTCTTATTTACTTGGTCGTCGATAACCGCAACGGCGATCTGGCAGCGACTGATGACTGAGCTTGGATTTTGTTCTAAGCCTTCATTAAGCCATTCGTAAACGATGGTGTAGATGACATGAGCAGCATCGTTAATAGCCTTAACCGAATAGTCGCCAGTACGGGATCGTCTTCTAACGTATTCCAAGGTCTTAATATAAATTGCCTGTTCAAGCAATTTTGGAAAACGAGCAGCAAACTTGCCGTTCTTTTGCTGACTATAGGCCTTGATCAGGTAGTAAAGACGCAATAGGTACTTACGATCATCGAACATGTACAGAAGTAAATCCTGAACGCCTTTGCCGTAATTATTCTCGGCTAACTTGAAATTTGACTCAAGTTTTTTGATCAAGAGCTCAACGCCCAAGTGGGGCATGTCGCCGTAACGGGCATAAAAGGTCGGTCGAGTAAAGTGAGCAACCTGACAGAAATCCGTTACGCTTAACTTGATCTCGTTCTCATAGTTGTCAAAGGCTCGGGTAATAATTTCGTCGGCGTTAATTAACATGGTAGATGAAATCAAATCGCATCCTCCTTTCTGCAGTTTAGTAAGTGGTTAGTAACCTTTACATTGTTAGTATAGGGTATCTCAAAGATGCACGCACCTTGCAGGAGAATTGACAAAAAGCGCGGCAGAGCGGCAAAGTAAGGAAAAAGTCGAAAAGTAAGAATGCCGCAACAGCGGCGTTTCTACGCTCTAATTTCCGGGAAAAAGTTTTCGTAAAATTTTTTCCAACTTTTTTGAATTGATTTTTGTGCCTGAAAGCAGCTGTTTCCGAATATTGTTGATGACATTTGGTAAAATAGGCTGAAATAGACAAATGAATGTTAATGTTCCTAATTAGGCAAAAATAACAACGTTACCTCGTGTTTCTATTGCAAACCGAATGAAAACGCAGATTTGACCTTTCAGAAAAAGAGTGTAGAATAATATTTGTTGTCGCGGCGAGCAAGCAGCTCTCCGGAGATACGAAATAAAAATCTTAAAAAGCTGTTGACAGGAAGTTGATGACTTGCTAAGATATAAAACGTTGCGTCGCTAAGACGCAAGTTAGT
>NZ_JBJFHB010000090.1:13905-22014 GCF_051893255.1 Lactobacillus sp. | reverse complement strand
GGCGCTATCCTATACAATATAAGCATACAAACAGTTATATTTAGATAGAAAGTAGGCTACAACCATGGGATTACTAACACTCATCATCGGTTTGGTAATGCTGGTTAACCCCAGATTGGCAACCGAAAGTTCTAAATTATAGTTAAAAGGTCTAGCGCGAGCTAGGCCTTTTTTATATGAAAAAGTTGGTTAGCGTTCTCGTTTCTTTAGTATAATTAGGTTAGTAATTACAGGGAAGTGAGAATAATGAATAAATTAGCCAAGTGGTGTATCTGGCTAAGAAGAAGATCTTTCTTTAGAGTGGTGCAAAGAACCTTCGCGGTTCTAATGCCGATTGCAACCATTGGGGCTTTTTTCCAGGTCTTGCAAGACAGCATCTTCTCTCCAGATAGCTTCATTTACAACTTGTTTGACTTTGATAAGATTATGAGCGACCGGTTTTGGGATATCGGCATGTCCTTGTCCCAGTGCGTGGTCGAGGTCATTTTCAATCTTTTTGGCATCTTTGCGGTTTATTTCGCGGCTTCTTTTACGGCAAAAATCTACCGCAAGGATGCCACGATGGCTGGGATCAGTGCTGTGACCACCCTCTTGATCATGCTCTATTTGCTGGAACTGGCCATCACCGGCCGGATTACCTTGATCGGCAGCAACTTCTTGAGCATCCAGTACTGCTTCTTACACCTGCTGATCGGCTACGGGGTGGGGCAGGTCTTTCACTGGTTGGGGAGCGACTATGAGCATGTTGACTACGAGCACACCAAATTAGTCCAAGACCGGGCCCTGAAGGCAATTAAACCGGCCTTTGTGACTATTTTAGGCGGGATTATCCTGGGCGGCGTTTTATACGGCATCCAGTGGAAGAGCAGCGCTAACGTCAGCTTAAGCGGCGTGATGTCGCCAATCGAAAACTCCAACAATTTGCTAGTGACGGTACCGATGACGGGGCTGGCGGCCCTGTTAGACTGGCTGGGGATTGGGACGCCCATGCAGGACTTAGGCAATATCTCTAGTTCAGCGGCGGCCACGGCTAACCTGACCTATGTTTTAATGAAAAAATCTATTTGGAAGATTCCGTATCCATACCTAGGCAGCGCTTTGGTTCACAGCTACGGCGTGATGGGCGGGTCCGCAGCCCTGCTGGCCTTGGCTGTCGCCATCCTGCTTTGGGGCAAGCAAAGAGAACCTGAAGTAGCGGCTAAGCTCAACTTATGGCCGCTGCTCTTTAACTCCTCTCGCGGCTTTTTGGTGGGCTTGCCGGTGATCTTAAATCCGGTCTACCTTCTGCAGCTGGTCTTGATTCCCATGATCAACATGCTGCTGGCAGCCTTGGCCATCACCATCCACCTGATTCCAACGCCGGTTTATACGGCCTTAGCCGGAACGCCTGGCTTGCTGGTGCCATTTTTTGCCACGAACGGCAACTGGCCGACTCTGATCTTTACCTTTGTCCTCTTCTGCCTGGACGTCGCCTTGATGATTCCAGCTGTTAAATTGGACAACCGGGCCGGCAAGCTGCTGAAAGAATATGAAAAGGAGGATGAGACCCATGCCTAAGAGCCGCAACTGGAAACTGATCATCATGGCTCTGGTCATCATCATCCTCTTGGCCATTCCTGGCTATTCCTGGATGAAAAAGACCAACAAAGAGCACGCGGAACGTCAACGCTCCACCTTGTCACCAGTCATCATGGTGCCGGGGTCTAGTGCGACCATCAACCGCTTCAACTCGCTGGTCAAGCTGCTGAACCAGAAGACCCCATATAAGCACAGTCTGCTCAAAATTGAGGTTGAAGAAGACGGAACCCTAACTTATTCCGGTTCTATCAAGAAGGGCGATAATGAGCCTTTTATCGTGATCGGTTTTCAAAACCGCCACGACGGCTATTCCAATATTAAAAAGCAGGCCGGTTGGCTGGACGATGCCTTCTACGAGATTTTTACCAATTATAAATTCAACAATTTCAAGGCCTTTGGCCACTCAAACGGTGGGCTGATCTGGACTTATTGGCTGGAGCACTACTATAGCGACTACAAGTCCGACGTCAAGGTGAAAAAGCTGATGACGCTCGGGTCGCCTTACAACTTCAGTGAAACTAATGTTAAGAAAAAGACTCAGATGCTAAGCGATTTTATCAAGTATAAAAAGCGCCTGCCAAAGAGCTTGATCGTCTACTCCTTGTCAGGGGGGCAAAGCTACGAATCTGATGGCTTGGTGCCAGAAGCCAGCGTCGAAGCGGGTAAGTACATCTTCCAAAATCAGGTCAAGTCCTACACGGCCATGACGGTTACCGGTGAAGATGCCCAGCACTCCAGCCTGCCGCAAAACAAGCAGGTCGTGAAGATCATCAAGCAGTACCTTTTGGACAAGCAGCGCAAAGTTGGCCCCAACCAGCAAAAGACCAAGCGCTAAGGCGAATCGTTAGTCACGCTCGCTTTTTTGCCGTAAAATAGTAGGCAAGAACTTTTTAGCAAAAATCAAAGGACAAATACATGAAAATCAAGTTGATTGCAGTCGATTTAGATGGAACCCTGCTGACCTCTAGAAAAAAGGTCAGTGAAAAGACCCTAGAAGCCTTGAAGAAAGCCCGGAAAAACGGGATTTACGTCGTGCCCCTGTCCGGCCGGCCCCTTCCTGGCGTCCTCAAGGTCTTTGAGCCCTTTGATTTTGCCCCTGACGACAACTATGCGATCTGCTACAACGGTGGCTTGATCCAGCAGCTGGATGGTCAGGTGATCTATGCCAATCCCTTGAGCCATGAGAACGTGCAGCACATGATTGCCCTAAAGCGGAAGGGGATTTTTGGCCCCTACTTCATGGACACCAAGGACTTTTACGTGGCGCCGGGGGCGAGTGCTTTTGGCGTCAGCTTTATCGCCAAAGCTCGCAATATGGGCGTGAAGAAGATGGAGCCAGGGAAAAAGTACGAATTCATTAAGGGCGAATTCGTCTCCTTGCCAAGCAAGATGAAAAAGTTCCGCGCTAGTCTGTCTCCAGAAACTGAAAAAGAATTTAACATCTCTGCTTCTGGCGGCCAGTGTCTAGAGTTCAACACGCCGGACGTGTCCAAGGGGGCGGCTTTGACTCAGCTTTTGGACTTGTTGAACATTCCGGCTAACGAAGCCATGGTTTTTGGCGATAACAACAATGACCTGTCGGACTTTGAACTGCCAGAGGTCTTCAAGGTCGCCATGGGCAACGCTATTCCGGAGATCAAGGAGCGGGCTGACTACGTGACCGCAAGCAACAACCAGGATGGAATCGCGCAAGCAATTGAGAAGTTTGTAGACCTGCAGGAGAGTAAACGATGAAAAAACCAGTGATTGGGATTTCAGGATCAGAAGTAACCATTCAAGCCGGACCCTTTATGGGCGAACCGCGAACTTACGTTAACGCGGCATATGTGGACTCAGTCTACCAAAACGGCGGGATTCCCTTGGTGATTCCTTTTACCAAGGGCGGGGAAGAGATGGCACTTGAACAGATGAAGCTGGTTGACGGCTTGATCTTGTCAGGTGGCCATGACGTTGATCCCCACCTCTATGGCGAGGAAGTTGACCAAAAGAGCGGGGCTACTTGGCCGGACCGGGACCAGTTCGACATTGCCCTGCTCAAGGCCGCAGAAGACGCTAATAAGCCCGTCTTGGGCATTTGCCGCGGGGCCCAGGTAATTAACGTGTCTCACGGCGGCAGCATGTGGCAGGACCTGTCCTTGCGCCCTGGCCACACCCTAAAGCACATGCAGGCGACCCGGCCAGACGTGGGCACCCACTTGGTCAAGATCAAGAGCGGCACCAATCTGGAAAAAATCATGGGCCAAAGCAGCCTGATGACCAACTCCTTCCACCACCAGGTGATCAAGGAAGTGGCACCAGACCTGGTTGAAGCAGCCACGGCCAGCGACGGGGTGACTGAAGCCCTGGAAAGCGATGATGGCCAAGTAATTGCCGTTCAGTGGCACCCAGAAGAAATGCACGCAAATCCGGCGCCAGAAGCGGCTATCATGAACCGCCTCTTTAAGAACCTGATTGACCGGGCCAGTGAAGAAAAGTAAGCCGAAAATTTTTTAAAGCAAATCACGCGTTCCTCAAGATCATTGAGGGACGCGTATTTCTTTATTTATGAATGAAAAGCTAAAAGCAACTGACAAAAATATGAAAATAGGGGATAATGAAACTATTGTAGTTGTCAGAAGCAGTGTGTTACACGTGGAACATGGTTGAGAAAATGAATAAAAGAAAAGGAATTATCTTAGCGATTGTTGGCGCAGCCTTGTGGGGAACTTCAGGCACGGCTGCCGAAATGCTTTATCAAAATCCCAATATCAATACCTTCTGGCTAGTCGGCGTCAGATCCTGGCTGGCGGGTTTAAGCCTCTTAGCGATCTCCTTTTTGACCAAGGGGAAGAAGACCTTAACTATTTTCCAAGACAGGCATGACTTGCTTTCCGGTATCTTGTACGCGATTTTTGGCATTTTAGGGGTCCAGTTCACCTACTTTTACACGGTCAAATCTTCTAATGCGCCAACGGCGACCGTCTTGGTCTTCTTGGCCCCGGTTTTGGTTATTGCCTACATGGCCCTGAAGAGCCGGCAGCTGCCGCGGCGGATTGACCTGATTTCCATTGCAGTAGCCATTATCGGTACGGCTATTTTGGTTACCAACGGCAATTTTTCAAGTCTGGCTGTCAGCCCTAAAACCTTGATCTGGGGCTTCTTCAGTGCCTTGACCCAGGCGATTGCGGTTGTCATGCCGGCTAAGCTGTTTAAAAAGTACAGTACGATGACTATCCTGGCCTGGGGCCTGCTCTTAAGCGGGATCCTCTTTACGCCCTTCATTATTTTCATGCCAGCCCAGCACGTGACCTTCAAAGAATGGACCTTGGTCATCTACATTGTCATTGCTGGCACCATTTTGGCCTACAGCTTGTACTTATCCAGCGTGGTTTACATTTCGGCTGGTCTTGCCAGCATGCTGGAAGCCTTTGAGCCGCTGGTGGCCACAATTTTGTCAGTGGGGCTGCTGGGCAGCGACTTTGGCATCATGAAGATGGTGGGCGGGAGCTTGATTATTTTTGCCACCTTCTTGCAGGTCATTCCTAGCCCGCGCCCGGGCAAGCTGCACCGCAATCGCCTTTAATATTTTTTATGCATTTTGCTAAAAAAGCCCGCCATTACGGGCTAAATTGTGTTAAAATCGAGGCGATGATTTAATCATTAACATGGGGGAAAATTATAATGAACGATGTATTAGATGCCAGGACCGGGGTCAAGGATACCCTGCCCACGGTTCTAGGTTATATTGGCATCGGCATGGCCTTTGGGATCATCGCCCACACTAACGGCTTTAGTCCCTTAGAGACCCTGCTGATGTCCTTGATGGTTTATACCGGCTCTGGCCAGTTTGCTCTGGTTAGCATGTTGCCAGCTGGCAGCAGTTTGCTTTCAATGTTTATGGCTGTGTCCTTGATGAGCGCCCGGATGCTGCTGATGTGCATGACCTTGGCGCCCAAATTTAAAAAAGAGAAGCTGGCTAAGAACCTTTGGCTGGGCTTTTTAATCACGGATGAAACCTTTGCCCTGGCCATCACCAAGCTGAATTACACCAAGGGCAAGTTAAATTACGACTGGATGAACGCGTCCAATATCGTGGCCTATGCCGCTTGGACCCTGGCCGGGTTAGCGGGCTGCCTGTTGGGCAACCTGGTGTCTGATACCAAGGCTTTGGGGCTGGACTATGCCGTTATCGCCATGTTCTTGGGGCTGCTCTATTTGCAGCTGATCACCGACCAGTCGCTCAAGATTGAGCTGCAGTTGATTATGATCGGGGTCACCATGGTTTTGACTTATATTGGGATGATCATTTTGCCAGCCAGTGCCACCACCATCGTCGTTACGGTTGTCAGTTGTTTAGTAGGAATGGGGATCAAGCATGTCTATTTCAAGTAAAGTATTTATCACTTACCTGGTTTGCGGCACGGGCCTAGCGGCTTTACGCTTAATGCCTTTTTTACTGCTAAAAAAATTCAACCTGCCCAAGCCGGTCGTGGAATTCCTGGAATTCGTGCCAATTGTCATCATGACCACCCTCTGGTTCAGCAGCTTGTTTACGGCTAAGCAGGGCCACTTGCCGCAAATTGACTGGCAGTACGCGATCGTGACGATTCCAGCCTTGATCACCGCCTACTTCACCCGCAGCTTGATGTGGATCGTGGTGGTTGGCGTGGCCAGCCTGGCCTTAATCAGATTGATTTAAAAAGGGGACTCAGGCCGAGTCCTTTTTTCATGTCGCAAATTTTTTCTAAAAATCATGCCAAAAAGACTTGCAATTTTCTGAGAAAGAGATTAAAGTATTATACAAGTTAAGAAACAAAGACAAACACAATAAAGAACAGAGTAGCGTTGAAGAAGTCTCACAGAGAGCCGCGGCAAGCTGGGAAGCGGCAGACGGAAGCAAACGTGAAAGTAAGTTCTTTCGTGGTTAATGCGACGCTTATGCGAAGTGTTGACTGGGTTCGCCCTTTACAGCGACAACGTCTTGGCCGGGTGGCCAGCACGGGGTAAGGCTATTTTGGTGACAAAGTAGCGAAGTAAGGTGGTAACACGCATAAGCGTCCTTGTAGAAGCAGAGCTTCTACAAGGACTTTTTTTATTTCTTAGCAACTCGAGATTAGCTAATCTTCAAAAATTGTAAGCAGATTTTTTGAGGAGATTTACCATGAAAAAACTATCATTTAAGCAGTATTTGTTAATTGCTTCCCTGATTTTCGGGATGTTCTTTGGGGCTGGGAACCTGATTTTCCCGGTTCACCTGGGTCAGTTAGCTGGCAAAAACTGGCTGATCGCTGCGATCGGCTTCATCATTTCTGGGACCTTGATTCCCTTGGCCGCCTTATTGGCCCTGGCTGTGACTAGAGCTGACGGGATCTTTGGCCTAGCGCGTCCTTTGGGTAAAAAGTTTGCCTTGGGCTTTTTAATCCTGGTTCACCTGACCCTGGGGCCACTTTTTGCAACGCCAAGAACGGCGACGGTTCCTTTTTCCATGTTCTCTAGCCACTTCTCTAAGGGGATGCAGCCAATCGCCTTGCTGATCTACTCTGCCATCTTTTTTGGCCTGGTTTACTACTTCTCCCTCAGCGAAGGCAAGATCACGGAAAGAGTTGGGAAGATGCTGAACCCAGCCTTCTTGGGCCTCTTGTTTATTATATTCTTCATCGCCTTGATCAAGCCAATGGGGGCTACGAGCACCACGGCCGCAACTAGCGACTACCTGAAGGCGCCAATGATCAACGGCTTTTTGCAAGGCTACAACACGCTGGATGCCTTGGCAGCCCTGGCCTTTGGGGTTACGGTTGTTACCGCGATTCGGTCATTTAAGATTAAGGAAGGCAAGGACACGTCTATTGCCTTGGCCAAAACTGGCCTAATGAGCTTCTTGGGCATCGCCTTGATCTACCTGTTTTTGACCCTGCTAGGCGCAACCAGTCTGCACTACTTCAAGTTGTCAGCTAACGGCGGGATTGCTTTTGCCCAAATCGCCAACCACTACATGGGCACCTTTGGTGAAGCCCTTTTGGCAACCTTGGCTACTATTACCTGCATGTCCACCGCGATTGGCTTGGTTGTTGCTTTTGCCCAAGACTTCCACAAGCGGTTCCCAAAGATCTCTTACCGGACTTTCTTGACCTTTAACTGTGGGATTTCCTTCATTATCGCTAACTTCGGCTTAGATACTATCATCTCTTGGTCAACCCCAGTTTTGATGTTCCTCTACCCACTGGCCATCGCCTTGATCCTGTGCGGTCTGTCCAGCAAGCTGTTTAAAAACGACAGCCGGGTTTACAAGTGGACGGTTAGCTTGACCATTATCCCAGCTCTCCTGGATGGGCTAAACGCAGCTCCAGCTGTGCTTAACCAAAGTGCTTTTGCCCAAAGCATCTTGACCTTTGCCGGCCGCTACATTCCATTCTTCAGCTATGGCATGGGTTGGTTGACCTTCGGCATCGCCGGTTACCTGATCGGCCTGGGCATCCACTTTTTCAAGCTGTCAGCTGAGCCAGCTGGTGAAGCTGCCTAACTTTCCAAATTGTTGGTAAATCTCTATATTTT
>NZ_JBJFHB010000090.1:3138-13805 GCF_051893255.1 Lactobacillus sp. | reverse complement strand
AAACCTGACTCAATTACTGGAAGTGACCTCCCAAAATTTACTCAACCGGAGCCCCTTTTTTAAAAAAGCCTCACACAAACATACTCAAGTAGCCAGAACTCCGGCCCGAAATTTACTCAACTACTTGATTAGAAGGTTCAGTTGAGTAAGATCATGAGCAGTATTTCCGTTACTTGAGTAAGATCATGAGCGCCCGCCCTCGCGCCTGCAAACGCAAAAAAGGAAGCGAATCACGAAGATTCGCTTCCTTCAAAACAAAATTACTCATATTCCGCTAGATACCGGCTGCCGTCGATGCCGCAGCGGCCGTGATTCTTGACCTTGTACAAGTTGTGGTCGGCCAGGTGGATCATGCCTTCCAGCTCATCCTTAGTCAAAGCCTTGCCGTAGCAGTAGCCAACCGAAATGTTGATGGTCAGGTTGATATCCAAAATCTCCATCTTCTCCAAAGCCTGCCGCAGCTGCCAGTCCTTAGCCTTGATGTCCTCGATCTTGCTAAAGTCCCCAATCACCAGGAACTCGTCGCCCCCGTAGCGATAGCAGTTGCCGATGCCGTAGATCTTAAGCAGGTTCTGGCCGATTTTTTTCAAAATCTCATCACCGTAGCGGTGGCCGAAGGTGTCATTGTACTCTTTGAAAAAGTCGATGTCCATCATCAAGACAAACAGTGGCCGCCCGGTCAGGTAGGCAAAGTTGTGGCTCAGGCTGTGCCGGTTTTGCAGCTTGGTCAAGGCATCTTGCGAGGCCTCGTTCTCCAGCTGGGCCAAGCGCTGACTATTTTTAGTCATATCGATAAAAAGTCCCATCAAACCAGCGATCTTGCCGTCTTGGTAAACTGGCGCCTTGAAGGTCAGGATGTCGCGCACCTTGCCCCGGGCTAGGGTCTTGCCGCGTTCCCGCACCGACACGCCCTCATCCAGGACCTGCTGCTCGCTGCTGCGGAAATGCTCCGGCTTGATGTTAAAACCGAGCTCTTCATCGGTGCGGCCGACCAGATCCAGGAGCGACACGCCATAGTAGTCCAAAAATTGCTGGTTGGCTCCTAAGAAGCGCCAGTTCTGGTCCTTCCAAAAGAGACCAATCTTGATATTGTGGGTCAGGGTCTGCCAGAGACTCTCCGGCGCCAGCTCCTCCTGGTCCTTTTTGGCAAAAGTAAGCAGGCGACTTGGCTGCCCGCTGATCGTAGACAAAAAGGCCTGGCAGCGGTCGCTCTTGGCTACCAGTTGCATAACCATCCGGTAGCGGAAGCTTTGGTCAACAATCGTGTACGATGCCGTGTCGCCAGTATCTGTGCAGCTTGCGATCGTATCCCAGAAGCGGAGAGCGTTATTGCACTTTCGCCCATTGAGTAGGGCCAGGTGGTCGGTCAAGTTGCCGTTCAGTTTAGTCAGCCACTTTTGCCCGGCACCGTTCATGTAGCCCAATTTAACGTGCCCGTCTTCCACCAAGTAGACCATGACCGGTACTGGGGTCATCCGGCCGGTTTTTTCCTGGTCAAAAAAGTGGGCGTTTGGGTCCAGCACATTGATCAGGTTGAGCTCCCGGTAAAAGTCTTGGTCCGCCAGTCTTTGCGGCGGGAAGCCCTGCTGAGATAGATCGTGGATGGAACTGGCAAAAGGCAGGGGCTTAGCCAGGTAGTTGCCCTGCATCATGATGCCACCGATCGACCGAATGAAGTCAACCTGGTCTTGGCTCTCGATATTTTTAAAAAGTGGCCGGACGCCCAGGTGCTTGCAAGCTGTGACGATCGAGGCCAAGAGCGTGGTGGACTTGGGATCGTGGACGTCAAAAGTCGTCATGTCAAACTTGAGGAAGTCAAAAGTAAACTGGATCAAGGCATCGGTGATTGGGTAAGAGCTGCTGGCCAGGTCAAAGGCGTATTTGAAGCCGTCTTTGCGTAAGGACAAAAGCTGCTCTTGCACCAAATCTGGGTCGGCGTTGTTGGGAATGGCCAGGTCAAAGTAGAAGAACTGGCGCGGCAGCTGGTATTCTTGCAGGATCTTTTTCACCTGGTTAAAAAAGGTCTTGTTCTCCAGGTCCGTGATGGTCAAATTGAAGACCATCGGCAGGGTCTGCAGCTGCTGACGGTAGCGCTTGTGCCAAATCTTGCAGCTTTCCTTGATGATGTAACTGTCCAGGTAATCGGTCAGGTGGTTTTCCTCTAAAACTGGCAAAAAGTCCTTGGGGTAGAGGGTGCCGTAAACCGGATCGTTCCAGCGGGACAAGAGCTCAAAGGCTGCGGTATTGTTGCTCATCAGGTTGATGATCGGCTGCACGGTGACCGTGATCCAGCCTTTTTCAAGGGCCTCCATGAAATGGCCAAGGACATAGTCGCGCCGGCTGACTTGTTCTTGCAGGCGCGAGCTATAGTAGTGTAGCGGCTTGGCAGCTGGGTTGTAGATCAAAGCCACCCGGGCCTTGTCGAGAGCCGTGATCGGCAGCTCGGCCTGGCTAGTGACGTAGATCCCGCAACGAATGGAAGTGATTTGGTCGGCGGCAGTCTTTTTGACCGAATCAGCCAGCCGTTTGAGGTGACTGCTTAAGTGGTGGTTGGCGGTTAAAATGATAAACTGGTCCTGGAAGTAGCGGGCGATCAGGGCATGCGGAAAAAGGCTTCGCATGCTTTGCGCCAGCTGCTGGAGGAGCTGGTCGCCTTGTTCGTAGCCAAATTTTTCATTATATGCTCGCATATGGTTGACGTCGACCAGGACGAAGGCGGCTGACTTGTTTTTAGCCAGGAGCTTTTTTAAAAAAGTTGCCCCATAAGCTTCAAAGTACCCAATCTGCTTGAGTCCGGTCAGCTTGTCAACCTGGTCAGTTTTTTGCTTAACATAAGGACTAATCTGGTCAGCCAGCTTCTGCCCATTGGTGGTGATGTCGAAGTAGTGGACGATAAAAAGTTTGACGCCGTTATCTATTTGCGTTTTACAATAGGCTAGGAGCTGGTGGTAGTGACCCTCAATCGATAGGCGGTAGGTCAAACGGTGGGCCTTCTTCTGGTCAACCTGCCAGATAAAATTGCGCAGGCGGCTCCGGTCTTCTGGGTGAACCCGGCTGAGGTTATGTTGGTCAAGGTAGGCCATCATGGACGCCCTGCCGGATTTAACCATGTTGCAGTAGCCTTCCGATAAGAGCAGCACCTGGTATTGGCTGTCTACCAACTGGTAGATCATAATTGGGAAGGGCGATTTTTCATAAAAATTTTTTGTTTGCTGATCGAACTGGTACAGGGATGCAGCCATAAAAATGTCCTTTCATCTGTAAGCGTAATTATAGTTTAATTATAATACAAATTCCGAACAATTTCAGGCCCAAAAGAAAAGAGACAGCAATTTCTTGCTGTCTCTTTTTGATATTTTCTATAGCATTAATGCACTAATATTCTTTGTGTATATTGCACTTTTTATTCTAGGTGTTTTTACTTACTGCTTTCTTCCTTATGTATTACTTAGCTTCAGTATCTTCGCTGATCTTTAAAGCCCCGTCAACCATTTCCGCCTTCAGGTGCTTGACATCCAAGTGGTCCAGGTAGTAGTCCGTTACCTTGTCGCGGATTTCTTGTTCGATCACTCTTCTGAGTGGCCGAGCCCCCATGGCTTCATCGTAGCCTTGTTCAATCAAGTAGTCCTTAGCTTCTTCGCTGACCGTCAAAGTCAAGCCCTTCTTAGCCAAGGTCTTGTTGACATCGTCCAGCATCAAGTTGACGATGTCCTTCAAGTCCTTCTTGGTCAAGTGGCTGAATTCAATGACCGCGTTGAACCGGTTCAAGAATTCTGGTCTGAAGTAAGGAGCAAGACGGTCCATCAAGCTTTCATCCTTCTTAGCTTCGCCCATCAGCTTTTCATTGCCAAAGCCGGCGTTAGACGTAGCAATAATGATGGTGTTCTTGAAGTTGACCGTGTTGCCTTGGCCATCGGTCAAGCGGCCATCGTCCAAGACTTGCAAGAGTAAGGTAATGACTTGTGGGTCAGCCTTTTCGATTTCGTCCAGCAAGATGATGGAGTAAGGGTTCCGGCGAACCTTTTCCGTCAAGGTGTTGGAGTTGTCATCGTAGCCAACGTAGCCGGCACTAGTCCCGATTAACTTGGAAACGGCGGTCCGGTCAGCGTATTCAGACATGTCTAAGCGGATGATGGCATCCTTAGAGCCAAACATGTCCAGAGCCAGCTGCTTAGCCAGTTCCGTCTTACCAACCCCGGTTGGACCAACGAAGAGGAAGGAGCCAATTGGCCGGTTGCCTTCGTCAAAGCCGGCACGGTTTCTGCGGATGGCCTTGGCTACAGCTTCAACAGCCTCATCTTGGCCAATGACCTTGCCCTTGAGGCGGCCAGCCAAGCCCTTCAAGCGTTCGATGTCGCTAGCGCCCATCTTGGAAACTGGGATGCCGGTCAAGCGCTCAACGGCAGCGGCCACGTCAGCTGGCGTAGCAACGGTCTTGCGCTCGTTATGGCCAGCGTCCAGCTGCTTTTGCAGCTTTTCAGCTTCGACCTTGTGCTTTAAGGCATCTTCGTAGTTTTCTTTTTCAGCAGCCTTTTCTTGTGCCTTCTTTTCTTCCTTGATCTTCTTTTCCAAAGTCTTGGCATCCGTTACTGGGTGCTGAGCAGCCAGGTGGGCAGCAGTCATGTCCAAAAGGTCAATGGCCTTGTCTGGCAAGGCTCTTTGCGGAATGTACTGAACGGAGTAGTCAACCGCAGCCTTCAAGACATCATCTGGCAATTCCACATTGTGGTGCTTTTCATACAAGGAGCGAATGCCTTGCAAGATCTTGAAGGTATCTTCTGGACTTGGCGCGTTAACCGTAACTTCGTTGAAGCGGCGGGCCAAGGCGGCATCCTTCATGATGGTGTTGTGGTATTCATCTTGGGTGGTGGCACCGATCACGGTGATTTCGCCGCGAGACAGGGCAGGCTTTAAGATGTCGCTCATACCCTTAGAGCCGCTGCCATCGCCCATGCCGCCGGCACCTAAGATTTGGTGAATTTCGTCAAAGAAGAGAATGATGTTGCCCTTAGCCTTAACTTCGTTGACCAGGTCTTGAATGTTTTGTTCAAAAGAGCCCCGGTACTGGGTCCCGGCTTCCAGGCTGGAAATATCAATGGAGATGATTTCCTTGTTCTTGATTGCTTCTGGCACGTCGCCGTGAACAATGGCTTGAGCCAAGCCTTCAACAACTGCTGTCTTACCAACCCCGGCGTCCCCAACTAAAACTGGGTTGTTCTTGGTCCGGCGAGAAAGGATTTCAGCCGTTTCTTGAATTTCCTTGTTGCGGCCAATAACTGGGTCAAGCTTGCCTTGACGGGCTTCTTCAGTTAAGTTGCGGCCCAATTTTTCCAAAATGCCGTTAGCCTTTTGCCCCTTAGCAGGAGCAGCTGCCTTTTGTCCAGGGAGCTGGCCAGTCTTTTGGTATTCTGCAAATTCTTCTGGGGTGACCTGGCGGCCGTTGATCAAGTAGCGGCGGTTTTCAGAGTTAAAGCCACCCATGCCATTCATTAATTGTCTAAACAAATCGTCCATATCGTTAAATTCATCGTAAGCCATCTTTTGTACCTCTTTCTAGGTTTAATGATCGCGAGATAGGTTATTTAAAGCGAGATAAAAAGCCCTATGCATTGAAACAATACAAGAGGACTTTTCTCAGCGGTTAACTAACCTTCCTTATTATTTGTCATCATTGTCATCGCTGAGATAGGAATTCTCAAGTTCCCGCAAGACTTCCCACATGGCCTTGTGCTGAGCCCGGGCGAGAGCGTCTAGGTCGCGCAAGTTCATGGAAGTCGCATTGGATTGATGCTTGTTAAATGACTTGTGAAGGGTAGTGTAGCCGTATCCTGAATCTTTCGCTACGCGGTAGATGGTCAGGTGATGGTTATCGAGATACCGAATGATATCGATCTTCATCGTTCTCACTTCCCTACATCAATTATTATACCACATTTGTGGTATACCACAAGTGTGAAATGATATTTTTTGAAAAAATTTGGTGGGGGATACTTCTTAAAAAGTAAACTCAAACGACAGAAATGCCTAATAAAAAGCCCTAGCTTGACTTAAGAATCAAGCTGGGGCTTTTTTATATCTGTTATTTAGCAACTACAGTAGCAGCAACTCTTTCTTCATGCCGCTTCAAGATCAGGTCCACTAAGGCGTGGGCAACGTTGTCATTTTTCAGCATTGGACCATGGGACCAAGAACCGATGAAGTTCTTGTAGCGAACGCCGTCTTCTTTTTCCTCATGGTTGTTGCCGTAGCCTTCAACCACCTTGGCAAAAGGCTCCAGCATGTCGCGGTCATCCAGGAAGGTTTGACCAGAATGGTTTTCAAAGCCAATGGTTGGACCCCATTCGGTTTCGTACTTGGTGTCGCCAATCATCCGCTTTTCGGGGTCAAATTCCGTGTGGAGGGGCAAGATGCCTAGGCCCTTGATCTTGGTGCCAGAGATGGTGTTGTAGTAAGTACCCATCAGTTCATAGCCGCCGCAGATGGCCAGCATAGGGTTGCCGGCTTGAATGTAGTCGTTCAGGGTGTCCTTGTAGCGCTGCAGGTCTTTAGCAACGATGCTTTGCTCGTAGTCTTGACCGCCGCCGAAAAAGACAAAGTCGTAGTCGCTAGCATTAAAGTTGCTGCCGAGGGAGATGTTGTCAACGCTGGTTTGGTAGCCCTTTTTGGCTAGCCAGTAGCGCAGGATCTTGACGTCGCCTGAGTCACCATAGGTGTTCATCAGGTCTTCGTACAGGTAAGCAATTCGAATCGTGTTATCAGCCATAATTTCGTCCTTTGTAAATCTGTTTAGAATAAGTATAAACCAAAAAGGCGAAAAATAGTAATTTGAGGGGTGAGGGGATAATTGAAAAAATGCCCTGGCTTTTGCTAGGGCATTTTACGTTTGACTTGTTTTTTCCTTTAGCATAGACTTAAAGAGGATAAAGTTAGTAAGCGTTTACGAAAATCTGAGTTTATAAAGGAAAAAGACAATGACAGACCAAATCGACAAGTACATCATGGCCATTGACGAAGGGACAACTTCAACCCGGGCCATTATTTTTGACAAAAAGGGCCAGCAAGTGGCCAGCGTTGCACGGGAATTTACCCAATATTTCCCTAATCCCGGCTGGGTGGAGCATGATGCCGAAGAAATCTGGCATGCCGTCCAGATTACGGCCTCCACGGCCTTGATCAATGCGGGCTTGCGGCCAGACCAGATTGCCGGCGTCGGCATCACCAACCAAAGAGAAACGACCGTGATTTGGGACAAGCAGACGGGGCGGCCGATTTACCACGCCATTGTCTGGCAGTCTCGGCAAAGCACGGCCTTAGCAGAAAAGCTGAAAGCAGAGTACGGGCAGCTGATCCAGGACAAGACTGGGCTGATCGTGGACCCTTACTTTTCTGCGACCAAGATTCGCTGGATTTTGGACCATGTGGCAGGCGCCCAAGAGCGGGCGGAAAAAGGCGAGCTGCTTTTTGGCACCATCGACAGCTGGCTGGTCTGGAAACTGACCCGGGGTCAGATCCACGTGACCGACTACACCAACGCCAGCCGGACCATGCTGTTTAACATCCATGACTTGACCTGGGATGCGGAAATCCTCGATTTGCTAAAAATCCCGCGCAGCCTTTTACCAGAAGTCAAATCCAATTCTGAAGTCTACGGGGAAACCGACCCCTACCAGTTCTTTGGCGGCAAGGTGCCAATTTCTGGCATGGCTGGGGACCAGCAAGCGGCCTTGTT
Source organism: Lactobacillus sp. (assembly GCF_051893255.1). Taxonomy (GTDB): domain Bacteria; phylum Bacillota; class Bacilli; order Lactobacillales; family Lactobacillaceae; genus Lactobacillus. Next base: position 6,076 of record NZ_JBJFHB010000090.1, on the reverse strand, counting down.
TGGCCAGCTGGCCCTGAAGCCCGGCATGGTCAAAAATACCTACGGGACAGGCTCCTTCATCGTCATGAATACGGGGGACAAGGCGGTCAAGTCGGAAAACAACCTGCTGACCACCATCGGCTACGCTATTAATGGTAAAGTGACCTATGCCTTGGAAGGATCGGTCTTTGTGGCGGGCTCGGCCATCCAGTGGCTGCGGGATTCAGTCAAGCTGCTTTCGTCAGCACCTGAATCTGAAAAAGCGGCGCTAGAGTCAACAAACGACAACGAAGTCTACGTGGTGCCGGCCTTTACCGGTTTGGGGGCGCCCTACTGGGATGCGGAAGCCCGGGGGGCCATTTTTGGCCTGACGCGGGGGACCAGCGACAAGGACTTGATCAAGGCCACCTTGCAGTCGCTGGCCTACCAGACCCGGGACGTGGTCGCCACCATGGAAAAAGATTCCGGAATTGCTATCCCGGTTTTGCGGGTTGACGGGGGCGCGTCCAACAACAACTACCTCCTCCAGTTCCAGGCCGACATCCTGGGCAAGACCATCGAAAGAGCTGCGGACTTAGAAACGACGGGACTTGGCGCTGCTTTTTTGGCCGGGCTGGCCGTGGGCTACTGGGACAATCTTGATGACCTCCAAGCAATTGCCAAAACTGGTACCCGTTTTGAGGGTAAAATGGAGGAAGAAGAAAAAGAGCGCCTTTACGCCGGCTGGCAGCGGGCCGTGGCCGCAACGCGCTTTTTTGCCCATGGAAAAGAGATGAGATAGATGGAACACAAGCGAATCGTGCCGCTAGATGGCGGCTATAACTGCCGGGACCTGGGCGGCTACCAGGCTAGCGATGGCCGCCGCATCAAGTGGGGCCGGCTCTACCGGTCGGGGTCGCTCAGCTATTTGTCAGCCAAGGACCAGGCCGAATTTGTTAGGCGGCGGGTGACGGTGGACTGCGACTTGCGCTCGCGCAATGAGCAGCACAATTACCCAGACAAGCTCTGGCCTGGCGCCAGGCAGATTGATGCCCATTTTTACAGTGAGGCGGGCCAAGAGGAGGCCGAAGCTGAGGAAGCTTGGCGGAAGGGGCGGAAAAAGCTGCCGCACCTGCCGTCTTACCTCGGCGTGATCTACCAGCAAAACATGCTGGCGCCTAGAACCCATGAAGTGATGCGGCTGATTTTTGCCGAAATGCTGGACCTGCCAGAAGGCGAGGCCTTGCTCTACCACTGCTCCATGGGCAAGGACCGGACTGGCATGGTCAGCGTGATGGTCTTGATGGCGCTAGGTCTAGACGACCGGGAGATCATGCGGGACTACCTGCTCAGCCGGGAGAATCCGCGCACGATCAACGAAGCTGACATCGATGACCAGCTGGGCCGGCAGATCGCCAAGATGAACGCCACCCAGGTTAGCCAGACGGCTTTTTACGGGATTACCGAAACCATCCGGCAGATGTGGGGCGGCTTTGCCGGCTACTTTGAAAGTCTGGGCTTTGAGCCTGGCGATTTGGACCGGCTGCGGGACAAGTTTTTGGAATAAAAATTGACTGTCTTTTAGGTGAAGGGAGGCTTTTTAACATGGGAGAAAGACAAAGAGTGATTGAGCTAGACCAGGCGGTCAACTTCCGCGACCTCGGCGGCTACCGGGGCCTCGGCGGCCGGCAGGTCAAGTGGGGCAAGATCTACCGGTCGGCGGCTTTAAACGAATTGACGCTTAAGGACCAGATTATTCTGCGCAACTTGCGGATTACGGTCGACTGCGACCTCCGGACCCGGCACGAGCAGACCGCTTACCCGGACATGCTTTGGCCGGGCGCCCGCTTGGTCGACATCGGCCTTTACGCAGAAGGTGACCGCTTCAACCAGAGCCATCCTTTTTTGCGCCTCTTTCACCACTTGCCGGACTTTGAGGACAACTACTTGGCCAAGATCTACCAGCAGGTGCTCTTGAACGATCATTCAGAAGAAGGGATCCGGCAGATTTTTAACGAATTGCTTAGGCTGCCGGCGGACCAGGCCCTGGTCTACCATTGCGCGGCTGGCAAGGACCGGACCGGCATCATCAGCATCTTGATCTTGCTGGCCTTGGGCGTTGACGACAAGACGATCACGCAGGACTACCTGTTGACCGATGACCTGTATGATTTTTCTTATAAAAAGCAGCACCCGACTAATGAGGCCTTGTCGCAATTGATCGCGCAAATGAACGTGACCAAGGGCGAGGGCCCGGCGGTGCTGGGCGTAACGGAGACCATTCGGCAGGGCTGGGGGTCTTTTGACAAATTTTTCACCAGTAAATTAGGCTTTAGCAAGCAGGACTTGGAAAAGTTCCGCGCGATGTATTTGGAAGGATAGGGTTTGATGAAGTTAGAAATCTGGCAAGGTGATATTACCAAGTTAAAGGTGGATGCGATCGTGAACGCGGCTAATAAGTCGCTCCTAGGCGGCGCCGGCGTGGATGGAGCGATCCACCGGGCAGCTGGGCCGGAACTTTTGGCGGAATGCCGGGGCCTGGGTGGCTGCGAAACCGGCGAGGCCAAGATTACCAAGGGCTACCGCCTGCCGGCTAAGTACGTGATCCACACGGTGGGGCCGATTTATACGGGCTCGCACAGTGACCCACTGCTGCTGGGGACGTGCTACCGGAACAGCCTACGGGTGGCGGCGGAGCACGGCCTTCACTCGGTGGCCTTCCCGGCGATTTCGACCGGTGCTTACGGCTATCCCTTTGAGGACGCCAGCAAAGTGGCCTTCACCGAGGTGCGCAAGTGGCTGCGCGAGCACGCGGATTACGACATGCGGGTGATCATGGTGGCTTATAGCGATAGCAACTACGCTTTTTATCAGAAGCTGCTAGGGTAACTTTTGGGGATGCGGGTTTGTGGCGCGACGCCCCCAAAGTATGTCAACCGGTGTGGATTTTGGCGGATTTTGCCCCCGAAGTATGTCAACC
>NZ_JBJFHB010000090.1:1457-3038 GCF_051893255.1 Lactobacillus sp. | reverse complement strand
GCCCCCGAAGTATGTCAACCAAATCTGGTTGAGTCAATTTGGGGGCATAATTTTTGGAAAAATCGTTTGGTTGAGTCAAGTCGGGGGCGAAAAACGGGAAAAAGTAGCCTGGTTGAGTCAGAACGGGGGCGAAAAATAGGAAAATGGAGTTTGGTTGAGTCAAAATGGGGGAGTGATGCAGAAAATCTGACTCAACTGCTGGAAGTGACCTCCCAAAATTTACTCAACCGACCCCCTTTTTTAAAAAAGCATCACACAAACATACTCAAGTAGCCAGGACTCCGGCCCAAAATTTACTCAACTACTTGATTAGAAGGTTCAGTTGAGTAAGATCGTGAGTAATATTTTCGTTACTTGAGTAAGATTATGAGCCGCCTTTACCGTAGTTGAGTAATATCGTGAGCAGCATTTTCGTTACTTGAGTAAGTTTTTGTGCAGCTATTACCGCAGTTGAGTAAGATCGTGAGCAATATTTTCGTTACTTGAGTAAGATTATGAGCAGCTACTACCGCAGTTGAGTAAGATCATGAGCAGCTATCACCGTACTTGAGTAAAATCGGGTGCAAAAAAGGAGCACCGCCGCAACCACTCCCAACACCAAAAAAGGTTGTCAAACCAACGACAAACGTTGATTTGACAACCTTTTTTACATATCTAATTAAACTGGTCCCGCTTGATTTCCCGGTAAATGGCCAGGATCAAGACAAAGACGGCGGAGATGATGGCTGGGTAGACCATGCTGCCGACCTGCACCGCCTTTTCCGCCGCGGCTTGGCCCAGCTGGTTCTCCACGGCGTATTGGACGACCCAGCCGTGCATCAAGTTTGGCGTCAGGGCAAAGGAGATCGTCGCGATCAGGGATGCGACCGTCATCGTGTGCCGGGAGTACGGCTCTTTGAAGAACTGCGACAGGATGCAGAAGGCCGGGGCCAGCATCAAGAGGAAGATCCAAAAAATGATCATCGTCCCGGCGTGCGAGTTCATCATCTGCGAGCTGTTCGTTGCGTAGCGGTAAGTCCCCCAGAGCGACCCACCAGTCAGCTGGTTGAACAGGCTCAAAAAGTAGGACCCCTGCTGGCCGTAAGTCCCGTGGCTGGACAAAAGTCCTTGCACCTGGGTCAGGCTGTCCGTCGTCCCCGCGCTAGAAAAGTCGACGCTGACGATCTGCCGCATGTAGGCTGCCAGGAACATGACCGTTGACCCCAGCAGCTGCAGGGCCTTGATCATGCTCAGCTTTCTTGATGCCTTCAGCTTAAACTCCAGACTCAAAACCTGGTCTGGGTGGTGGGAGTGGCCGATCACGAAGATGCCGGCGATGACCAAGACCACGACGATGGCTAGGGCGATCCACCATTTGGCCAGGATGAAGAAGAGGGCCAGGCCCAGCATGATGACTGACACGTAGGGTCTGTCGGCAAAAATCTGCCAGAAATTTAGCTTCAAGTGCTCCCGGCTGCGGGACTGGCCCGCACTGTCCACTTGCAGGTGCTCGGCGCCCGCCTGTCTCCGTTCTTGCTGCTCTTGGTATTGTCTTCTTGAAAGTTTCGCCATAACCATCAATCCTCTCTAATTTCTAGTATT
>NZ_JBJFHB010000090.1:0-1357 GCF_051893255.1 Lactobacillus sp. | reverse complement strand
ATTGAATCAGACACGATTGGTGAAGTTAAGATCCCTAAGGATGCTTTGTGGGGCCCACAAACTGAAAGAAGCCGCAACAACTTCCCATCAGGTGAATTGATGCCACTGGCAATCATCCGCGCTTTCCTACACTTGAAGAAGGCTGCTGCTGAATCAAACGTGGAAGTTGGCGACGAACCAGCTGACAAGGGTCAAGCAATCGAAGAAGCAATCGACCAACTCTTGGCTTTGAGCGACGAAGACCTGCGCAAGGACTTCCCACTTCACGTTTTGCAAACTGGCTCAGGTACCCAAACCAACATGAACGTGAACGAAGTTGTTGCCAACCTCGCTAACAAGCTGCATCCAGGCCTGGGCATCTTGCCAAACGACGACGTTAACCGTGGCCAAAGCTCAAACGATACTTACCCAACTGCCATGAACATTGTGGCCGTTGAAGCCGTTGACAAGCTGGAACCAGCTATTCAGCACCTGATTGACGAATTGAAGGTTAAGCAAGACAAGTACTGGAAGACTGTTAAGGTTGGCCGCACCCACTTGCAAGACGCAACTCCACTTACTTTTGGCCAAGAAGTTTCTGGCTACATCTCAGCTTTGAAGCACGACCTGGCTTACATTCAAGAATTGAAGCCATCTCTTTACGAATTGGCTATCGGTGGTACTGCCGTTGGTACTGGCTTGAACGCTGCTCCTGGCATGACTGAAGCCATCGCCGGCAAGCTGAGCGAAGTTTACGGCCACGACTTCAAGGTTGACACCAACAAGTTCTGGGGCTTGGCTCACCACTCAGCCTTGAGCGTGATGCATGGCGCCTTCAAGACCCTGGCAAACGACATGTTCAAGATCGCTCAAGACATTCGCTTCTTGGCTTCCGGCCCACGTGCTGGCTACGGCGAATTGAACATCCCAGCCAACGAACCAGGTTCATCCATCATGCCAGGTAAGGTTAACCCAACCCAAGCTGAAGCCGTAACCATGGCTGTTGCCCGCGTTTTGGGCAACGACGTAACTGTCAACTTTGCAGCTAGCCAAGGCAACTTCGAAATGAACGTCTTCAAGACGGTCATGATCGCTGCTTTCTTGGAATCAGCTGAAATCTTGACTGGCACCATCACTGGCTTTGCTGACAAGATGATCCACGGCTTGACGGTCAACGAACAAAGAATGGATGACCTTTTGGAAAACTCCTTGATGACGGTTACTGCTTTGTCACCAAAGATCGGCTACCACGAAGCAGCTGTGATCGCCCAAACTGCTCAAAGAGAAGGCACCACTTTGAAGGAAGCTGCCTTAAAGAGCGGTAAGGTTACCGAAGAACAATACGATGAATGGATGGACTACATGGCCATGACCAACA
>NZ_JBJFHB010000089.1:0-5434 GCF_051893255.1 Lactobacillus sp. | reverse complement strand
CAATTTCAAATCTACAATCGTTAATAGAAGCAGAATAACGTTTAACCCTAGATTACCATTGCCAAAACCGATCGGCGACATCATCAAGATTACGGTGATTACCAGGCAAACTACACAGATGATACATTCTTAGATTTTCCCCTTTTCCACATCATCAATAAACTTATAGAGTGATGCAAAAAATGCCTTAGGATTATCAAGATGGTGACAATGCCCGCCATCAGGTGTAACCACCATCCGGGAATTCTTCAAGGTCTTGTGCATTCTTCTCACAGCATCAAGCGGCATCGTATCAAATTCCCCTACCGTCAGCAAAGTTGGAACTGTGATCTCCTTCAGTCGATCCCTAAAATCCCATTCCGTCAGCTTGCCAACCATCATGAACTCGTTATTGCCCTGGAAATAGTTGTAAATTTGAGTATTAGTCGTTGATACCAAATGGTGGGGAGAATTTTTGGGATGACGAATCAAGTAAACAGAATAAAGCTTTTTCACCATCTCCTGGTACATGGCATCCTCGTAATTGTCCTCTGCCTCGCACTCATGCATGTAGTCAACCTCAGCTGGGCTGAACATCTCTTCTCTTTCCCGATTGATGTTCTCTGTGTATTCATCTAGATTATCAATCATGGATTCGATAATGACACCTTTTAAATGTTCACCGTATTTAGCTGCATATTCTTGTGCTAAAAGTCCACCCCATGAGTGTCCCAGCAAGTAGAAGTTATCCAGACCCAATTTTTGTCTGACTTCTTCCAATTCTTCTAGGTAGTATTCGACATTTAAAAACTTCTGGTTTTCCGGCTTAGAAAAATCTGGCTGGTCTGACCAGTATGACCCCAATTGGTCATAAGAATAGACTTCAACGCCTTTGCCAGCTAACCCCATTTTAAAGTTTTCAAAATCTTCGTGGTTATCGCCAGGGCCGCCGTGGACGCATAGCAACTTCACTGGTCCTTCATTGACCTTTCTGGTAAAAAGGTGGTAGCCATTCTCAAGCGTAACTATCTTAGTTTGATCCATGATTTTCTCCTTCAGTCTTCTTGCTCATTTTTTCTTTGCTTACTTTTTCCGATTATTTAAAGTAGGCTCTGGTGTAGTCAACCATGCCGACCTTGTGCCATAAAACGCCCTTTAGGTTAGACTTAACTAGGTGGTCTTCAACCATGGTGTAAAGCGGCAAAACTGGGTAGTCCTTGTTCATCTGCTTTTGAGCGGCCAAAAGGTTGGCAAAGTAAGCTTTAGTAGTTGTTGCGTTCTTGGACCGGGCCAGGTTCAATTGTTGGTTAAAAGCAGTGCTTTCGTATTTCCCGTAATTGTGGGAGTTGTCAGACTGCAGGGTTTCCAGTTCACTGATTGGGTCAGCGTAGTCGTTCAGCCACAGGGACAGGTAAAGGTCATATTTGCCCGTCGTTACTAAGCTCATCGAAGACTTAGATGGCAAAGACTTGACTTCGACTTTGACGTTAGGCAATTTACCTTGAACTTGAGATTGAACAAATTCACCAACATTCTTATCAGTAGTGGTGTCAGAGGTTAACAAAGTCAAGGTGACGCTCTTTAACCCAGCTTCTTTCAAGCCTTTAGCCCACAATTTTTTAGCCTTAGCCACATTGTAGGTTTCTTTTGGCTGAGCCTTTTTGGCAAAATCAGTCTTGGTGCCAGGGTACTTGGCAGCGTTAGGTGCAGAGAAGGTGTAAGAAGCTTTTGATCCGTCAGCCAGAACCTTTTTCGCCAATTGATTCCGGTCCATAGCCAGGTAAAGGGCATGGCGCAGGTCCACATTACTCAAAGTCTTGCCCTTGGCCATGTTCACGTTCAAAAAGTCATTGCCTGACCGGTAGAGGTGATAGAGATTCTTGGACTTTTGGAGGCCCTGAGCAGTCGTACCCGTTACCGTTGCATCATCCAAACTTCCTTGTTCAAACAGCTGGTGGGCGGTGTTTGAATCCTTCACTACCTGGTAGTTCATAGATTGAAGCTTTACCTCACTAGCTGCGTAGTAGTAGTTATTCTTAACCAGGTGCCACTTTTCATCGGTATTCTTCCACCCCGTCACCTTAAAGGCACCATTGAAGGCCATCGCCTTGGAGGTTGTGCCATACTTCTTACCGTATTTTGCCACCAGCTGGGTATCCATCGGGTAGAAAGCAGGCATTACCATCTTTTGAACGAAGGTTGGCATTGGGTATTCCAAATCTACTTGCAAGGTATGTGCATCCAGTGCCTTTACTCCCAGAGTGCTAGCCTTCTTCTTCCCGCTTGAGATTGCCGTGGCATTCTTGATTCCCTTAAAGATGTAGTTGTAGCCAGACATAGCCGTTGGTGAAACGCCCTTGCGCCAAGCAGTTACAAAGTCTTGGGCAGTCACTTGATCCCCGTTAGACCATTTAGCCTTCCTCAGGTAAAAAGTATATCGCGTACCGTCTTTTGATTTTTTGTAGCTCTTAGCCATGGCTGGGACTGGATTATCATTTTTGTCAGACTTGTAAAGACCAGCCATGGTTTGGACCAAGGTGTCCCATTGCGGAATAGAGGCCGTAGCTGAAGTATCAAGGGAAGCAACTACGTCGCTTTCCATCAAGTTTAAACTGGTCTTAGCCTTCGAGCCATTTGCCTGACCACAAGCCGTAAGCGTCATTGCTGCTAGAACTGTTCCTAAAGTAAGTAATTTTTTCTTCATTGTCTTGTCCTCTTCTTCCACTTTTTCGAAAAAGAAAAGCGCCCTACTGGACGATGTGTCCAATAGGGCGCTGAGATGCGCGGTACCACCTATTTTCGCTATAAATAGCCTTCGCGTGCGGCGATGTTAATCGCGATACGCTGCCGCTGTAAAGGGCGAACCCTGAAGCCACTCGTTTTGCAGCTTCAACTCAAAGGTGATCTTCGCTTACTTAGCTTGGCCGTTTCCTTTCACCGAACGGAAACTCTCTGCAGACCTTACTAAAGCTACTGTCCTTTTCGAAGTTAATTTTTTCTTAAGTTGATAATCTTAATTTTAAGCTTGATTTTATTTTTGTCAAGACTCTTTCTGAAAATACTGTTGTTCTTTTTCAATTTCCTTCAGGAGATCATCTTGATCAGCTTGCTTTTTTCTAAGCTAAATAGTAAATTAAGCCTAACCATCATTTTCTAATATTTAAAAGAGGGATTTTATGAAAGCAATCAAAATCGAAGACTTCTTGCACTACGCTAACTTGGGCAAACTCAAGACTAAGGGACAAAGCCTAGTCTGGGTCAAGGGCTTGCCAGACGCAGTGAACAAGGATAAGTACAAGTACACCCTGGACACTTTTCAAAATGGCCAGGTTTTGCCATTAACCTCTTTTGGCGAGGAAAAAGACTTTGTCTTCATCGATGAACAGACCGTGGCTTTCACTGGCAATCGCAGCGAGGAAAAAGGGAAGACCTTTATTTACAAGCTAAGCCTTAATGGCGGTGAAGCACAAGCAATTGCTAAGCTTGATCACGAAGATTTCAGCCTCGTTGATGTCCTGGAAGACGGCCGCCTCCTGCTAAGCAGACGGGTTGACCTAAACGAAGCTGAAAAAAAGAAGGACAAAGATTCAAAAGACTACACCGTCTTAGATGAATTCCCCGCCTACTTCAACGGGGATGGCGTTTTGTCTAAGCTCCGGGATCGTTTGTACCTGTATGATCTTTCCAGCAGCAAATTAACTGAGCTCTTGCCAGACGACAGGTACTTTAACTTTGACGACCACTACCTTTTTGACAATACTCTTTACTTTGTTGGCGATAGCTATACCCAAGCTAAGAGCCGCAAGCCTGGCTTATTTGCGCTCGACCTGGCGACTTTAGAAACGAAAAATCTTTTGCCAAAAGACATGTGGGTCATCTATGACGTTTGCGTCTTGCATGGTCAACTCTATGTGGTTGCCGCTGACCAAAAGCGATACAGCGTTGAAGAGAATCCGCAGTTCTACAAATATGATGTCGAAAATGCAGATCTGACTTTGGCCGCAGCCTGGGACGATTGCTACGGCGACTGTGTGGACACAGACCTCTGCCTACTGGACGTGCGCACTAGCCGGGTCTTTAACGATCGGCTTTATTTCACGACCACCAAGGTTGACCACACGATTCTAGAGTGCTTTGATGGCGAACGGATCACACCAGTGTTTGAATTTCCATCGATTGAATTTTTCGACTTTACTGCTGACGGCACTTGCTGGTTTACGGGTCCAGCAGCTAATGAAACTCAGCAGCTTTACAGCTATCAAGATGGAAAGATTGAGAAACACTCTAGCTACAATGAGGCTGCTTTGAAAGATCGGTACATTGCTGGAGCCAAGCAGGTCGACTACACCGATTACGCTGGTAACACCCAACACGGCTGGGTTCTTTATCCGAAGGATTTTGATCCTGAGAAAAAGTATCCTGCAATCCTAAACGTACACGGCGGGCCAAAGACTGTATATGGGACACCGCTTTTCCATGAAATGCAGGTCTGGGCTAGCGCTGGCTACTTTGTCTTTTTTGGCAACATTTATGGGTCTGACGGACAAGGCAACGATTACGCCAACATGCGCGGACACTGGGGACAAGAAGACTATACTGACCTGATGAAGTTTACCGATGCTGTTTTGGACCAAGTGCCGCAAATCGATGGGGACAAGCTGGGCATCGCCGGGGGATCATATGGCGGCTATATGACCAACTGGGTGATCGGTCACACCCACCGCTTTAAGGCAGCAGCTACTCAGCGGTCCATGTCCAACTGGCTGAGCGATGCCTTTATGTCTGACATTGGTCCCTGGGATGACCTGTACGCAATTGATGCCAAGGATTTGGATGAAAAGCTGGATTATGCTTGGCAACAGTCGCCTTTAAAGTATGCGAAACACGTGACAACCCCTACCCTCTTCATTCACTCACTGGAAGACTACCGCTGTCCATTACCTGAGGGGATGCAAATGTTTAGAGCCCTGCTTTACTACGGGGTAGAAGCAAGAATGTGCCTCTTCCACGGTGAAAACCACGAGTTGTCTAGAAGCGGGCAACCAAAACACCGGATTCGGAGATTGAAGGAAATCACTGATTGGTTTGACCAGCATTTGAAGGATTAGCTTGGGGCTTGCTTGCTTTATTGCTTTCGGAATGGTATTTTGTTAATTTTGTTTTATGTGGACGCGGCAAAGCCGCGTCTTTTTTGATTTATCAATTATTGTGGTAACACTTAGGCTTGACAGCATATGATATTTTTTACCTAATCTCATATTTTGGATCCAGAGCTATTTTACCCTCTTTCAGATAATTGCTAATTTCCCAGGATTTTACAACTCAAGCCATACGGCTGACAGATTTTCTGCCAGCCGTATTTCTTTTTATGCATGACTTTCTAGAAACGCGAGAATTTCGGCTTTGGTTCGGGTACTTTTATCAATAGCTTTTAGTAATTCCTCCTGCTCTCGGT
>NZ_JBJFHB010000088.1:0-22624 GCF_051893255.1 Lactobacillus sp. | reverse complement strand
GATGCTTCTTAGTCATAAAAATACGCCACCTTTGATAAAATCCCTAACCAAAGATGGCGTGAAGCGGTTTCGAAAATTAAGCAAAAAACACTCATCAAACTTAGATGAGTGTCCTAAAGCGTTCCCCGTTCAAAGTCAATGCCTTAACTTAATGACATTGAGCAGGAGCTCAGAGATTTTTTGCGTATCAGGCGTTTTTTTCGTGGCCAGACTGGAGCAAGACCAGGCAGAAGATCACGAGGAGGATAATGGCGCCAGCTGAGAAGTAGAGGGCCACGCTACTCTTTACCCGGCCTTCAAAGAAGCCCAGGAACATGGCCATGATCAAGGTCAAAAAGATGCCCACGAAGCGTAGCAGGGCCGTGCTCCGTCCTTGATAGGCGGCGGGAGTTTTCATGATCCGGCTGGTTTCCAGGTAGGTGTAGACTGGGATGCCGGTACCAAAAATGCTACCAAGCAGGAGGCCGAAAACAAAGGGAGAAAGTTGGCGGCCTGCCCCGCCGCTTAGGTAGGTTACCCCGGCAGAAAGGACGATCAAGGCAAGGACAGAGAGCTTTTTGAGACCAGCAGGCAGGCTGACCACAGCCCGGTTGAGGCCAGCACCAACAGCCACGGCCAAGATGATGCCCAGGCCAATCACCAGGATTGACTTGAATTTGGGATCATAGCGGCCGATTTTTAAAATTACCAGGCTCATGACCAGTTGGTTCCGGCAGGTAAACAGGACTTCAGCAGCAAAGATCAGGGCGATGCCTTCTTTGAAAACAATCCGGCTTGATTCACGGATGTCGCGGGCCAGGATGGAAAAGCTGAAGCTGGGCTTAGAATCAACAGCAACCTGGTCAGCCGGTACCCGCAGCCAGATTAAGAGGGCCAGCAGGTAAAGGGCGGCGCAGAGGTAGAGGTAGTTGGGCAAAGCCACAAAGCTGAGGGTCACGAAAACCAGCAGATAACCGACAATTGAAGCGATAGAGTTCAGCGAGCTGATCCCCTGCTGCACTAAGGGGATGGCCTCCCGGTTCTCCTTGCGGACGATATAAACGGTTCTGGCGGCGTTGTCGAATTCACTGATAACAGAAATAACAATGTCGACAACAATCAAGACGCCGATGAAGGCCGCCTTGTCCAGGTCAAAAATCAGTGGCGGAAGCAAGCAGGCTATTCCAGAAAGCAAGGTGGTAAAAAAGAGAATCCGCCAGGCACCATGCTGGTCAACAAAGCTGCCGATAGCCAAGGCAAAGGCCACACTCACGGCAACGCTGATGTTGTTGACCAAACTGTTGACCGCGGGGCTGGAGACGTACTCCTGGACTATGAAGGACAGGGCCACGCTATAGATGCTAGCGGCCAACATGATCATTCCTTGCGAGGAATTAAAGGGTAGGGTTGGAATTTCTTTTTTCATTGTTCACTCACCTTGTTTTCACTTTTCATTCTTTACTGAAAGCATACTCCTTTTTTCGCTTAAATGGTATCTTTTCTATAAATTGGATATAAAAAGTGCTGAACAGAAGCTCAGCACTTTTTCATCTATTAAGCTTTTCTCCCGGCTTTAACGGCCCAAGTGACCAAGACTAGGCCAGCGAGAAACATTGCCTCTGGCAACAGCATGCTGGATAAATTAAAAGTCGCATCCCGCAAAAAGTAGAAAGCCAGTAAGGCACTGATGATCAACACCGCCGCGAAATCGCGCCAGTCTGCACTCGTGAAACGCCGGTGGTCTTTGTTAACAAGCATCATGACTAGTCCGGCCAAACCCAGCAGCAGATAGAGAGCCGCGATCACGAAAAGCACCAGGGCCATTTCAAATATTTTTCTGATTAGTATTCCTTCAACTAGGAGCAGACTCCCGCTTGCCAGAAAGATTACTGCCATTTTCCGCCAGCTAAAAGTCACTGGAAGCTGCTTGAAACCACTTAGCAGCATCCCGCCGCTAATCAACAAATTTATCAAAAACAAGCTATTCATTTCTTTCCTCCACCTTTACTTCAAAATGTGCAAAGAATATTGACAGGAAAAATTGAAGTCCAGATAAATTCTATTCTTACGGTGCTTATTGTTATAAGAAACAAGGTCTGATGCAGCACGGTTAAATCTGTTTGCTACACCTTGAACACCCAACGATGCCAAGTTTGCTGCTAACGTATACCATGGTGAAATATAAGCAACAGCATCGCCAACTGCACTCCAAAAGATGGAATCATTTCCACGATCATTAGCAATCTTTCTGAAATGAGCGGCGCCTCTCTTCACAGCTTCATTTGAAGTAAAGTAATATCTCTTTCCCCACCAAAATGTTTTAGTCGTGTAATTACTTTTGTGAACTGCAAAAGAAAAATACTTGACAGGCGTATAAATTTCTTTAGATTCCGTATCAATTTTCATTGAATTCGACGCAATCTGTTGATTAACTCTAGCTATTTGATCATTGATGACTTTAACATCTTCACTAGACAGCTTTTCCCTAGCTTTTTGTTCATCGAATACAAACCGATTTCCTTTGACGCTCACGTACTCATCAGCTTTATGAACATCATCTATAGTAACTTGATCATTCTTTTCAGTATCTGCATGCACAACCGTGGTATTAATACACCCTAAAAATACTCCTATACATGCTACAAAAAATAGTTTTTTAAGCAAATTCATAACGTGCTCCTCCTTGCGAAACTACCTTTACATCAGAACTATCCTTTCGGCCTAATCAGAATTATAGTTTCAGTGCAAAAAAGAGGGGCAAGAAATTCAAATCCAGTCATTTATCCGTCATAAGCGGTCAATTCTGCTTCAGCTGTCGCAGCTGACGGCTGCAACTGCGCGCGTATTTCAGCCTCTCCCCGTCAACTAAAGAGATAGTCCGAGCATGCAAGTCTATCTCAGCAATATTTTTAGGATTAACTAGGCAAGATTGGGAGATTTTTAACAAAAAACCGCATTCCTGATCAAGCTGCTTAAGATTGCCGACAAACTCCGCCCGCAGATTTTTTGCGACTAGTTGCAGCTTATGTGGAAATGGCGTCGTCGCGACGTAGTAGACATCATCAGTGTTGATATTTCTAAGCTGCCGGCCGACTTTATAGGTAAAAGTCTGCTTTTTAATCAAATTAAGTTGCGTCAATCTTTCCATTGCCAGGCGCAAAGTCGCCACAACCCTCTCCTGTAGACTGTCCAAATCAGCATTTTTAACGATATAGTCCAGCGTACCGATTCTTCGCTGAAAAGTCTGCAAGGCCAGCTCCGAATGCGTGGTTACAAAAATGATCTGGCCCTGGGGATCAGAATGCAAGAGCTTTTCCGCCAGATCTAAGCCATCCATTTCCGACTTGGCAAATTCAATATCCAGAAAGTAGATCCCCTGCTGAACCTGCCGGTCAGCCGCGTATGTCAGGGCCTCCTGCGGGGATCCCATTGCTGAAACAGAAACGCTTTGTCCGTAATCCTCCGCTAAAAATTCTCCCGCCAATTTAACCACCTTTGCCAAAGCCTGAGCCTGAAGCAGGTCATCATCACATAACAAAATTTCAGTCATCTTTCCCCCTAATTATGCGACAGTCAGCCCAAAAATGAACTTGTCTCCTTCAAGTTGATACTCAACAAACAAATTCGCGTATTTCTTCTGCAGTTCTTGTACATTGCTTAAACCCAAACCGGCATGCCCTTGCTTGCTGGTAAAATTCTTTTGGCCAAAGGCCGGCAGATCAGCTTTTTGCTGGTCTCGCATCTTATTTTTTATGGTAAATTCAAAGGAATTTCCCTGATCGCGATAAAACAAAATCTCAACAATAGGGCTCTGACCACTCGCTTGATAAGCCTGGCTTTCCTCAATGGCATTGTCAAAAGCAATCCCAATGATTCTGATCAAATCATATGCATCAATCCCTGCTGGGATTTCAATCATCTGCCGGGCTTCGAAAATATAGCGAATCTGCAAGCGGCGGAGTTTCTGCAGCTTGGCGATCACCAAGCTCTGCAGCTGCAGGTCAGCAATCCGGTCAACGTCCTTGAACTGCCACAACTCTTCTCTTTCCAAAATGTCATCAGAATACTTTTTCAAGTTGGCCAAGGCAGCTGAAGCCTGGTCATTTTGTAAAGAAAGCTCCAAGCTGCGCAGCATGTTTTGATAGTCATGCTTAAAGCGCCGCAATTCTTCCTCGCTATTTCTGACGCTCTGCAGATAGCTGCGCAAATTCTCTCTTTCCTGGTCAGCCAGCTGCCGTTCATAGTCCCGCTGGTTGGCCAATAAAACCAACAGGGTCAAGCAACCCTGCAAAAGCAGCAAGATCAAAAGGCTGGCCTCTGACCAGCCAAAAAGCCACAAGCTAAAATCCCAAGCTAAAAGACTAGAAAGCAGATATATTTTCAGCAGATAATCCGGCTGCTTGTGGCTTTTTTCATTCAGCCGCCGCCAGCCTTCTGCCGCTAGCACCAGAACAGCATAGGTGAGCAAGACCAGGAGCAGACTGCTCCTGCCAATTTTGAGAAACGCTTGTAAAAGCAACAGATTTGCCAAAGACACGCTCATGCCATAAAAAAGAAGTATTTGCCAGTTTTGCCGGTGATAAAAGTAAAAAGCCGACAGCAGCAAAACAATGTTTGCCAGATACAGGGCGACCTGCTGGTCTGCTTCTTTCGCGAAAATGAATTCAAAAGTTAAGACACCCAAGCCCGCGGTTGTCAGCAGGTCTTCTTTTTTCCAACTTACATGCATTAATCTAGCCAAACTTGTCAGCTCAAACAAAGCTGAAACAGTGGCTAAAGCAATCAATACCAGCTCTTCCATTTTCACCCTTTCCTCCTCCAACAACTAATCTTCACCATCTTACCCCCTTACTCCTCCTCGTTCAAGCTCTGGTAGCCATATTGGGTCAGCTGCTGGTCAGTATCGATCACTGACATCCCCCGGACCAGGCAATAGATCAGAACTGTATCCCGCTTCACATTGGCATAAAGCGCCCCGTTGTCGCTCAAAGACAAGAGACGGACATATATCTACATTGGAAACTTAAGAGATAAAGATGTCAACGTTTTCTATTGGGATATCGCAGATGGTCCATCTCCGAAAGAACGCCGGATCAATTTAATCGATATTGATTAGCGATGTGATGTGCTATAGAAAACTATGGAAAAAGTCAATAAACAATCTAGGATAGCAAGTCACCCTATCGTGACTTGTTTTATTTTCGTGAACACGGCACTCATCATTCGATGGGCGCCTTTTTCTTAACTGTTATAACTTGCAGCAAAAAAGGCAGCCTCGCGGCTGCCCCAGATTAACTAACTTTCCTGATTCTCTAATCTGCTGCTAATTGTATCGCAACTGTCTTAAACTTCCCAGTCCGGGAACTGGTCTATACAAAAGCACAGATTTGTTCGTAAATTAACCGCTTTCTCATATTTAAAAAAGCTTTTTTTGAAAAAATACCCAAAAAAGCGAATATTCAGCTCTTTTTCCGCTTGCTTTTAGACAAACTTAATGGTATCTTAAATATACAAACGTTCGTAAATGAAGAGGAAGTAATCGATATGCGTTTCAACTACAAGAAATTGGTTGCTATCGGCGCAACCACCCTATCAGTCGCTGCTGTTTTAACTGCTTGCTCCGGCAAGAAGTCTAACTCTACTGCCAACAAGGACACCAAGCACGGTGTTGCCTTGATCACTGACAGCAACGGTGTTGACGACCACTCATTCAACCAAGCTGCTTGGTCTGGCTTCAAGGACTACGGTAAGGAACACGGCCTTAAGCAAGGCAAGGGTGGCTACCAATACTTTGAATCTTCATCAGCTGCTGACTACACCCCTAACTTCACCCAAGCTGCACAAGCTGGCTACAAGACCATCTACGGTGTCGGCTACATGCTGACTGACTCAGTTAAGGCAGCTTCAAAGAAGTACCCTAAGAAGAACTTCGTTATCATTGACTCCGTTGTTAGCGGTCAAAAGAACGTTGCTTCTGTTACCTTCAAGAGTAACGAAGCTTCATATCTTGGCGGTTTAGCAGCTGCTTATACTACCAAGACCAACCACGTTGGCTTTATCGGTGGTGCCAAGTCAAGCGTTTTGGAATTGTTCGAAGCCGGCTTCAAGCAAGGCGTTAAGGACGGTGCCAAGGCTTTAGGCAAGAAAATCAAGATCGACGACCAATACATCGGCAACTTCACTTCAACTGACAAGGCTAAGTCAATTGCTCAATCAATGTACACTGACGGCGCCGACATCATCTACCAAGCTGCTGGTAACGCCGGCAACGGTGTCTTCACTGAAGCTAAGACCCGGAACAAGGCCACTACTGCTGCTAAGAAGGTTTGGGTAATCGGTGTTGACGTTGACCAATCAAACCTTGGTAACTACACTTCAAAAGACGGTAAGAAGGCCAACTTCACGCTGACCTCAGTATTGAAGGGCCTACGCTTCGCAGTTAAGGACATCGCAGACAAGGCCTACGATGGTAAGTTCCCTGGCGGTAAGGTAATTTCCTACGGCTTAGCTCACGACGGTGTTTCTGTAACCAAGGGTAACCTGAACGCTAAGACCTGGAAGGCTGTTCAAGCAGCACGTAAGAACATCATTTCAGGCAAAATTAAAGTTGCAACTACTCCAAGTAAGTAGCACAATATATAGTAGTCAATTTGAAACACTCCGCATAAATACGGAGTGTTTTTTGTAAAATATAGAAAGCATTGTTCTATGGAAAAAGAGATCACAAACATCATTGAGATGCGCCATATCGTTAAGGACTTTAACGGCTTTAAGGCCAACAACGATATCAACCTCACGCTCCGCAAGGGCGAAATCCTGGCGCTTCTTGGCGAAAACGGTGCTGGTAAGTCTACTTTAATGAGTATTCTTTCTGGTCTGCTTGAGCCAACTTCTGGTGAAATCTACGTTCGCGGGAAGAAAGTCGACATTTCTGGTCCTAACGTGGCTACCAGTTTAGGGATCGGGATGGTCCACCAGCACTTTATGCTGGCCCAAGCCTTCACGGTTTTGGAAAACATCATCTTGGGTCACGAAACCACCAAGGGCTTAGCCCTGGACTTCAAGACTGCCCGGGAAAAGATCGTTGCCTTGTCCAAGCAATACGGTCTGGCTATCGACCCTGACGCCAAGATTTCTGACATCACCGTTGCTCAGCAGCAAAGAGTCGAAATCTTGAAGGTCCTCTACCGGGGCGCCGACATCTTGATCTTCGACGAACCAACTGCCGTCTTGACGCCGCAGGAAATCACCGAATTCATCAAGATCATGAAGAACCTGGCCAAGGAAGGCAAGTCCATCATCTTGATCACCCACAAGTTAAAGGAAATCAAGGAAAGTGCCGACCGCGTAACGGTTATCCGAGCTGGGAAGTCCATCCAAACCGTCAACGTCGCTGACGCTGATGACGAACAATTGGCTGAAATGATGGTTGGCCACCACGTTAACTTCAAGCTTGATAAGGAAGAACAACACTTAGGCGACACTGTCTTGTCGGTTAAGGACCTCCACGTCAACGAAGACCGGGGCACGGAAGCGGTTAAGGGCTTGTCCTTCAACATCCGCCGCGGCGAAATCCTTGGTTTGGCCGGGATCGACGGCAACGGTCAAGACGAATTGGTTGAAGCCATCACTGGCCTGCGCCATGTCGAAAGCGGCTCAGTCAACATCAAGGGCCAAGATCTGACCAACAAGCCAGTCCGCAAGATCACTGAAGCTGGCGTTGGCCACATCCCTGCCGACCGGCAAAAGTATGGCTTGATCCTGCAATTGCCAATTTCCGAAAACATGGCCATTCAAACCTACTACAAGGAACCATATTCCAAGCACGGGATCATGAATGAAAAGGCCATTCGAGAACACGCCCGCGAACTGATCAAGAAGTTCGACGTTAGAACGACCAGTGAACAATTGCCTGCCAGCGATCTGTCTGGTGGTAACCAGCAAAAGGCCATCATCGCCCGCGAACTTGATAGAGACGCTGACCTGATCATCGCCTTCCAGCCAACCCGTGGTTTAGACGTTGGGGCCATCGAATACATCCACTCTCAACTCTTGAAGCAGCGCGATGCCGGCAAGGCTGTCTTGCTGATTTCCTACGAATTGGACGAAATCTTGCAACTGTCAGACCGGATCATCGTTTTGCACGACGGGGCCGAATCTGGTGAAGTTAACCCTGAACAGACCAACGAAACTGAACTTGGTCTGCTCATGACTGGTAAAAATCTTAAGAAGGAGGCTGCCGTAAATGATTAAGGTTAGCCCTAAAGCCAAGCGGCTTTTAGTGCCTATCGTTTCTGTTATTGCCGGTTTTTTGGTCGGTGCCATTATCATGCTGATCTGGAGCTATGATCCGCTTCAAGCTTACAGCTCCATGTTTGAAAGTGCCTTGGGCTCTATGAACGGGATTGGGGAAACCATCCGTAACGCAACTCCCCTGATCTTGATCGCCATCGGCTTCCAAATTTCTTCAGCAGCTGGTTTCTTCAACATCGGTCTGCCGGGTCAAGCCCAAGCTGGCTGGTTAACCGCCATCTGGATTGGTTTAGCCTGGAAGAATCTGCCAGTTTACATCCTCTTGCCAATCGAAATCATCGCCGGCATCATTGCTGGTGCCTTGGTTGCCGGGATTGCCGGCTGGCTGAGAGCCTATTTCGGGACTAACGAAGTTATCTCAACCATCATGCTGAACTACACGGTTTTGTACCTGTGCCAGTACCTCCACCAAGACGTCATGAGCAAGAACTTGCGAATTGACACTGACACCACCAAGACCATCCCAGCCAACGCCAGCTTGCGGATTCCTTCCTTAAGTGCTGCCTTTGGCGACTCCCGGATCAGCGGTGGTATCTTCTTAGCCCTGATCGGTTTGGTGATCTTCTGGTTTGTAATGAAGAAGACTACTGTCGGCTTTGAAATCAAGGCCGTTGGTTTGAATCCTTTTGCCAGCCGTTACGCCGGCATGAGCGACAAGAAGAACATCATCGTTTCTATGCTCTTGTCTGGTGCCTTCTGTGGTCTGGGCGGGGTCATCCAAGGTCTTGGTACTTACCAAAACTACTTCACCCAAACGACTACGCTAGATATCGGCTGGGATGGGATGTCCGTTGCCCTGCTGGGCGGCATGAGCGCTATCGGTATCCTGCTTGCTTCCATCTTGTTCTCAATCCTGAAGATTGGTGGCTTAGGGATGCAGACTTTAGCCGGTATTCCTTACGAAATCGTGTCAATCGTTATCGCTGCCATCATCTTCTTCGTAGCCATCAGCTGGGCCGTTGGTCTCTTGTTCAAGGAAAAGAAGACTGACAAGACCGCAACCTACCTGGCCACTGCCGAAACTGACAGTCGAAAAGCTAACTCACAAGAAGGAGGGCAAGCATAATGAATTTTGTGACTATTTTAGCCCTGATCGTTTCATCCACTCTGGTTTATTCTGCTCCCCTGATATTCGCAGCTCTGGGCGGTACCTTTAGTGAAAACTCAGGGATCGTTAACGTCGGCCTGGAAGGCATCATGACCATGGGCGCCTTCACCGCCGTTGTCTTCAACTTGAGCTGTGCCTCAACCTTCGGGGCTGCTACCCCATGGCTGGGCGCCCTGCTTGGCGGGATCGTTGGGCTGATTTTCTCCCTCCTTCACGCCGTTGCCACCATCAACTTCCGGGCTGACCACGTTATCTCTGGTACGGTTTTGAACCTGATGGCGCCACCTTTGGCGGTCTTCTTAGTTAAGGCCCTTTACAACAAGGGTCAAACCGAAAACATTACCCAAAACTTCGGCTACTTCTCCTTCCCTGGCTTAGCCAAGATTCCAGTTTTGGGGCCGATCTTCTTCAAGAACACCTCTGCCCCAGCCTGGGTAGCCATCGTTTTGGCCATCTTCTTGTGGTGGGTGCTGTACAAGACCCGCTTTGGCCTGCGTCTGCGTTCTAGTGGTGAAAACCCACAAGCCGCTGACACCTTGGGGATCAACGTTTACAAGATGCGCTACGCTGGCGTATTGATCTCTGGTTTCCTTGGCGGGATCGGCGGGGCTATCTTTGCGGAAGCAATTTCCAGCAACTTCTCCGTTTCCACCATCGCTGGTCAAGGTTTCATGGCCTTGGCAGCCATGATCTTTGGCCGTTACAACCCAATTGGGGCCATGCTCTCATCCCTGTTCTTTGGCTTTGCCCAAAGCTTGAGTATCATCGGCAACCAAATCCCAGGCATCTCCAGCCTGCCATCCGTTTACCTGCAAATCGCGCCTTACGTTTTGACCATCATCGTTTTGGTCATCTTCTTCGGTAAGACGGTTGGTCCTGCAGCTGACGGGCAAAACTACATCAAGTCTAAGTAGTTTTTTACTGACATTTTTTCTGAAAAAATGTTAAAGTAGATTAATAACAAGTTTTTGAAGCAAGCTTTGTGGAGCTTGGTTCACTAGAATATTTGAGTCTGACTCCAATTCTAGCTGAATCCAAAGACCCTTTCCGGGCCCGGATTCGCTGAATTGGAGTTTTTTTATTGGAGGTTTTAATTTAATGGATGCTCACGAAAAAGTCACCCCTTCCGTGATCTGGTCGATCGTTGGGACGGCGGGCGTGGCCTGCAGCGGGGTCTTGGTGGAAACGTCAATGAACGTCACCTTCCCGACCCTGATGAAGGTCTTTAACCAGTCCTTGAACAACGTGCAGTGGATCACCACGGCCTACCTGCTGGCGGTGACCCTGACGATCGTTCTGGCCGCCTACCTGCAGCGCAGCTTCAAGTTCAAGAGCCTGATCATCGCGGCCGGCACGGCTTTAGTCATCGGCGGGGTGATCTGCATGGTGTCGACCACCTTGCCAATCATGCTGCTGGGCCGGATCATTCAAGGGATCGGGACGGGGATTGCCATGCCCCTGCTCTTTTCAATCATCATGCTGGAGGTTCCGCGGGCCAAGCAAGGGTCCTTTGTCGGGACGGCAGGGATGATCATTGCCCTGGCACCGTCCCTGGGGCCAACTTACGGCGGGATCTGCCTGTCGGCCCTCAACTGGCGGTTCAACTTTATCTTCACCCTGCCAGTCACGATCATCTTCTGCATCATCGCGGCCTGCTTTATGAGTGACAATGAGGCTCACCGGGACCACTTCAACTTCAGCGAGTACCTCTTGATCGTCTTGGCCCTGATCGCCCTGACCCTGGCCGTCAACAACCTGAGCAGCGGCCTGGCCAACCCTCTGGTTTGGGGCGGGCTCCTGGTCACCGCAGCCGCTTTGTTCAGCTTCTTCAAGCTGGCCAAGCAGGAAGGCAAGGCCCACATCATCAATATTGGCGTTTTGAAAAATACCAGCTTTAACCTGGGCCTGTTAATCTACACCTTCTTGCAATTTATCCAGATCAGCCTGACTTTCGTCATCCCTAACCTGGCCCAGCTGGGCTTGAAGACCAGCGCCTTAACCAGCGGGATGCTGCTGCTCTTGGGGGGCCTGCTGTCAGCCTTCTTCGGACCGGTCATGGGACGGCTCTTGGACAGCCAAGGCTTTAAGAAGCTCTTCTTGATCGGCAGTTGCCTGGCCATGGCCGGCATCCTACTTTACATCATTTTCGCCCAGAAGCTTTCCATTGCCTTGATCGTGATCTTCCACGTCATGTTCATGACTGGCTTCAGCATGATGTACAACAACTCCATGACTATTGGACTCCAGCAGCTGGAAGTCATGCACATTGCCGACGGCAACGCCCTCTTCAACATGCTGCAGCAGTACTCCGGCTCGATTGGGACCGCGGCCATGTCCGTAATTATCGCCATCGCCGGCAGTCCTTACCAAGGACAAAGCAAGCAGGTGGTCATGGGCTCACAAGCGGCCTTCATCGTCCTCTTTGTCTTCACGCTCTTGATTTTTGCCTGCGTCTTGAGCCTGATCAAGCGCGACAAGCAAGGTCTGGTCAAAAACTAAAGCAAACGAAAAGCCTTGCTCCAGTTGTGGGAGCAAGGCTTTTTCTTCAGATCGTCAACAATAAAGTAATCAATAGGCACAAAAACACGAAGACCCAGACGCTTTCTTTATCCGGATATTTAGCAGTTTTTAACTGAATTTTTGCTAGCTGTATGCACAAAAGCTAGATGCTCTCCAAAGGCTGCTTGCTCTTCGGTGGCAGGTAATCCCGGTCCAAGGCGGCCAGTTCGCCGGCGGTCAAGATCAGGTCAGCAGCCGCCAGGTTGGCCCGCATGTGGTCAACTGAACCGGCTTTGGGAATGGTCAAGACCTGCCCGGTCCGCATGGTCCAGGCCAGCATGACTTGGTGAACGGACACGCCCCGCTCGTCAGCGATCTGCTGGAGACTGGACTTGACCGGGATGGATTGCCCGTTGCCTGAGTTAAAGGGCGAATAGCCAATAAAAGCAATGCCGTGCTGCTTTTGCCAAGGCAGCAAGTCGTATTCAACGCCCCGCTTGTCGATATTGTAGAGGTCTTCATTGGCGAAAACCGCCCCTTCCCCGGCAATTTCTACCAGTTCTTGCACATCAGCCGTGTCAAAGTTGGAAACGCCCCAGTGACGGATCAGACCAGCAGCTTGCAGGTCCTGCAGGCCTTTAACGGTTTCTGCTAAAGGATAGCCGCTCTTCCAGTGCAAAAGATACAAGTCCAGATAGTCTGTCCCCAGCCGCTTTAAGCTGGCGGCCAGGCTCTTTTTCTGGTCTTGAGGACTGGCGTGCCAGGGGTAGAACTTGGAAATGAGGAAGAGCTGGCTCCGGTCCAAATCCTTGATGGCTTCACCAACCAGGCTTTCAGCCTGCCCTTCCCCATACATTTCCGCGGTGTCAATCACATTGACGCCGTGGGATAAGCCATAGCGTAGGGCTGCGAGTTCCGTGGCCCGCTTGGCGGCTTTTTCTCCCATATTCCAGGTGCCCAGACCCAGCTGGCTCAGTTTTTCTCCTTTGATAGTTATGTATTTCATGTTTTTCCCTCCGTATTTTCTTCTTTTTAAGCATAGTACAAGGAAGACAATTTTTTAAAAAAGACACTCACAATTTACCAAGATTTATTGGTCTATACCTTGACAAAAAAGCTTCTCTAATCTAAAATGGACTATACCAATATGAGTGAGTTAAAAAAGGAGCTATGATCATCATGAAAGTTATCGTTTCGGAAAACGCTAGTGAATTGGGCAAGCAAGCCTTCAAGCTTCTGGCTGAGGCAGTAGCAGGCGGTGCCAAGACCCTGGGGCTGGCTACCGGCTCATCCCCTGTTGAGCTCTATCAAGAAATCGTGGCCAGCGACCTTGATTTTACGGACATGACCAGCATCAACTTGGACGAATACGTTGGCCTGGCTCCTGACAACGTGCAAAGCTACCACTACTTCATGCAAGAACACCTCTTCAAGTTCAAGCCGTTTAAGGCTTCTTACGTACCAGATGGCCTAGCTAAGGACGTTCAAGCAGAATGCGACCACTACAACCAGCTGATCAAGGACAACCCTATTGACCTGCAAGTTTTGGGCATCGGGCAAAACGGCCACATTGCCTTTAACGAACCAGGGACGCCTTTTGCCAGCGTCACCCACGAAGTGGCCTTGACTGAAAGCACCATTCAAGCCAACTCCCGCTTCTTTGACAGCATTGACGAAGTCCCAAAGAGCGCCATCTGCATGGGCATCAGCAACATTATGACGGCTAAGGAAATCCTTTTGATCGCTAAGGGCAAGAATAAGGCCCAAGCTGTCAAGGACATGCTTGAAGGACCGATTACCGAAGCTGTTCCCGCCAGCGTTTTGCAAAAGCATCCACATGTAACGGTGGTCTTAGACCAAGACGCAGCTAGTCTTTTGGACTAGAAAATTTAAAAGTAAAAAGAAATAGCGTGTACAAGGATCTTACTTGTACACGCTATTTTGTAATAACACTAACAAAAAGCTCTTCAAGGTCGACTTCGCTTTCATTTTTTCCTGCAAGTTTTTGGCATCAAAATCCTATATACTATTTCACCTGAGCTATTATAGAAAAAATGCTCAAAAATATTTTTGCAAAAGTCTTGCTAAACCACTAGATCTTGCAATAAACTAGAAAGGCAACTTAGATCTAGTATGATTTTATAGAAAGAGCGTGATCACCGTTATTGTCTTGAGTGGCCCTATTGGAGCCGGTAAATCCAGTTTAACCAGTATCTTAGCCAAGCACCTTGGCTCAACAGCGTATTACGAAGAAGTCAACGACAACCCGGTCCTGCCTTTATACTACAAAGATATGAAGCGGTACACCTTCTTGTTAAACACTTACTTCCTTAATAGACGACTAGCCGAAATCAACGAAGCTGCCGCCAACCACAACGACGTCTTGGACCGGTCCATCTACGAAGACCTCCTCTTTTTCAACATGAACGTCGACTCTGGCGTGGCTGACCCGACCGAATACCAAATCTACCATGATTTGATGGACAACATGATGGAAGACGTTCCTGGCACTCCTCGGAAGAAGCCTGACCTCTTGATCTACATCCATGTCTCCTTAGAGACCATGCTCAAGCGGATCGGCAAGCGCGGCCGGGAATACGAGCAGCTTGACACTGACCCAAGCCTGAAGGAATACTACGAAAACCTTTTGCGCTATTATGAACCATGGTATGAACAATATGACGTTTCGCCAAAGATGATGATCGATGGCGATAAGTACGACTTTGTCGACAATATCGACGACCAAGACCTGGTCTTGGACATCATCGATACCAAATTGCGCGAAATCGGCAACTTATAGTGATGATAGAAGGAACGTGATGACCGTTATTGTATTAAGTGGGCCCGTTGGAGCCGGCAAATCCAGCTTAACCGCAATTCTCTCTAAGTACTTGGGGACCAAGCCCTTCTACGAAAGCGTTGATGACAACCCTGTCTTGCCGCTTTTTTACAAGGATCCCTTGAAGTACACCTACCTGCTGCAGCTCTTTTTCTTAAATACTCGTTTCCACAGTATTAAAAAAGCCCTCAGCGACGACAACAATGTTTTAGACCGGTCAATCTATGAAGACTCGCTTTTCTTCCATATGAATGCCGACATCGGCCGGGCCAATGACCTGGAAGTGCAGACCTACGACGAGCTCTTGGAAAGCATGATGAAGGAGCTGGAACGGATGCCGAAAAAGCACCCTGACTTGCTCGTCCACATCAATGTTTCATACGAAACCATGATCAAGCGGATCCAAAAGCGCGGCCGGTCTTACGAGCAGCTCAGCTTTGACCCCACTCTTGAAGACTACTACAAGCGGATGCTCCGCTACTACGACAAGTGGTACCAAGACTACGACTACTCGCCAAAGATGATGATCGACGGCGACCACTACGACTTCATGGCCAGCGAAAGCGACCGGACCGAAGTTTTGGCCCTGATCACCAAGAAGCTCAAAGAAGTTGGCAAGCTGCCAAAGGATTGGCACGCCGGTGAAATTGCGACTGAATCGATCGAATTTTCATCCTAAACTGCCAATTAAAAGCCCTTTTTGAGGGCTTTTTTATTTTAAGTCTTTTTCTTGTTTAGTAAGCTATTTGTAAGGTTAAACCGTTCTTTTTAAACTTTTCTCCCCTTTTACTTTAAATAATTAGGTGGGAGCGGTTGCTTTTCTTAGTTAACATTTCTTGAAAAAATAAGTTTTTCCTAAAAACGTGATACAATGTTAACAATTCTGTTTTTAGACAAACATTAAATAAAGAAAAAGGGGGAATTAACTAAATGAACTTAACCAAGCTTCGCAAGCACTTCTGGCTGCCGCTGATCGCGCTAGTCCTCAGCTTTTTAATCGCGGTCCCAACCAGCAAGGCGCAAGCAGCAGAAAAGACCTACGTTATCGGTACCGACCAAACTTTCAAGCCCTTTGAAATTCAGGACAAAGATGGTACCTACAACGGCAAGAACCCTGGGATCGACATGGACATCCTCAAGGCCATCGCCAAGCACGAAGGCTTCAAGTATGACCTGAAGATCATGTCCTTCAACGCCGACGTGCAGGCTCTCCAATCTGGCCAGCTCGACGGGATGATCGCCGGCATGAGCGTGACCAGCGAAAGAAAGAAGACCATCGACTTCAGTCAAACCTACTACACTGACGGGGTGGCCATGGCCGTTGCCCAAAACAGCAAGATTACCAAGCTGTCTGACTTAAAGGGCAAGACGGTCAACGTTAAGACCGGGACCATGGGGGCCACTTACGCTGAAAGCATCAAGAAAAAGTACGGCTTTAAGCTGAAGTACTACACTAGCTCCAACACTTCTTGGGCCGACGTTAAGGCCGGCAACGCGGACGCTGCTTTTGACCAAGCGGCTTCACTGAAGTACGGGATTGCTAACGGCATCGGCCTCAAGATTGTCGGCAAGCAAGTGGCTAACGCGCCTTTAGCTTTTGCCGTTAAAAAGGGCAAGAACCAAACCCTGCTCAAGAAGTTCAACCACGGTTTGACTTGGCTGAAGAAGACGGGCCGCCTGCAAAAGATCATTGATAAGTACACTTCCAGCAAGGCAGTGAAGAGCCAAGTGGTAACTGACACGTCCATTTTGGGCCTGATCAAGAGCAACGCCTCTGCTTTAGGCCAAGGGCTGTGGATGACCATTGAACTGGCCATTGTCGGGATTATTTTTGCCTTAATCTTCGGGATTATCTTGGGGATCATGGGGATCGCTGAGCACAAGTTCTGGCACGGCGTGGCCAATGTCATCATCTACATCTTCCGGGGGATCCCAATGATGGTTCTGGCCTTCTTCATCTATATCGGGATGCCAACCATTATTGGCCACAAACTGCCCCTCTTTACGGCCGGCATCTTGACCTTGATGCTGGATGAAGGGGCCTACATCGGGGCCATCGTCCGCGGCGGTTTTGAAAGCGTGGACGTGGGCCAGTGGGAAGCTGCACGCTCTCTGGGTCTGCCATACTACAAGGCCCTGTGGAAGGTTGTTGCCCCTCAAGGCTTTAAGCTGATGATTCCATCTTTGGTCAACCAATTCATCATCACTTTGAAGGATACCTCAATCCTGTCAGCCATCGGGGTCATGGACTTGACCCAAACGGGTTCAACCCTGATCGCCCAAAACTTCCAAGGCTTCAAGATGTGGCTGATCATTGCTGTCATGTACCTGATCATCATCACCATCTTGACTTGGATTTCCAACTACATCCAAAAGAAGATGCAACACTAAGGAGACTTTTTCATGGAAGAACAATACAAAGTAAAGGTTTCTGACCTGCACAAGAGCTACGACGGCGTTCACGAAGTTATCAAGGGCGCCAACTTGACCGTGATGCCTAGCGAAGTAGTCTGCATCATTGGGCCATCCGGCTCAGGCAAGAGTACCTTCTTGCGCTGCATCAACAAGCTGGAAGAATTCCAAAAGGGCCACATCTTCGTTGACGGCAAGGATTTGGCTGATCCTAAAAACGACATCAACAAGATCCGGGAAAAGATCGGGATGGTTTTCCAGCACTTTAACCTGTTCCCGAACATGACGGTTTTGGAAAACATCACCCTGGCCCCAGTTGAACTGGGCAAGATGGACAAGGAAACGGCTATTGAGGAAGCCCACAAGTACCTGCAAATGGTCAACATGGACGACAAGGCAGACGTGCGCCCGACCACCCTGTCTGGTGGTCAGCAGCAACGTGTCGCTATCGCCCGGGCCCTGGCCATGAAGCCAGATGTCATGCTTTTTGACGAACCAACCAGTGCCCTGGACCCAGAAATGGTTGGGGACGTTTTGAACGTCATGAAGGAGCTGGCCAAGGAAGGGATGACCATGATCGTGGTCACCCACGAAATGGGCTTTGCCAAGCAGGTTTCTGACAAGGTGGCCTTCTTCTACGGCGGTGTGATCAAGGAACTGGGCACCCCAGAAGAAATCTTCGATCACCCACAAGAACCAGAAACCAAGTCTTTCCTCGACAAGGTTTTGAATGCCTAAATTTAGAATATTAAAAATTCAGCCCAAAAAGTTGAATTATTTCTAGAAAATATTGCAAGCGCTTGAATCATTAGTTTCAAGCGCTTTTTATTTAAATATTCTTTCACTTGTTAACTATTAAATACGCTTTTCGACAATAATTCGTATTTACAGGCAGGCTTTTCCGTGATAAAGTATAAATGTTCACTCTTATCAGAGTAAATTCCGAACAATTTTCTACTGGAGGAAAAATGGATTCTATTAGTAAATTTTTTGACCTTAAAAAATTAGGGACCAACCCTAAGCGCGAATTCATCGCTGGGTTGACCACCTTCTTTGCAATGTGCTACATCTTGTTCGTTAACCCTAGCGTCTTGGGCGCCAGTGGCATGGACAAGGGGGCGGTCTTCACGGCAACGGCTTTAGCCAGTGCTCTTGGTTGTTTGATCATGGGGATTTTTGCCAACTACCCAATCGCAACTGCCCCATCCTTGGGCTTGAACGCCTTCTTCGCTTACACTGTCTGCATCGGTATGAAGGTGAAGTGGCAAACTGCCCTGGCTGCTGTTTTCGTAGCCTCAATCATCTTCATCTTGATTACGGTTTTCAAGTTGCGGGAATTGATCATTGACAGCATCCCTAACGACTTGAAGTTCGCCATCTCAGCTGGGATTGGGATCTTCATCGCCTTCTTGGGCCTGCAAAACGGTAAGATCGTTGTCAACAGCCCTTCTACTTTAGTAACCATCGGTTCCTTCAAAAACCCAGCTGCCTGGGTAACCATCTTCGGCTTGCTGGTAACGATCATCTTGATGATCCGGAACGTGCCAGGTGCCATCTTCATCGGGATCATTTTATCATCAATCTTCAGCGTGATCGTCGGCCAAAGCAAGATGCCAACTGCTGTGATTTCTATGGCGCCAAGCCTGAAGCCAAGTTTTGGCCAAGCCATCTTCCACTTGGGCGACATCAACACGGTGCAAATGTGGACGGTTGTCTTGACCTTCCTCTTGGTTGCCTTCTTTGACACCACTGGTACCTTGATTGGTCTGGCTCACCAAGCCGGCCTGGTTGACAAGGACGGGAAGATGCCAAGAATCGGTAAGGCCATGGCGGCTGACTCAACGGCCATGATGGCTGGTTCCATCATCGGTACTTCACCAGTTGGTGCTTATGTTGAATCATCATCCGGGATCGCTGCCGGCGGCCGGTCTGGTTTGACAGCCGTTTGGGTTGGGATTTTCTTCCTTTTGTCCATGTTCTTCAGCCCGCTATTGAGCGTGGTCACGACTACGGTTACGGCTCCAGCCTTGATCATCGTCGGCGTTTTGATGGCTGCCAACCTGGCCAAGATTTCTTGGGGCAAGCTGGAAATCGCCGTTCCTGCCTTCTTGATCGTGATCGGCATGGGCTTGACCTACTCCATTGCTGACGGGATGGCTTTGGGCTTGATTACTTACCCGCTCTCCATGACCGCGGCTAAGCGGACCAAGGAAGTCACCCCAATGATGTGGATCCTGGCTGTGGTCTTCGTGATCTACTTCTTGATCTTGAACGTTTAATTGAATTAGATAGTAAAAGGCCTCGAGCATGTGCTCGGGGCCTTTTTTGCGTAGTGGTTAACGTTTTTTACTCTATATCTTCAATTAAAAAGCAAGCTGAACGCTTACAAGGAAATACGTTTCTTAATTAACTAAAATTGCCAATCAGCTGATTAATATCTAATCAGGGCGGCCATCATCCGTCACCTTAAATGAAACCAGCAAGCCTAGCAGGATCAAGGCGATGGTGAAGTACAGGCTAAAGTGAACGCCGCCGGTAAATTTGGCAGTCACTGAACCTGCAGTCACCGCCTTGCCCAGAGTCAGGAAGCTGGTGGACAGAGCCGTCGCTAAGGCACCAATGATTTGCTGCATGGTGTTCAAGATGGTTGATCCATCAGCAGATTCAGCCCCTTCCAAGGAGTTCAGGGCTGAAGTTTGGGCCGGTGACATGGCCAAAGGGGTCCCGATCATCAAAATGATATGGGCGGTGATTACGTACCAAATGGCGCTTTGGCTGCTGCCAACCGCCAGCATCATGGCGCCGGCCAAGGCAATCATGAAGCCGATTCTAGTTGGCCACTTGGCTCCCAGCGTGTCGTACATTCTACCAGCAAAGGCACTGGTCAAGGCATTGACCAAGCCACCTGGCAGCATGATCAGCCCCGTCAAGGCTACTTTGACGCCCAGACTATTTTGCAAATATTGCGGCAAAATGTACATGGCAGAGAGGATCACGGCAAAGTCAAGCATCATCAAGATCCCGCCCAAGGCAAAGTTTTGATGGCGGAAGACGCGCAGGTTAAGAATCGGCGTCTTCATGGCCAGTTGCCGGCGGCTGTAGAAGAAGAGGCAGACAAGGCCAACCAGCAGGGCCGCCAGGACTGGGACTGACAGCCAGCCAAATTCAGAGGCAAAGCTGGCCCCAGCGATCAAGCCAGAGAAGGCCAAAGCTGACAGCAGAATCGATGGCAGATCCAGCTTGGGCTTGGTCAAGCGGCCAACATTCTTCAAAGAAGTAAAGGCAAAGAGCAAGCCGACTGCCAAAATAATGGCGAAAGTAAAGAAGACGAAGCGCCAGGAAGCTGCTGCCAGGATCAAGCCGGTCAAAGTTGGCCCAATGGCTGGGGCGAACATGATGACCAAAGCCAGCACCCCATTGACGGAGCCCAGCTTTTGCATTGGGAAGATCATCATCGCTACCGTAAACATCAAAGGCAGAATGATCCCGGTCCCAATCCCTTGCACCATTCTCCCCAACAGAACGATCCCGAAATTGCTCCCAAGGCCAGACACGACAGACCCGCAGATAAAGGCCAATAAGGCAAAGATCGTCAATTGCCGGGTGGAGAACCACTTGGTCAAAAAGCTGGAAAAGGGCAAGACGATCCCGATCACCAACATGTAGCCGGTCACGAGCCATTGGATCTGCCCCTGCCCGACCTTTAAGGCCGCCATCAATTGCGGCAAAGCGATGTTCAATGAAGTTTCACTGAACATACCCACGAAAGCGCCAATCATCAAGGGCAGCATGGCCAACCATGGATGAGCCGTTGGCACGACTGCCTTCATTGCAACATTATTTTCTGTATTTTTCAAAAATTACCTCCCATTTTCAATCACGACAATTGATCATTTTATCAGTTTGCAGAATCTTTCGTAAGCATTTTTTGCCAAAAAGTTGGCTATTCGCCATTTTTTGGGGCTTTATTAACTAATAAAGTTAAATTAATTAAGTGAATACTCGTAAAAGACAGGAAGATTTTGACTTTTGCAAACAATAAGAAGGCAACTGGAACACAAAAAGGCCGCTCTCTGAGCAGCCTTTTTATACTTATCTACTGATTATTCTGTAACCGAGCCACTTCATCATAGACGACGCCGCGCTGGTTTTCATCCAGCTCCAGCACGACCAAGTCGCCCGCCAGCAGCTGGGTGTTGCCGTCCGGGATGATGTCCTTTTGCCCCCGGTGGATGACCTTGACCAGGGTCCGGTCCGGCCAGGCGATCTCCTTGATCTTTTTGCCAGCCATCTGACTGCCCTCAAAGACAGAGAAAGTCAATTGGTCGGCTTCCCCGACATAGTCGTTGTCTTCCTTGGTCTGCATCCGGCCCGCCAAGCTTTCATAGATCGGCTCCCCGCCCAGCAGCTCATTGACGATGTAGGCAACAACTGAAACCACGGCCAAGGGCATGAGGTGCAAGAGCGACCCCACCATTTCCGCGATCAACATGATGGCGGTAAACGGCGAGCGGACAATGGCCGCGAACAGTCCCGCCATGGAAAAAATCACTAGGTTGACGACCAACTTTTGGTCTAACAAGCCAAGGCTAGCCATAAAGTTGCCGTAGATGGCGCCGAGAAGCGCCCCCATGGTCAAGATTGGCAAGAAGATTCCCCCTGGCAGACCAGAATCATAGGAAATAATGGAAAAGCTGATCCGCAAAAGGAAGATTAGGGCCAAGATCCCAGTGACATGCATTTGGTTCAAGCTGAGAATCAAGTTGTTCCCCCCGCCAACATAGCCAGGGAAAAAGTACATGATCGGCACCAAAAGCACGGCCGGAATCACCCCATGCAGCCAGCGCGGGAGGACCGGGATCTTTTGATAGACATGGCTGAAATTGAGCAACCCCCACTGGTACAGGCGCCCGATCAAGCCCAGGAAGGCCCCCAGCAAGAGCAGGTGCCAGTACTGCAGGATCGGGAAACTGTGCTTGTAGTCAATCGCCAAGACCGGAGTCTGGCCAAAGACATTGGAGACCACGAAATTGGCCATGATGGCGCCAGTTAAGGCGTTAAGCCAGACCCGGGGCGAAAAGTTGTGAAAGACCTCTTCCACGATAAACATGGCCCCGCCCAATGGCGCCCCGAAGGCAGCGGATAAGCCGCTGGCCGCCCCGGTTGCCAGGAGGACCCTGGAGTCGGTTTTGGAGGCCTTAAAGCCCTGGGCCACGCCCTGGCCGATGGTTGATCCTAGTTGAATTGACGGGCCTTCCCGGCCCAAAAAGAGGCCTGAGCCAATGGACAGAACCCCGCCAATAAACTTGCGCCAAAGGATCGGCCACCAGGCCAGCTGCAACTTGCCTTGCAGCTGCAGTTCAACTTCTGGAATCCCGGAGCCGCCGGCATGGGGCTGCTGCTTGACTAAGAAGCCGGCCACGATCACGCTGGCTAAAACTCCCGCGGCCAACAGCCACAAGAGGGCTGGATTG
>NZ_JBJFHB010000087.1:19119-22690 GCF_051893255.1 Lactobacillus sp. | reverse complement strand
CAGGTCCGGGTAGCGGTCCAGCAGGCCTTTTTTCAAGAGAAACTGTCCCTGGTAGTAAGGGTGGCAGAAGAGCTCTTTCAAGTTGACCACGTCAGAGACGTTATAAGCGATCAAGTCGGCAAATTCTTCTTGGCTGGTTAGGTAGTCTTGGCCCGGCCGCAACTTGTCGCTTTCCAGGATCTGCCAGCCCAAGTTGCCTAAAAGTCGCTTCAGCCCCACCCGCCTTTGCCGCTCGTTAAGCTGGGACACGTCAAGGTGCCGCCCCGTCATGCGAAAATTTTTTAAGACGAGACTGGCCGTCTTGTCCTCCCACAAGCTGGCCGGCATCTGGCCGATATAGCGAGAAAAAAGCGTATCGTTAAAGTCTCGCATTTCTTTAGCGGTGATTGGGCGAAACTGGTCTCTGACCCCGCTGGCATTTGGCCACCAGGTGCGGGTGAAATAGTAAGCCAGCATGGTCAGGTCGTAGTTGGTGGAGTTGTAGCCAAAAAAGTACGGCGCCTTTTCCGGGGAATAGTCTGGGTCCGTGTCGCAGGTCGGCCGAAAAGCCGCTGGGAACGATGACTTGGCCTCTGGATCATTGACATAGCGGGCATCCGACAGGCCAAAGGCCTGGGCTAGGCGCTCGTTAGCCGTTTGCTCATGGAGGTTCAGGTAGTAGATGTCGCCGTGAAAGTTTTGATTTTTGGCCCGGATCTCGCCAGCGGCCATCTTTTTAAAGGGGATGCTGTCTTGGTCGGTGAGGCCGGGGGCGTCAACTAAATAGTAGATGTCAACCCGCTCATCATCTGGCCGGTAGCAAGACAAGGTGAAGGCGTTGGTCAAGGATTCAATATCGTAAAAATAGGAATTAAGCCGGTCGGTCATAGTGGCTCCTCGCTTTCGTTTTTAGTCTTCAGAAAGAAAAAGCGAGTCTTAGCGACTCAGCTGCTCACGGTTGCTTTTTCTTTTTCTCAATTCTTCAAACCGCTCTAAGGGCATGGAAGT
The DNA here is from genome assembly GCF_051893255.1 of Lactobacillus sp. Classification (GTDB taxonomy): domain Bacteria; phylum Bacillota; class Bacilli; order Lactobacillales; family Lactobacillaceae; genus Lactobacillus. The sequence continues at coordinate 21,703 of NZ_JBJFHB010000087.1, read as the reverse complement.
TACGTGATAATGTCGGCAATAAGGACATAAATAAGAGCGAATCGGCATCTTGCGCCAGTGCTCATGGTTGATCTCCATGGTGTGGACCGCCGCTTCTTCTCGGTAAAGAAATAATTCAGCATCAAACTTGGTCTTAAAGGCCTTCTTGCCGCTGGGACAAGCCATTAAGCGCAAATGCTTCGCCCGCCGGTAGGCCTTGTTTGCTTGACTTCTCGTCATGGTAATGCCCCCTTTCGGGAATGGTAATTATTTTTTACTTTTTTAATTATTAGCACTTACTTTACTCTCATTTTAGCATAAGAACAAGGCCCCCTCAAGCGTTGACCCTTTGGTGATTAGAGCGGTTTTAGGGTCGATTTGCCGATTCAGCTTTTAAGCAGGATCTCTTTATTTTTTCGACTAAAAAGGGAAAGCGCTACATTGTTTTTTGGCTAAAAAAGTTAGATAATATAAAGGTATGTAAGTTTATCGTGCAATCTAGGAGGCAAAATGAAAAAGTTTACCAAGTCTATTTTGACTGCCCTCTCACTTGCGACAGCCACTTTTTCCGTAGCTCCGCAAGCAGCCGGCTTAACCGAAGCCGCTACGGCATCAAAGACTACTAAAGAATATAAAGATGGGTCTTACTACATTACAGCTAGCATCGATGACGCTGGCGAAGGCGTTTATTCAACTGAAGCCAGCTTTTTATCTGGGGCAGCTGTTAAGGCCATCATCAAGAGCCACAAGCTTTCTGCCGTAACCTTCACTTTGGAGTCCGGCCTTCCATCATACTCCAGCCTGACCATCAACGGCCAAAAGGCCAAGGTTACCGAGGCCAAGGACGGCAGCGTTACCTACACTTTCCCAGCTAGTGCCTACAAGACTAAAAAGGGGACGATCAGCTTTACGGTTAACGACAAGAAGATTACCGCTGACGTAACCTTCTCAGCTTTGCCATCTAACGCCTACGACACGGTTGTAGAAACTTCAACTGTTGCCAAGAAGACGGTAAAGAAGACCTCAGCTGTTTACGACCGCGCTGGCAAGAAGACTAAGGCGAAGTCCATCAAGGCTGGCAAGACCATTACCACCTACGGCACTTTGACTCGCAACGGCGTGAAGTACTACAAGGTCTCAAAGAAGGCTAGCCAATACATCAAGGCTTCAAACGTTGACGGCGTCTTTGTCACCCTGAAGCAAAGTACGGCAGTCTACACTAAGGCCTTGAAGAAGACCAAGACTACTTACAAGAAGGGCAAGAAGCTGTACGCTTACGCCTACGCAATGCTCGGCGGCAACAAGTACTACAAGCTGGGCACTGACAAGTACATCCCAGCTTCTAGCGTTGACGGCTACAACATCACCTTGAAGCACGGCGCAGTTGTCTACACCAAGGACCTGAAGAAGACCAAGACCAGCTACGGTGAAGGCAAGAAGCTGTACGCTTACGGCTCAGCTGTTTTGAATAAGCGCAAGTACTACCAAGTTGGCTCAAACAGCTTCATTGTTGCCTCAAACGTTGACGGGACTAACCGCAAGCTGAAGAAGAACGCCTACATCTACAAGAAGTCAAAGGGCAAGGCAGTTCGCTACAAGAAGTTCGTTTTGAAGAAGAACACCACCCACAAGACTTATGGCGGCGCCGTAACGATCAAGGGCAAGAAGTACTACATCGTTGGCGTTGGCCAATACGCAGTTAAGTCTAACTTCCGTTAATTAGACATTATTAGACCGCAATCTCCATTCTGGAGATTGCGGTTTTTGTTTTTGAGTGGTGGGGGGCGCGGTGGCCGGGGCTGGGGTGGCTGAATTGACCCAATCGCGATGAAAGCTGCTCACGATCTTACTCAAGTAACAAAATCGTTGCTCATAAATTTACTCAACTGCGCCTTCTCGTCAGTTGGTTGAGTAAATTTTGGGCCGGAGGTTAGCTTACTTGAGTATGTTTGTGTGAAGCTTTTTTCAAAAATGGGCTCCAGTTGAGTAAGATTATGTGCACCCTCCCCCAAAACTGACTCAACCAAACCCAATTTTCTGATTTTTCGCTCCCGTTTTGACTCAACCGGCGCTGATTATCCGTTTTTTCGCCCCCAAGTTGACTCAACCGAACTCATTTTTTCGTTTTTCCGCCCCCGAGTTGACTCAACCGACTCCATTTTTCTATTTTTTCGCCCCCAAATTGACTCAACCGGTTCTATTTTTCCGTTTTTTTGCCCCCGTTTTGACTCAACCGACTCCATTTTTCTATTTTTTCGCCCCCAAGTTGACTCAACCGGCGCTGATTTTCCGTTTTTTTGCCCCCATTTTGACTCAACCGGATCTATTTTTCCGTTTTTCCGCCCCCAAGTTGACTCAACCAAACCTGGTTGACATACTTTGGGGGCAATTTTTGTCAAAAACAAGCCTGGTTGACATACTTTTGGGGAAGATTTTTACAAAAACAAACCCGGTTGACATACTTTGGGGGCAGATTTTGCCAAAATCCAGACCGGTTGACATACTTTGGGGGCAATTTTTGTCAAAAACAAGCCTGGTTGACATACTTTTGGGGAAGATTTTGACAAAAACAAACCCGGTTGACATACTTTGGGGGCAATTTTTG
>NZ_JBJFHB010000087.1:0-19019 GCF_051893255.1 Lactobacillus sp. | reverse complement strand
CCGGTTGACATACTTCGGGGGCACAACTAACACAGCTAACCTAGTCACGCCACACTACAACTTTTCTTATCACCTGTTTACCTTTTCTTAAGCCGATCGCGCAACTTTCTTAGAGTCACGTTCACATTATGACCACGTCTTCCCTCTATCATATAAATACAAGTTCAGACAAGAACTTGCTAAAGAAAGGAGACCTGCATATGGTTAAAGTGTTTACTCAATTAGCAGCCGTTACCGCATCCCTTTTACTTTTACTCAAATGGAAACAAAATCGCCAAAAGCGCCTGGTTGCCATCCCTGTTCGCAACCGCAATCGCTACTAAGCGAAGCAATATGTTGAATTCTTAAATTTCATTCTTTTCCCTTTTCAAGTTTGTTTAGCACGTTACATTACATTTTTAATACTTAACCTCCACCTCGAAGGATATAAAAAAGGCTCTGGCACTCGCCAGAGTCTTTTCTTTGCATGTATGTTTATCGGTAAAAAACTAAAAATTATTAATATTCAAAATTACAGATTCTTAACCCACTTCAGGGCAGCTGAGATGTTGACCTTGATTGGGTCACCGTACTTAGCACCCTTGTTCAAGGAAGCGAGGTCGCCATTACTTGCGTCGACGTAGAAGACGTAGTGGTAAACGCTAGTTGCGTCAGTGAACTTCACTTGGTATTCCTTGTTTGACGCGACCCCGGCGTTCAAGGCTTCAGTCATCTTGGCTAAAGTGTCAGCGGAAATTTCCGTGCCTTCTTCACCAGTCAGATATTGTTCCAAGGCTTTTTCCAAAGTAGCCGTGTCATCGCTTGACAAAGCTTGGCCCTTAACCAGCGGGCTGTCAATCGTCACATTATCCAAGCCCCAAACGGCAGTGGCAGTGGCGTTCAGCTTAGACGTAGCGTTAACGATTGCCTTGGCATCCTTAACCAAGTTGACGTCGTAGTTGATGGCTAAATCATCGCCGTACTTAGCGTTTTGGTTAGCCTTCAAGAAGTTGGCCAACTTTTCAGCACTGTCCTTGCCTGGCAAAACATATTCGTAGTGGTAGTTGCTGCCACTCTTGCCAGTAAATTGGTCGCTCTTTAAGTTGTCAGACAAGCCCTTGAAGATTTCTGTTAGAGATGCCTCAGAAATAGCAGTGCCCTTAGTCCCGTTCAAGTACTTCTTGGCGCTGTCAGCCAGGTAGTTAGACAAGCTGAGGTCTTGCCCAGCCTTAACGGCGTTTTCGTCTTTGAGGTCAGCCAAATCAACCGCATCCCCGTTAACGGCGCCAGCCTTGGCCTTAGCAGCTGAGGTCGTACTTGCGGCTGATTCATAGCCGTTCAGCATCCCCTTGAAGACGTTCAAGGATTGGAGCGGGTGACCGTTGTCGTCAAACAAGGTCATGTTGTCCCAAGTGCTGCCGCCCCAAGTTTCCTTGCCGTTCCAGTACATTTCGTCATCTGGAGCGTAGCCAATTGCGTACTTAGATGCCCAGCCAGTACCGTAGACATTAGCCATCATCTTGTTGTAGTTCCAGCTGTTCCAGCCTGCTCTTACAGCAATTTGGGCTGGTTCCCAGTAAAAGGCACCAACGCCATTGCCGGCAACCAAAGCCTTGTATAAAGCCGTCACTTCATCGACTTGTCCTTGTGGCCCTACTGCGTAGTCGCTTGGAGCATAGCCGATGTTGTCGCCAGTACCGTCTGAGTCGTTGACATTGTTCAGCCAGCTGGTTTCCATGACAACCACGCGCTTGCCAAATTCCTTTTGGGCCATCTGTTCAACCTTGAGCAGGTTTGATGGATTGTTGCTGTCGCTGCCCCAGAATGGGTAGTAAGAAGTGCCGAGGTAGTCGTAGTCAACCCCGCCGTTCTTCAAGACCGTCATCAGGGACCGGTACTTATTCACATCTGGTGATTCAAACTGAACGGCAATCTTGGCACTGGAGTCAGCTTTTCTAACTGCCTTAGCAGCCGTTGCCAGGTAAGAAGCAATCAACTTGCCATCGCTGCCTTGCCAAAGTTCGCTCCATGAGCCATTGTGTCTTTGACCAGCCGTGATGCCAAAAGCACCCTTGGTAATTTCGTTGCCGACTTGGACCATGCTTGGGCTAACGCCAGCATCCTTTAAATCGGTCAAAACTTTTTGCGTATAAAGGGAAATTGACTTGTTTAATTCAGCCTGTGACAGGTTCTTCCAAGCCTTTGGCAAAATCTGCTTTTGTGGGTCAGCCCAAAAGTCGGAGTAGTGGAAGTCCAAAAGGACCTTCATCCCGTATTGCTTGGCCTTTTGTGCAGTCTTGATCAGCGTTTCTTCATCGTTATTGCCGCCGCCATAGCCTAAGCCTTCAGCGTTGTATGGGTCGTTCCAAAGACGGAGCCGGACCCAGTTGACGCCAGCATCAGCCAAAACCTTAAAGAGGTCAGCTTCCTTGCCGTCAAAGTCATAGAACTTAACGCCGGCATTAGCCATGGCTTGGTAAGTAGAAATGTCTACCCCGCGGGCCATGTCGTCCTTCATGCCAGGGATCTTTTCTACCTTGACGCTTTCATAGCGCAGGCCCGTTTCATCACCAGTCGTGTAAGCTGCCGTAATTTCGTCGCTAGTCTTCTTGCTAGTTGGCGTTTCGTCAACCGCCTTGGTCTTTTGGCCGCTGCCAGCCACCAAGGTCGCGGTAAACTGGGCCTTGATCGTATCGCCGTACTTGACGCCGCTGTTGAGCTTCAAGAAGTTGGCTAGTTTTTCAGCGCTGTCCTTGCCCACTTGCCAGTATTGGTAGTGGTAAGTCTTGCCGCTGTCGTCAACGTAATCAGCTTGGCCGTTGTAGGCAGTATCGTCGCCGTATAGTCCGGCAAAAATTGCCTTCAGCACATCCTGGCTGATGACCGTCCCCTTGTCGCCAGTAAACAAGTTAGCAGAAACGCCGTTAACTAAAGCGGTCTGGTCGCTGTCGCTCATCTTGTTAGTAACTGGGTTCTTGACCTTGCCGGCATCGCTGTAAACAGTAGTAATTTCTGGATCAAGCTTAGAAGTTGCTTGTTCAGCCTTGGCCACTTGTTCCACCTTGTAGATCAAGGCGGCAGCCGTACCGTCATAGTAGCCTGCCCCTACTACGGCATTGGCAGCATCGGTTTTACCCAGCTTAGCTAGCAAAGCGTTAGTTACGGCTTTAGCGTCCAGGTTCTTTTGGCTGACGTCCATCACGACGCTGGCCAAAACCTTGCCCGGCATTGATGAGTTCTTTTCCATCAAAGAGGAAATGACCTTGCTGTCGTTGTTGACGCTCTTTTGGGCCAAAAGCTGTGCCATTTCGTGGGCTGCGGATTCTTGGAACTTGTTCTTGTTTTCCGTCCAGTCGTACTTAACCTTGCCCTTTAACTTAGTCGCGGTTTGGAATTCGATTTGGTCTCTCAAGAGCTGGCTGTGGTCCAAACCGTCGCTTTCGGCCCCATCTTTACCAAAACGGGTAGTGATCCCGTTAACCTTTTTAACCGTATTCTTAGCAATGGCGCCGGTTGAGTCTGCGTAGTAGTTCTTGCCGTTAGTACTAAAGTACTTGCTCTTAACGACCTTGCCGTTAGCGTCATAGTAAGAAGTCTTGCCCTTTTCGGTGACAAAAGTACTCTTCTTAGCTTGAGTAGTCGTCTTCGCCTGAGTAGCAGTAACAGCCTGCGTTGCTTGACCAGCCTTGGCTGCTTGTGGATTAGTGTTTTGGACAACTGGTGCAGTCTCACTAGTCTTGGCCGTTTGATCAGCTTCAGCCGCCGTCTTTTGACTTTGGTCTTGGGTGTTTGCTGCTTGGCTGTCAGTTTTGGTTGCAGCCTCTGCAGCTTGGCTGCTTTGCGCAGCATTGTTCTTGTCTTCTTGAACCGTCTTAGCTTCTGCTTGCGCTGCATCGGTCGTGTCGGCCTTAACCTGGTTGCCGTAAGCTAGACCAGTGGTGGCCGTCAGGACTGCCAGGCCAGTCAATAAATTTTTCTTTGACTTAAAGTGCTTGATCTTTTTTCCCATTAGATTCACCTAATTATTCTTTTACTTTTACATTCACAAATTTGATTACATGATCCAGGAAAAAAGTCTAACTATCACAGTCAGACTTTTTTAATTATAAATTCTTTACCCACTTCAGGGATGCTGAAACGTTGACCTTGATTGGATCGCCGTACTTAGCACCCTTGTTCAAAGTTGCAAGGTCGCCGCTACTTGCGTCGAAGTAGAAGACGTAGTGGTAAACGCTGGTTGCATCAGTGAACTTCACTTGGTATTCCTTGTTTGAAGCAACCCCGGCGTTCAAAGCTTCGGTCATCTTGGAGAAGGTGTCAGCGGAAATTTCCGTGCCTTCTTCGCCGGTCAGGTATTGGGCAACAGCTTTTTCCAAAGCAGCCGTATCATCGCTTGACAAGGCTTGCCCCTTAGCGATTGGACTGTCGATGGTGACGTTGTCCAAACCCCAAACGGTAGTAGCGGTTGCGCTTAACTTGGAAGTAGCGTTAACGATTGCCTTGGCATCCTTAACCAGGTTGACGTCGTAGTTGACGGCAAGATTGTCGCCATACTTAGCATTTTGGTTGGCCTTCAAGAAGTTGGCCAATTTTTCTGCGCTATCCTTGCCCGGCAAAACATATTCGTAGTGGTAGTTGCTGCCGCTCTTGCCAGTGAACTGGGCACTCTTTAAGTTATCAGACAAGCCCTTAAAGATTTCTGTTAGAGATGCCTCAGAAATAGCAGTGCCCTTAACGCCGTTCAAGTACTTCTTTGCGCTGTCAGCCAAGGTATTTGACAAACTGAGGTCTTGCCCAGCCTTAACGGCGTTTTCGTCTTTGACGTCAGCCAAATCAGCCGCATCCCCGTTAACGGCACTAGCCTTAACGCTGACACTTGAAGCAGTGTTAGCTGGTGATTCGTAGCCGGTCAAAAAGCCCTTGTACATCATCAAAGATTGGAGTGGGTAGCCGTGGTCATCAAAGAGAGCTACGTTGTCCCAAGTGCTGCCGCCCCAAGTTTCCTTGCCGTTCCAGTACATGACGTTATCTGGAGCGTAGCCGATAGCATACTTGGATGCCCAGCCAGTACCGTAGACGTTTGACATTTCCTTGTTGTAAGACCAGTTATTCCAACCAGCCTTAACCGCAATTTGTGCTGGTTCCCAGTAGAAGGAGCCTACGCCGCCACCGGCAATAATGGCCTTGTACATATCGCTCATTTCGTTGACTTGTCCTTGTGGATCAGCCGTATAGGAAACGCCGCTTGGCATGGATGGCATGGTGCCGACTGAATCGCCAGTACCATCTGAGTCGTTCAGGTTGTTGAACCAGCCGGTTTCCAAAACAACCGTCGACTTGCCAAATTCTTCCTTAGCCATTTGTTCAACTGCCAAAAGGTTCTTAGGAGTGTTGGCACCCTTGCCCAGGTCTTGGCCCTTGTAAGTCCCGTTGCTGTTGCCAGTTGACCAGAATGGGTAGTAAGAAGTCCCAAGGTAGTCGTAGTCAATGCCGTTGTTCTTGAAGACCGTCATGATGGTCCGGTACTTGTAGATGTTTGGCGTTTCCAGCTGCAGGGCAATCTTAGCTTGCGGAGCGGCATTTCTAACTGCCTTGGCTGCCGTCTTCAGGTATTGGGCAACCTGAGTACCCTTGGCGCTCTTCCACAGGTCTTCCCAGTTGCCGCCGTGGTCCCGGTCAGTATACAGACCAAATGCCCCGTTAGTGATTTCGTTGCCGACTTGGACCATGTCCGCGCTAGCACCGGCATCTCTTAAGTCGTGCAAGACTTTTTCCGTGTAGAGCTGGATCGATTTATTCAAAGCATTAACTGACAGACTCTTCCAAGCCTTTGGCAAAACCTGCTTGGCTGGGTCAGCCCAAAAGTCGGAGTAGTGGAAGTCAAGCAAGACCTTCATGCCGTACTTCTTGGCTTCAGCTGCCATCTTGATGACGTTAGCTTCGTCAGTGTTACCGCCGCCGTAGCCCAAGCCATCAGCGTTATATGGGTCGTTCCAGATTCTCAGCCGGATCCAGTTGACGCCTGCATCTGACAAAACCTTGATCAGGCTGGCTTCCTTGCCTTCAAAGTCGTAGAACTTAACGCCAGCGTTGATCAAAGATTGGTAGGTTGAAATGTCGACCCCGCGGATCATGTCCTTGGTCATGCCAGCAATCTTTTCCACCTTGACGCTTTCGTACTTCAAGCCAGTTTCATCGCCAGTTTGGAAGGCTGCCGTGATTTCATCGTTTGTCTTCTTGCTGGTTGGCGTTTCGTCAGTTGCCGCAGTCTTATCGTTAGCGCCAGCCACCAAAGTTGCCATGTAAATAGCCTTGATAGCATCGCCGTACTTAGCGCCGGCGTTAGCCTTCAAGAAGTTAGCCAACTTTTCAGCGCTGTCTTTGCCATCTAGCCAGTATTGGTAGTGGTAGGCCTTGCCGTTATCGTCGTAGTAGCTGGTTTGCCCTTCAAGAGCAGTCGTATCGCCTGCTAAACCGGCAAAAATCGTCTTTAAGACTTGTTCACTGATCGCCGTGCCCTTGTCCCCAGTTAAAAGTGAGCTAGAAACGCCATCAGTTACTTGCTTTTCATCAGCAGCGCTCATCTTGCTAGTGACTGGGTTCTTGACCTTGCCAGCATCGCTGTAAACGGTCTTCACGCTGGTTGCAATCTTCGAAGCAGCTTGTTCAGCCTTTTTAACGGATTCAACCTTATATAAAAGCGCGGCAGCAGTACCGTTGTAGTAGCCAGCACCGATCACGCTGCCAGTGGCTGCGGTCGTACCCAGCTTGGCAATCAAAGCATTGGCAATTTGACTAGCGGTGTAACCGTTTTGTCCAACGTTCATCGTCAGGGAAGCCAAAACCTGGCCTGACATTGAGGAGTTCTTTTCCATCAATGAAGAAATGATGCTGTTGTCATTTTTGACATCGCCTTGCGCCAAAAGTTGCGCCATTTCGTGAACAGCTGATTCTTGGTAGTCGTTCTTCTTTTCGGTCCAGTCGTACTTGACGTTTTGCTTCAGCTTAGTGGCAGTCGCAAATTCAACTTGGTCTCTTAAAAGTTGGCTAAAGTCCAGGTTATTCTTAACTGAGCCATCAGCGTTAAAGGAAACAGTAATGCCGTTAACCTTTTTAGTGGTATTTTTAGCAATCTTGCCGTTCTTGTCAGCGTAGTACTCTTTATCGTTAGCCTTGAAAACTTGAGCCTTTACGACCTTGCCATTGGCATCGTAGTATTGGGTGGTGCCATTAGTAGTCTTAAAAGTACTCTTAGCAGTTGCAGTGGTCGTCGTTGCCTTAGTTGCCGCTACGGCTTTAGTGGCAGTAGCCGTCTTGGCAGCAGTAGCCGTCTTAGCGGCTGGAGCTGCGGCTTGAGTAGCAACTGGGGCAGTCTTAGTGCTGTCAGTAGTTGCTGACTTAGTGCTGTCGCTTGCTGCAGACTTTTTAGCATCGCTAGTTTGACCAGCATCGGCCGTTGCAGCTTGTTCAGTATCAGCAGCTGCAGCATCGGTAGTGGTCTTTGCGGCAACTGCAGTTTCTTGAGCAGCCGCAGTCGTCTTAGCTTCATCAGTCGTGGCAGCAGCCGTATTGGCTGTTTGATCGCTAGAAGCCGGAGTGGTATCAGCCTTAACCGTAGCCGTGTTGTATGCCAAGCCGGTTGCCGTTGCTAGCAAGGCCAATTCAGCAGTAACTAATTTCTTGTTAGTCTTGAAGTGCTTAATTTTTCTTTTCTTCATGACGTTCCTTCCAAACTTTTTCACAGTAAATTTGTATCATACTGTATTATACCGTTTTCAAGAACGATGTTTAAGTTTTTTTAAACTTGTAACAAAACTGTTTTATTACTCAATAATTTGTTTTCACTAACCTTTGATCTTGGTTAGAAGAATATTATTTAGATAAATAAGTAGTTAAAAAAGCATATGAATAATTCACTACAATCCAAACTCAGTCAGCTATTTTTCATTGATAGCCTTGGCGACTTTCAAAAAAATCTGAAAATACTGCAAAACTGCCAACCTAGCGGCATCATCCTTTTTGCCAAAGACTTAGAAGGAAAAAGCCGAGCGCGAGTTAAGCAAGAACTGGCGGCATACAAGCAAGCCCGTCCCCAGCTATTTATTGGCATTGACCAAGAAGGCGGACTGGTCAGCCGCTTATCGGCACTCTCGTCTAACTTTTATCCCAGCCAGGGTCAACTTTTGGCACAAGGACTGGATGTTTTTTTGCAAAAAAGTCGAGAAACGGCTCTAGAGCTAAAAGATCTAGGTTTCAACTGGAACTTTGCACCAGTTGCCGACTTTGCTAAGCAAAAGTCCAGCTTCATCTACAACCGAACTTTTCAAAGCAGCCTGGAAGAGACTAGCCGAGCCGTGGCGGCTTTTGTCAAGCTCTACCAAGAGCTGGGCCTGGTCTCAACGGCCAAGCACTTTCCCGGCTACGGAGATGCTGGCGACACCCACACGGCTTTCGCCATAGATAACCGGACGCGCGCCGAAGCAGAAGCCGACCTCCTCCCCTTTAAAGTAGCGATCGCGGCCGGCGTCCCCTCCATCATGGTGGCCCACCTCGCCGTAACCATTTTTGACGACCAGCCTGTCTCCTTGTCTAAAAAGGTTCATGGCTACTTACGACAAGAGCTCGGCTATGGCGGCATCATTTTAACCGACGACTTAGCCATGGCGGCCGCTAAGCTGGCTGGCAGTGAAGATGAACCAGCTGAGCTTGTGGCACTAAAAGCTGGCAACGATCTCCTGCTAGGCGGCGACTTGGCCACTTTGCCACGCCTGGTCCAAGCTACGGAAAACGGATTGGTTAGCGAAAGGCAGATTGACGACTCTCTAGACCGGCTTCAGGCCTTACGGGACATTGTTTATCGGTAATTTGCACAATAACTGACTCAACTAAATCGTTTTTGGAAAAAATCTGCACAAAAACATACTCAAGTAAGCAAAGTGGCGGCCCAAAACTTACTCAACCAAAAGCGATTAGGGGCCAGTTGAGTAAGTTTTTGAGCAACATTTGCCGCACTTGAGTAAATTTTTGAGCAACACTTGCCGCACTTGAGTAAGTTTTTGAGCAGCGTTTGCCGCACTTGAGTAAATCTTTGAGCAGCACTTGCCACACTTGAGTAAGTTTTTGTGCACGCCCAACCCTAATTTTTGTGCAAAAAAAACATTGAACAGCCCATGCAAAAAAGGAAGACCCTAAGGTCTTCCTTTTTTACGTCTGAGAAAAAGTATTCAGATCTAATTTTTGCAAGATTTGGTAGCCAATGCCCTTCAGCTTGTCCTCGCCGCAGCTTCTTTGGTTGATCATCATCACGATCCCATTTTGGTTGTCGCTGGTCAGCTGGTAGTAGCCAGCGTAGTGGGCGCCGCCCAAGGCCCCGTAAGCCAGCTTAACCTTGTCGCCCTTCTTGATGTAAAAACCGCTGCAATACCGCGTCTTCTTGCTCTTTAAGTGAGTCATCAAGCGGTAGGTTGACGGCGCTAGCAGCTGCCCGGTCCCGAGAGCCGACACGAACTCATAGTAGTCGCTTGGCGTCGTTATCAGCTGGGCCGCCCCGATCAATTGCGACAAGCGCGTCTTTGACAGGTAGACCCGGTTTTGGTAGTTCTTGCCGTTTTGGTAATCGTAAGAAGCCGCTACTTGGTACTTGGCCGGCACCTTTCCTATTAAAAAGGTGTGGCGCAGGCCCAGCCGGTTGACGATCCGCTTTTTAAAATTAGCAGCGTAAGACTTACCCGTCACTTTTCGAATAATGCCGGCTAGCAAGATATAGTTGACGTCGCTGTAGTGGTAAGTCCCGACTGCATCTTGCCTTGCCCGGTTCAAGCGGTTGACGACCCAGTTCACGGCTCCCTCTTCAGAATAGCTAACCCCGCGGTCAACTTCAATTTCTGGAATCTGCAAGCCGGACGTGTGGGTCAGCAGGTTGCCCACCGTGATCTTGCTTGCCCCTCTTAAGCCAGGGTACCAGCGAGAAATCTTGGTGTCTTGGCTAAAAGCCTTGCTTGACCCCTGCTTTTCGGCCATGAGCTGCATGACCATAGCAGCCGTTACCTGCTTTTGCAAGGAGGCAACCGGGTAAACCACGTTCTTAGCACTATTTTTCACGCCTTTTTTGGCCCGGCCGTAAGAAATTACCTGCACGGTGCCATTATGAACCACGGCGATAGAGCCAGCGATGTGATTCTTCTTCATCAGCTTTTTGACAAAAGCCTGCATGTCCGCGGCCCTAGCCTGGTCCTTGCCGACCCGGTGGGCGGGCAGCATCCCCAGGCACAAAATTGCCAGGGCCAGCACGACTAAGATCTTCTTCCCTAATTTAGCCAACGTTTCATCTCGCTTCCTTAAAATATAACGATATTATAGACCGATCAGGGAAAAAAGCAAGCAAAATCGCCTCTAAATAGCGATTTAGAGACGATTTTTATTACTAATCCTATATGGACCAAAATCTTTATACTATAAGGCTTCCGTAGCAAATGACCGGTTTTCCAGACTCGTCAACAGCGCCGCAACCGTATCAAGAGAAGTCAAAACTGGCACATTGTGCATGATGGCCGTTTCCCGGATCACGAAGCCATCGGAACTAGCCGTCAGGTCATGACCCATGGTGTTGATGGTCACGTCCACTTGTCCATTCTTGATGACGTCTAAGATTGGCAGGTCGCTTGAAGCTTTTTCGCCAATCTTAGCCACTTGCGTGACGTGCAGGCCTTGTCCCCGGAGGAACTCAGCCGTCCCGGCGGTCGCAAAGAGGCGGTAGCCGATCTTGGCAAAACGGTCAGCCAGTGGCAGGATCTTTTCCTTATCCTTGTCTTCGATCGTCAACAGAACTGACCCATTGTTTGGCAGACGGATGCCGGTCCCTTCAAAGGCCTTGTAAAGAGCCTTGGAGAAGGTGTGGTCACTCCCCATGACTTCCCCAGTGGACTTCATTTCTGGCCCCAAGAGGCTGTCAACGTTAGCCAATTTGCTGAAGGAGAAGACCGGCGCCTTCACATGGATAATCTCGCTTTCTGGCTGCAAGGTTTCCGTGTAGCCTTGTTCTTTGAGGCTCTGCCCCATGATGCAGCGGGTTGCGGCCTGGGCCATTTCGATCCCGGTGACCTTGCTCAAAAATGGCACGGTCCGCGACGCCCGGGGGTTAACTTCGATAATGTAGACTTCCCCGCCGCGCACGATAAACTGCACGTTCATGATGCCCACGCAGTTAAGGGCTAAGGCCAATTTTTCAGTTACGTCTACGATCTGCTTTTTCACTTCTTCAGTGAAGCTTTGCGGCGGGTAAACAGCCATGGAGTCACCAGAGTGGACGCCGGCCCGCTCAATGTGCTGCATGATACCCGGCATGAGGACCTGCTGGCCGTCGCAGATCGCGTCAACTTCCCCTTCTAAGCCTTCTAGGTAAGTATCAACCAGGATCGGGTGGCCGTTAGTAGCTGGCGGGTTGTCCTTCAGGTAGCCGCGGAGCTCATCTTCGTTATACACGATTTCCATGGCCCGGCCGCCCAAAACGTAGGATGGCCGAACCAAGACTGGGTAGCCCAGCTCCTTAGCGTACTCGATGACCGCTTCAGGCGTTTCGGCAGTCTTACCGATTGGCTGTTTAAGCTCTAGCTTTTTAATAATCTCGTCAAAAAGCTCCCGGTCTTCAGCCCGGTCAATGTCTTTAACCGTGGTCCCTAAAACCTTGACGCCGTGGTCTTCTAGGCCCTTGGCCAGGTTGATAGCGGTTTGGCCACCAAATTGGACGATCACCCCGAGCGGCTGCTCTAGGTCAATGACATCCAAAACCTTTTCCAGGGTAACGGGTTCAAAGTAGAGCTTGTTGGAGATAGAGAAGTCGGTTGAGACCGTTTCGGGGTTAGAGTTGATGACAATGGCTTCATAGCCCATTTTTTGCAGGGCCTTGACTGAGTGGACGGTGGCGTAGTCAAATTCTACCCCCTGCCCAATTCTGATCGGGCCAGAGCCCAGCACGATCACAGATGGCTTGCCGCTCTTGACGCTTTCATTTTCTAGACCGTAAGTGGAGTAAAAGTATGGCGTGCTTGAGGCAAATTCACCGGCGCAGGTGTCGACCATCTTGTAAACCGGAACTAAACCGTTAGCCTTGCGCAAACTGCGAACGTCGTCTTCGCTTACACCCCAGAGCTTGGCAATGGTTTGGTCGGCATAGCCATAGTACTTGGCAGTCTTTAAGACGTCTAGATCCTGAGGCTGAGCTTTGATTTCGTCTTCTAATTCCACGATATGCTTGACGATGTCCAAGAAGTAGAGGTTGATCTTGGTCAAGGCGTGGACGGCTTCAAGGCTGTAGCCCCGTCTAAAGGCTTCCGCGATGTAAAAAAGTCGATCGTCTTCAGCCACAGCTAATTTTTGCTCAAGGACTTCTTGAGACTTATCGCCTAAATTGGTGAAGCAGAGGTCTTTTTCATCGATTTCCAGAGAACTGACAGCCTTTTGCAAGGCTTCTTCAGCGTTTCTCCCTAAAGCCATGACTTCCCCGGTCGCCTTCATCTGGGTCCCTAGGCGGCGGTCCGCCTTGACGAACTTGTCAAAAGGCCAGCGCGGCACCTTAGCAACCACATAGTCTAAGGCTGGTTCAAATTCGGCAAAAGTCTTTTTGGTAACAGGATTCTTGATCTCGTCTAGCGTCAAACCAACCGCAATCTTGGCAGCCAATTTGGCAATTGGGTAGCCCGTGGCTTTTGAAGCTAGAGCTGATGAGCGAGACACCCGGGGGTTGACTTCGATTACGTAGTACTGGTAGCTATTAGGGTCAAGGGCCAATTGGACGTTGCATCCCCCCTCAATCTTGAGCGCGCGGATCAGCTTCAGGGCGCAGTTGCGGAGCATCTGGTATTCCCGGTCGCTCAAGGTTTGGGTCGGGGAAAAGACGATGGAGTCCCCGGTGTGGATGCCGACCGGGTCAAAGTTTTCCATGGAGCAGACCACCATGGCATTGTCTTTAGAATCCCGCATGACTTCGTATTCGATTTCCTTAAAGCCGGCGATGGATTTTTCAATCAAGCATTCTGTTGCAGGACTAAGGTCCAGGCCGTTAGCGGTAATGGCCCGCAGTTCTTCTTCATTGTCGCACATCCCGCCGCCAGTGCCGCCCATGGTAAAGGCTGGGCGAACGATCAAGGGGTAGCCAATTTCGTTAGCAAAGTCCACCGCTTCTTCAACCGTGTGCACGGTTCTGGATGGCGGAACGGGTTCACCCAAGTCTTCCATCAGCTGCTTGAAGCGTTCGCGGTCTTCAGCCTGGTCGATGGCGTCTAACTTGGTCCCCAGCAGCTCAATGCCGAGTTCGTCGAGCAGACCGGACTTATGAAGGGCGATAGCCATGTTTAAGCCGGTTTGCCCACCCAAGGTTGGCAAGATGGCGTCCGGGTATTCTTGGCGGATGATCCGAGACAGTGACCCGACCGTCAAAGGCTCAATGTAAACCTTGTCGGCAATTTCCGTGTCAGTCATGATCGTGGCAGGGTTGGAGTTGACCAAAACGACTTCGTAGCCTTCTTCTCTTAAGGCCAGGCAGGCCTGGGTGCCGGAATAGTCAAATTCGGCAGCTTGGCCGATAATGATTGGACCAGACCCAATCACCATGATCTTGTGGATATCGCTTCTCTTAGGCATTTTGTTTCTTTTCCTTCCCTTCATCAATCAGTTTCATGAACTTGTCAAACAGACTTACGGCATCAAGTGGGCCAGGCGCTGCGTCTGGGTGGAATTGGACGGAAAAGGCTGGATACTTTTTCAGCTGGATCCCTTCGATCACGCCGTCGTTGATTTCTTGGTGGGTCACGGTAATTTTGTCTGGGTCAAGAGAGTCAGGATCGATCGCGTAGCCGTGGTTTTGGGAGGTAAAGGCGATTGCCCCCGTTTCCAGGTCCTTGACTGGGTGGTTAAAGCCCCGGTGGCCAAACTTCATCTTGAAGGTCTTGGCGCCGTTGGCCCGGGCCAGGATTTGGTGGCCCATGCAAATGCCGAAAATCGGCACGTGCTTTTCCACTTCGGCCACCATCTTGGCCGCTTCGGTCATGGTTTCTGGGTCGCCCGGTCCATTTGACAGCATGACCCCGTCTGGGTGCAGGCTCAAAACGTCTTCTGCCGTAGCTGTATATGGCAAGACGACCGTGTTGCAGCCGCGGACTGAGAGCTCGCGCAAGATGGAGTGCTTGACCCCGTAGTCGATCAAGACCACGTTGCGCTTGGTGCCAGGGTTTGGATATGGCTTGGTGGTAGAAACGGATGGTGCTAAAAAGCCGCTGTAGTCGTGGCTAGCGATGGCAGCTAAGGCTGCTTCTTTGTCGAGCTCATTGACCAGATAACCTTTCAAGGACCCTTCGTTTCTTAAGATCTTGGTCAATTTCCGGGTGTCAACGCCGGAAATGCCGGGGATGCCTTTTTCTGCTAAAAAGTGGTCCAGGCTGTCGCCCATCCGCCAGTTAGAGGCCACTCTGGCAAGTTCTTGACAAACCACCCCGCTGACTTGGGGATCGATTGACTCATTGTCTTCCACGTTCACCCCATAATTGCCGATCAAGGGGTTGGTAAAGACCAAGATCTGCTTTGCATATGACTGGTCGGTGATGGCTTCTTGGTAGCCGGTCATCCCCGTGGTAAATACGACTTCGCCAAACTTCTCTGCTTGGGCCCCAAAGGCTGTTCCTTCAAAGACCGTGCCGTCTTCCAGAACTAAATACCGCTTCATTAATTAACCTCGCTGTCTCTTAATCAACTTATCTCCAGCAAAAAAAGACCATCTTTGGCAGGTCCGCTACTAAGATGGTCTTTCTGGGGCAAAGAGGTCAAATTTAATTAAGTCATGGACGTTCCAAGCTAGATAAAGAATTTCATCCAGCTATTCCGAACAAATATATATATTATCAACTGCCTCGTTTGCAAATCACCAAACCTTCTTAGCCTCACGGGACTAACTTTAAAGGTTCTTCTTCTGTTTTCTTAACTATATAGATTTTCCTGATCCAAGTCAAGGGTATATGCAGAAAAAAGGCGATTATTTTGTATACATTCCAGTTTTAGTGGTTATTTTTTGACTTTTTCTAAAAAAATTAACTAATCGAAAAAGTTTGTGGCTGAATCTGGTCAAGCAAGGTATAAGCTAAACTCTTGACCTGGGGCTCGGTCTGGCTGCGCTCATTGACAAACATGACGATGCCATTACGGTTGTCAGCGCTCAGCTGAACATAAGTGCCGTAGTGCTCGCCCGCGATGGAGCCAAAGGCCACCTTGACCTTGCCGCCCTTCTTCAGGTAAAGCCCACCGCTATAAGTCGTCTTCCGGCTCTTTAAGTGGGTCAGGTAGTTAAAGTCACTTTGGGACAGAATTTGGCCATTTTGCAGGCCCAGCATAATCTTGTAGTATTCAAGAGGCGTCGTGCACATGTTGGCAGCACCAGGCAATTGGGAAGCGACGGATTTGCTAAAAGAAGCTGGCTGTTGGTACTTCCGATTCCATAAATATGCATAAGAAACTGCCTGCATGGTCTTTTTCGGCACTTGTTCACGAATATAGGTCTTTTTTAAACCAAGTCGCTTCACGATTCGCTTGTTGAAATTATATGCATATGAATAGCCAGTCAGCTGGCGGATGATGCCAACCAGGAGAATATAGTTGGCGTTTGAATAATAAAACTTGCCGCGCTTAGCCTGCTTGGTAGTGTTGATTTTATTCACGACCCAGTTGACAGCAGAATTCTCTGACAAGACCCGGCCACGGTTATTTTCACTGCCCCGGGCCAGGTAGCCGCTGGTTTGGGTTAAGAGCTCACCCAAGCGGACTTTATTGGCATTTTTCATTCGCGGATACCAGCGGGAGATCTTGGTATATTGGCTAAAAGCTTGCCGGGTGTGCTTTTTCTCATTTATGAGTTGGACAATCATGGCGCCGGTGACCACCTTTTGTAAGGACGCTGCCGGGTAGGTCACGTTGGAAGCACCGTTTGACACCCGGCGGCCAAACCAGGCATAGCCATAGTTAACGGTTTTAACCGCCCCATTTTGGACCAGCAAAACTGAGCCGGCCATGTTGTTGCCGCGGAAGACCGCTTTGGCAGCTGACGTGGTTACCGCAGCGTGGACCTGACTGGGCAAGGCCAAGGCCGGCAAGAGACTGGCAGCTAAACAAACTTTTGCAAATAGTTTCTTAAATTTCATCATTAATTTTCTTTCTCTTTTCTCTAGCTCTCTAGTTGATCTAAAGCCTATCTTAGCCCTTTCTTTTGGCAATGACAACGAAATCATCTTTACAAGTTGATTACAAATGAAAATTTGAGCAAAAGAAAAAAGGCTTCAGGATTCTGAAGCCTTTTGCGTAATTTACTGCAGTTGAATTACTTAACAGCGTCCTTCAAAGCCTTGCCTGGCTTGAAAGCTGGAACCTTGCTTGCAGGAATTTCGATTTCTGCACCAGTTTGTGGGTTGCGGCCCTTGCGAGCAGCGCGGTCACGAACTTCAAAGGTACCAAAGCCGATCAATTGAACCTTTTCGCCTTCAGCCAGCTTTTCTTCAATAGCTGCAAAAAGGGCGTCAACGATTTGTGCTGATTCCTTCTTGCTAAATTCGGTCTTTTCACTTACAGCTGATACAAGTTCAGTCTTGTTCATCTTGTTTCCTCATCTTTCTATCGATAAAAGGCTTCGAACTCTGCGAAGCATGTCATACGCTAATTATAACAAAAGTTCGGCAAAGCAACAGCCTTTCTTGCTAAAAAGTTGAAAGCTTTTTCAGATAGAGCGTGAGATAAAAAGATCTTCTATCCTCTTTAAGGAAATTTACCCGTAATTTACCGCTTATAGCCTCCTTGATCACCTGTCGTCAAAGTTGGTGCAACAAAATAATCAATATCACGCCGTAATCCTAATTTATCTAATTTTTTTAAAGCTTGGCCATTATCGGCATCTGGTAGAACAATAACAATAAAGTCTCCCTTTTTTTCATTCTCTAGACTAGAAAATGGCTTTATTGGTCGCCCATATTGCTCAGCATCTGGATCCTTTATATTTTCATCAATATAATAGTCTCCTTTCCTAATTTCAATAACACTTATCAATGTTCTTATAGACGGGGCGCCATATCCATAAAAAATGATTTTTTTCTTCTTTCGCTCAGATAATTGTGTAATTAATTTCTGCAACTCCGTCACCTTAAAGTCACCCATACTCAGCATTCTTAAGAACATATCATTAACAATGCTTTTCTCCCAAGGGACTTCTTGACGTAGCTCTAAGTATAAACGATCAAATTCTGTGAAGTTCGAAAAATTTATTCCTTTATCTCCAACAAAGTGATATATTGCTGATCTTATTTTTTGGCTTTTTGATCGTTCATCTTTAGTTAAAACATTCCATTTCTCATCTAAATATAGAACATCATTATGGAAAATATAATTCAGTGCATCTTGATCTACAAGATCGGATTGAATATCTTTTTGGGCATATTCTATAAATCTATTCCAAAGATCTCCTTCTTTTCGAATTTTCTCTAAGTTCATTAGCAGAACTCCAGAATTAAAATATTCGTTTCTAGTTCCAAATCCCTTTCTCACAAACGTAGTTACGTATCTATGCGCTAATTGGCCACTATCGACAACAGCTCCAATTGCATTATTATCTAGTTTATTTTTCCATAGTTCAGTAATATCACGATTAACTAATACATCTGCATCTAAATAAATAACTCGATTCTTGCGGCTTAAAATCTGTGGTATAAACAATCGATACATGGCTGCAACAGAATATACTTTAGTATAAAAAGCAGTAACGTTTTCTTCTATTTTTTGGTTGTTAATCAAATGAAACTCAATTGTTGCCCCATTCTCCCTTGCTACTTGAGCCAGCCTTCTACGATTAACCTCATCCACAGACTCATCCAGCAAAATATGGAAGCAAATTGGACTCTTAGTTTTGCGCATAACTGATAACATTGCAACAGCCACTCTACTCGAATATGTGCCATCATTATCATGCAAAGCAAAACAAACCTGGATCGCATCTTTATTTTCTTTTAGATCCCCTAATCCATCTAAGAAGCCCGTCAAACATGCTCGATCATTTAGTTCACTAGTAGTTTCATCAGCATAATGGAAAAAGAGCTTTTCACTCGCATCTCGCCCCATTAGCTTTTTTAAGTCTTCATAAAGCCAACGCTTTACAGCCAAAACTCGTTCACTACTATGAAGCATGGACAAATAATCCTTACCGATTTCAGTACTTACTAAAATGAAAGGATAATGTCCTGTATAAGTCTGAATCCGCCAAGCTAATTTCTCTTCAAACTCTCTACCATTACCGGTTGGCAGTTGCAGAATTACTCGGTCACCGTGTTCAAGCGATGACACCAAACCATCAAGCCGCGTGCTCAATTGCTCTGGAGTATCACTATCAACTGGATAAGAGAAAATACCCAGTTCGTACATCCCCAAGGCATGCCCAGCCTCGGCCAATTTATGCTGCAGCTTGACGCGGTCTGACAAGGCAGCATTATGAATATTACTAATATGAATCTTCACTTTCAAAATCTCCCAATTTTCCTAACATTCCTAAACCATTTTTCCTACGAAAAAACCGCCCCGAAGGGCGGCTTAGACTACTTAACTTGGACGCAATGCTTATCGTTAATTGCCTTAACCTTGTTAACCCGGCGAACGTATTTCTCTTCAGTCAAAGGATCGGTATGAAGCCAAGTCTTCACGATTTCTTCGGCCATCATATCACCGATAATCTTGGCGCCGATGCAGAGCACGTTTGAATCCGTGTGCTGGCGAGCCAGCTTTGCGCAGAAAGGATCCTGGCACACAGCGGCGTAGATGCCGTTAATCTTGTTGGCGATCAAGGCGCTGCCGTAGCCCACCCCATCAACAAAGATGCCGCGGTCGCATTCGCCCTTGGCTACTGCCAAAGAGGCTGGGTAGACAAAGTCAGACAGGTCACAGGACTCTTCCGTGTCCGTGCCGAAGTCAACGACTTCGTAGCCTTCGCTTTCCAAATACTTCTTGATTTCGTTCTTCATCCGGGT
>NZ_JBJFHB010000086.1:0-5570 GCF_051893255.1 Lactobacillus sp. | reverse complement strand
CTAAGCTAATCTACCTGGAAGGAGCTAAGGAGCTCTAGAGATGGGATTTTTACCATATTAAACAAGCATGCAAAAAAGCCTGGACCAGCGTCCAGACTTTTTTACTTATTTCTTCTTGTGACGGGTAAAGAACAGCTTGATCGTGCCGCCAACTCCCAAGGCTTGCCGCATGTGGTCCGCCGGAACGTACTTCCGGATGGCCCGCAGGGTTTTCTTCGGGTCCTTAGTCGCAAAGATGAACTTGCCATCTTTCTTGGTTCTGATTTCAAAACGCGGGATATATTTGCCCTTGAAGTGAACGTCAGCTACGACATAAGTGACCTGATCCCAAGGAATTTGGACATAATCTTCGACATTCTTTTCGTTGTAAAATTCATAAGCTTCATCGCCGATCATGATCTTGCCGTAAACCGGCATGGTCCGAAACCAAGTTGCATTGGTTGCCAGATCGACTTCTTTATTCATTGATTGAGCCATGATTGATTTTTACATTAAGCCCCATACGTGGAAGAGGATACCAACAACGAAGATCCCCAAGATAATAACGATTGGTGAAACTTTCTTCTTCAAGAGCCACATGCAAAGGAAGGTAAGCAGCAAACCAGCCAAACCTGGGATCAAGCTGTCCAAGTTGTTTTGCAAGGTAGTAACCTTGTACTTAGACAGTGACAAGCCAGCAGCTTGTTGAGTCAAGGCTTCGCGGATACCAGCTGAACCTTTTGGCAGCTTGCTCCAGTCGATGTAACCACCAGATTGAACTGGCGTCTTGGAAACTTGAACAGTAAAGGTAATGCTTACCCAACGTTCGATCAAGGCACCCAGGACGAACATACCCATCATGGCAGCCCCACGAGTAACCTTCTTCAAAAGACCACCTGAAAGGTCGGCACTAATAGCGGCACCAGCCTTGTAGCCCAATTCTTGAGTGTACCACAAGAAGGCGATACGGATAACGTTCCACAAGACGAAGAACAAAATTGGCCCCATGATGTTGCCATCGATGGCCATTGATGCACCAAGGGCACCAAGGATAGGACGAACAGTGTACCAGAAGACTGGGTCACCGACACCGGCCAAAGGCCCCATCATACCAACCTTAACACCTTGGATGGCTTCGTCGTCAACTTCAACGCCATTGGCCTTGTCTTCTTCCAAGGCCAGGGTAACACCAATGATTGGTGAAGCCAAGTAAGGGTGAGTGTTAAAGAAGACCAAGTGACGTTGCAAAGCAGCAGCCATGTCTTCCTTCTTTGGGTACAGCTTTCTTAAAGCTGGGATCATACTGTAGGCCCAACCACCGTTCTGCATTCTTTCGTAGTTCCATGAACCCTGCAGAAGTTGTGAGTGCCACATAACATCCCAACGATCACGCTTTGATAAAGTTACT
Source organism: Lactobacillus sp. (assembly GCF_051893255.1). Lineage (GTDB taxonomy): Bacteria > Bacillota > Bacilli > Lactobacillales > Lactobacillaceae > Lactobacillus. Next base: position 4,183 of record NZ_JBJFHB010000086.1, on the reverse strand, counting down.
TTCTTTTCAGTCATGATTTTGTCTCTCCTTTCTGGCCTGATTTTTAATAGTCATCGATGATATCGCCAAGCGGGTCACCAGTACCTGCTGCAGCGCTATCGCCAGAACCCTTGCTTACGTTAGCTTCCAAAGCTAAGTACATCAGGGCAAGAGACAAACCAATTGCACCGAGGGCGATCAAAGTCAAGTCCTTAACGCCGGCCAAGGCAAAACCAATTGCGAAGAATGGCCAAACTTCACGGCTAGCCATCATGTTGATAACCATAGCGTAACCTACGGCAACAACCATACCACCACCGATGGTCATACCTTCTGAGAGCCATGCTGGCATTGAGTTCAAAGCGCTTTGAACGCTTGAGCTTGGAACGGCAAGCAACAAAGCTGCTGGGATGGCAATACGCAGACCTTGAAGGCAGACAGCGATCCATTGCCATACGTTGATCATTCTCCAGTTACCTTCTTCAGCGTGCTTGTCCATGATGTGAACAATGGCAGTTGAAATGGTACGAACGATCATGGTCAAGAACAAGCCGGCTACGGCCAAAGTGATGGCCAAACCAGTGGCAGTACCAATACCCTTGGTACCTTGGCCACCCTTGAACAAGATCAGGGCTGAGGCTACGGCTGCCAAAGCGGCGTCAGGTGCAACAGCGGCACCAATGTTAGCCCAACCCAAGGCGATCATTTGCAAAGAACCGCCGAGGATAATACCTAAAGTAAGATTGCCAGTAACTAAGCCAAGTAAAGTACAAGCAACTAATGGTTGGTGGAATTCCCATTCATCCAGGATACCTTCCATCCCGGCAAGGAAAGCTACCACAATCACCAAAATGACTTGAATAGCATTTAAGTTCATTTTTAACTCCTTTTCCCACTATTTCTTTTGTTCATCAAGCAGGCTTTGTGCCTTCTTCAGAATTGAGTCCATGTTTTCTGGGTTGTCTGAAGGAACCTTCCGAACGTCGAACTTGATGCCCATCTTTTCGAGTTCACGGAAAGTGTCGACATCAGTTTGGTCCATTGACAAAACAGTGTTGGCATTAACCTTGCCCTTGCTGTATGACATTGAGCCAACGTTCAAAGTCTTGATATCTACGCCGTTCTTGATCGTTGCCAGAGCGTCTTCTGGGTTTTCGAAAAGCAAGAAAGCGTGAGTAGTACCAAAACGTGGGTCCTCAGAAATTTCCTTCATCTTCTTCAGCGGAACCGTGTGAGCCACAGTGCCAGCTGGAGCAGCTTCGCGGATCATGCTCTTACGCAAGTTGTCCTTAGCAACCTTGTCAGAAACCACGATAACCCGGTCTGGGTGAAGTGATGGAATCCAACCCGTTGCCACTTGACCGTGAAGCAAACGTGAGTCAATTCTAGCACCAACGATCTTGATATGACCGTCGCCTAATACAGTACCTTCAGGAATAGCTTCCTTAGGTGCGTTTGACGCTTGTGGTTGAGCGGCCTTTTCTTCCTTAGGCATTAAGTCTTCAGGCTTGGTCTTGATACCATCCTTTGCTGGCTTAATGATCGCCGTAGCAATTTCCTTTGCCGTAGCCTTGTCATTGATCATTCTTTGAGTCAATGCTTCGACTACCATTGGCAAGTTCATGCCGGAAACGATTGCCCAATTGTCGTGACCATCGAGCAAACCGTTGGCTTGGTTGAAAGGCGTGCCACCCCACAAATCGACCAGGAACAAAACTTGATCTTGGTCAGCAAAAGAAGCAACAGCTTCATTCATCTTACCCTTAATATCATCTGGGCCTTCAGAAGGCTTCAGAATGACATGGGCAAAATTGTCTTGTGGGCCAAAGAGCATTTGTGCAGATTCAGCAATGCCGTCTGCAAAACCGCCATGGCTAGCTAAAACAATTCCTACCATGATATTTCCTCCTCAAAAACTTCGGTACATACCTATTATACTATATAAACCGCTTACGTAAAGGGCTAATTGAAACCTTTTTCAATTTTTGTTAAATTTATCTTGAGAAGTGAAAATCGTTCAAAAGAGTAAGTGTTTTTTAGAATTGTGTAAAAAAATAAGCACAGGATCAAATCGATCCTGTGCTTATTAATTCGTAGCGGAGTAGCAGAGATTCGAACTCTGGCGCCAGTTTCCCGACCTACACCCTTAGCAAGGGCGCCTCTTCAGCCACTTGAGTACTACTCCAAGTCATATGCATTAATATTAACAAATAAATTGCAGATGGTCAACACCTTTTGACAAGTTTTTCTTTTGTAATTTTGCTTGTCATTTCATCGCTTACTGAAAAGCTTATTGTGACTGAAATCACAGCGTTTTTTTAGTTATAGGAAAAGCAGCAATATTAAATTTTGCTGAGTCTTTGACTTGCACGCAGATTTTTTTAATGATATAGTGGTAAGCAATTCAGATTACCTGCAAGCAATCTTTAGTAGGCAGGCAGCTCAGAGTTCAGAAAACCGGCGGTTGATGCGAGCCGGGCAGGCTGCTGGTCCGAATTACGCGTTTGCACGCTCAAGCGGCGTTACTGCTAAAGAGGTGAACTGCGTTCACGAATTGCGGGTGGTACCACGTTTCTTGCGTCCCAGCTAGGCTTTGGCCTGGCTGGGACTTTTTGTTTTGGGAGAAAGCAATGAAAGATAAAATCAATTTTAAGGAAGCCGTTGTCATTTTAATTGGCATGCTTGGCGTTTTGGGAGTTGGCGTGATCGGCTTGGGCCTATCGCCCCAGCTGCCGGTTTTAACCGTGATCGGTCTTTTGATCTTTTGGCTGGAATTTCGCGGGCACTCTTTTGAAGAGATCATGAAGGGGATCACCGAAGGCATCTCGACTGCGATTGTGCCAATTTTTATCTTCTTATTAATCGGGAGCCTGATCGCCGTCTGGATCCAAGCCGGGATTATTCCTTCTTTGATGGTCGTGGGCTTCCACATGATCAGCGTCCACTTTTTCCTGCCATCGGTCTTCTTGGTCTGCTCCATGGTGGGCCTAGCCATCGGCTCCGGCTTTACCACCATTTCAACGGTCGGTATCGCCCTCTTCGGGATGGGCAACACGCTGGGGATCAACCCCGCTATTACCGCCGGCGCCATCATTTCTGGAGCCATCTTCGGCGACAAGATGTCTCCTTTGTCTGACTCCACCAACCTGGCCTCAGCCGTAGCCGAAAGCGACCTCTTTGATCATATCAAGAACATGATGTGGTCAACCATTCCGGCCTTCTCGGTCTCCCTCGTCCTCTTTTTCTTCCTGGGCCGAAGCAGCAAGGCCGCCTCTTTAGCCAACATCACGGCGGTGGAAAATGTGTTGACCAAAAACTTTTCCGTGTCTGCCTGGGCGGCTCTGCCAATCATCTTGATGTTTGTCTGCGCCTGGAAAAAGGTGCCTGCGATCGAGACGCTTTTTGCCAACATCTTCTTGTCAGTCGGAATGATTTTTATCCAAAAACCGGCAGGCTTCGGAGCCAGCAGCTTGGCCAGCCTGATCGAAAGCGGCTTTGTATCAAAGACCGGCAATAAGGCTGTCGACGCCCTCTTGACCCGGGGCGGGATCTCGTCGATGATGAGCACCGTTTCCTTGATCATCATGACCCTGGCTCTTGGCGGGATCTTGATGCACGTGGGCATTATCGAAAGCGCCATGAAGCCCTTGATCGACCACTTGAAAAAGCCGGGCAGTCTGATTACTGCCACTATCTTGGCGGGAATCGGCATCAACCTTTTCGTCGGCGAGCAGTACCTGTCAGTGATCCTGCCCGGCAACGCCTTTAAGTCTGCCTTCAAGAAGCTTCGCCTGTCGCCCCTGGCCCTCAGCCGGGTTCTGGAAGACGGCGGCAGCGTCATCAACTACCTGATTCCGTGGGGCGTGGCGGGGTCCTTCGCCGCCTCCACCCTGGGCGTGCCAGTCTTAGCCTTTTTCCCCTTCACCTTCTTTAGCCTCTTTTCACCAGTCTTCTCGATCTTGAGCGGCTTTTCCGGTGTTGGGCTGAAGTGGGACAAGTAGAAAACGCGGCTTGTGGCCGCGTTTTTTGTATGTGGGTTAAGGCGAGAATTTACTCAACTAAGCTGCTTTTTCTCATATTTCGCCTTAAAAATGACTCAACTAAAAGCCGATTTTTAATCTTTACTTTTTTCTTTACTCAACTAAACCAGTTATTCTCATTTTTGGCCCAGTTGTTTACTCAACTAGGGCTATTTTTTAATATT
>NZ_JBJFHB010000085.1:0-77374 GCF_051893255.1 Lactobacillus sp. | reverse complement strand
TGTTTTTCGCTCTTTTTAACAAATCCAACTTCTTTCAAATTTATTAAAAAAGTCACCATATTTAACCAAAAACTAATAAATTAACCCTAAGGATCTGGTGTAAGCGGGCCCAACATTCGTTAAAGAAAAATATGCAAAGTCTTGAAAAAAGTGGTTGAAAATAGTGAAAACTTTATCTATACTTTAAACATCAGATTTATGAGAAATTACTTAATAGTTTTTAATCTTTTTCATAAAGCCTGGAGAAATGTTATCATATTAGTTTTTATACCGTTAGGAGGCGGAGACTTTATGTCTGAAACAACTCAAACAAAAGAAACAGTTGGATCATTTACTATGAAAGTTCTTAATGGTTCAGCAACAGCCATTATCGTGTCACTTTTGCCGAGTGCGATTTTGTCAACTTTCTTGACTCCTTTTGCGGAAAGTAATGCGATTGTGGCCGCTCTTTTGCACACTGTGACCGTCTTCCAATACTTTTTCGCAGTAATGTGCGGTTTCTCAACCGCTAAGCAATTTAACCTTGGCTATACCGAAGCTGCCTGTGTGGGCGGCGCAGCCTTCTTGGGTTCTGGCTGCGTCACTGCGGTTACCACCACGGTTAAGGGCGTAACCACGACTTCCTTCCAGCTGGCCGGCATGGGCGACGTGATCAACACTATGCTGACTGCAGCCGTTGCCGTTCTCTTTATCAAGTGGGTGGGCAACCGCTTTGGCTCACTGGGGATTGTCTTTTTCCCAATCTTAGCTGGTACCGGCGTTGGTTTCCTGGGCAGCCTGACTAAGCCTTACGTATCCCTGGTAACTACCGGGATCGGTGACGTCATCAACACCTTCACCAAGCTGGCTCCATACCCAATGTGTATCTTAATCGCGATGTCATTTGCGATCATCATTGTCACTCCTTTATCTACTGTCGCAATTTCTGTCGCAATCGGTCTGGCTGGCATGGGTTCAGCCGCTGCCGGCTTTGGCTTGGCTAGTGCCGCAGCCTTCCTCATCTGGGCAACCCTCAAGGTTGACAAGCCAGGTGTTCAAGTTGCCATCTTCCTTGGCGCCATCAAGATGATGATGCCTAACTTCTTAAGATACCCAGTCATCGGGATTCCAATCGCCTTGACTGCGGCTGTCTCAACCCTGAGCGTGCCAATGCTGGGCATGCAAGGGACCCCAGCTTCTGGTGGTTTCGGCCTGATCGGTGCCGTTTCACCGTTAGCTGCCTACAACGCTGGCTTCCACAATGTCTTTGTCTTAGTTGTAGTCTGGGTGGTTGTGCCATTTGCAGTTGGCTACTTAATGAAGAAGATCTTCGTTGACTGGACCAAGGTCTGCAAGCCAGAATACTTTGTCACTCCAGCACGTTAAAAAATTATTGCTCCTTAAATTTTATTCTTGTCTTTGTACTAACTTACTACACATTAAAGTCCGCAGTTTGCGGGCTTTTTCTTTTGTTCGGATTTTAGGTGCCTTTCCTTGACAAAAATTCACATTATCGGTAGGATAAAATCTAGAAATTGTTTAAGGAACCTTTAAATTTAGTCCCGTGAGGCTGAAAAGGATCGCTTGGGCACTTGCCCCGTAATCTGGCGCCTTCCTCATGCAGGATAGGGCGCTTTTTTAATGGTTCCAGTTATAGAAAGGGGAAGTTATCGTGTCCGATAACAAAGAATTCCGGAATCCGGAAGCTGTCTTAGACATCCAAGACAAGCCAAAGTTTGGCCCTTGGCTGCTCTTGTCCATTCAGCACCTGTTTACCATGTTTGGGGCCACTGTCTTAGTTCCAATCCTGGTTGGCTTAAAGCCCAGCATCGCCCTCTTTTGTTCAGGCGTGGGTACTTTAGTTTACATCTTCTGCACTAAGGCCAAAATTCCAGCTTACTTAGGCTCATCTTTTGCCTTCATCGCCACCATGCAGGCACTGATGAAGTCCTACGGCTACCCGGCTGTGGGCCAGGGGGCCATTGCGGCTGGTTTAGTCTACGTCATTGTCGCCTTGCTCATTTCCCGCTTTGGGTCTGACTGGCTGGACAAGGTCTTGCCGCCAATCGTGGTGGGGCCGATCATCATCGTCATCGGCTTATCCTTAGCGACGACTGCCGCCAACGACGCCATGTTTGATGGCAAGGGCAAGTACAGCCTGGTTTACTTCGGGGTGGCCATTTTTACCCTGATCATCACCATCATCTTCAACATGTTCTTAAAAGGCTTCCCAAGCATGATCCCAGTCTTGCTGGGGATCGTCTGCGGCTACTTGATGGCCTTAGCCTGCGGGATCGTTGACCTATCCGGCGTTGAAGCAGCTAAATGGTTCTCCTTGCCAGCCTTTGACGTGTTAGGTGTCAGCTACCGCTTCAAGTGGTACCCAACCGCCATTATCACCATGGCCCCAATCGCCTTTGTCACCATGACCGAGCACATGGGCCACGTGATGGTCTTAAACAAGTTGACTAAGCGGAACTTCTTTAAAGATCCAGGTCTGCACAAGACCTTGCTTGGTGATGGTCTGTCCAGCATCATCGCCGGCTTCTTGGGTGGTCCGCCAACGACCTCATATGGTGAAAACATCGGCGTCTTGGCCATGACCAAGGTCCACAGCATCTACGTTTTAGGTGGGGCAGCGATTTTTGCCATTATCTTCTCCTTCATCGGCAAGGTGTCAGCGGTCATTGAATCCATTCCAAGTCCGGTTATCGGCGGGATTTCCTTCCTGCTCTTTGGGATGATTGCGGCGAACGGCTTGCGGATCCTGGTTGACAACAAGATCGACTTTGAAAAGAAGCGCAACTTGGTAATTGCCTCTGTCATCTTGGTGGTCGGGATCGGCGGGACCTACTTGAAGATGGGCGACTTCCAGTTGACCAGCATTGCCTTGTCAACTTTGTTTGGGATCATTCTCAACCTGGTCTTGCCAGAAAAGGCAGCTAGTGAAGCGTAACTTATAAGATAATAAAAGATAGTCGTTTTTCACTACGGTAGGATGCGACTATCTTTTTTCTTTGAGAATTAAGCCAGGAAAGAGAAAAACTGTTATGATAGAAAGAGCACAGCAATCTGCTGAATTATTGAAAGTCATTTACAGAGGTATTTTCATCATGAACAATTTACCTGAAGAACTGGCCAAGGTTGTGCAGGAAGTCGACGAACAGATCGCCGACCGCCTGCGCGAAATCGATGACCAAGTCGTTTACAACCAAGCCAAGGTCCTGGAAGCCTTCGTTGACAACGCCGTTGCCGAAGCTGACTTAAAGGGGACCAACGGCTATGGCGACGACGATGAAGGGCGCGACAAGCTTGAAGCCGTCTACGCCCAAGTCTTCCATACTGAAGACGCCCTGGTGCGGCCACAATTCGTTTCCGGCACCCACACCCTGATGACCGCCTTAGACGGGAACCTGATTCCTGGCGACACCTTGACTTACTTAACCGGGATGCCATATGACACCCTGCAGCACGCCATCGGCTTGACCGATGACAAGGCCGGCACCTTGATCGAAAAGGGCGTTCATTTTTCCTACGTGCCGCTAAAAGAAGACGGCAGCGTTGACTTTGTCAAGGGCAAGGAAATCTTGGAAAGAGACCAGCCAAAGATCGTGGCTATTCAGCGCTCTCGCGGCTATGATACCCGGGAAAGCTTTCCAGTTGCCAAGATTCGCAAGATGATCGATTTTATCAAGGAAGTGAGTCCAAAGTCCTTGATCTTCATCGACAACTGCTACGGTGAATTTTCTGAAAAGCACGAGCCAACCGAATACGGCGCTGACTTTATGGCGGGCTCTTTGATCAAGAACGCCGGTGGCGGGATCGCTCAAACCGGTGGCTACATCGTCGGCAGAAAGGACCTGGTGCACCGGGCAGCTAGCCGCCTTTTTGCCCCAGGGATCAGCGATTCTGAAGGCCCAACTTTAAACAGCCTGCACGAGTTCTTTGAAGGCTTTTTCCTGGCACCAAACGTGACCGGGGAAGCCATCAAGGGGATGATCTACTCAGCGGCCTTAATGGAAAAATTGGGTTTTGACGTCTCCCCAAGATGGGATGCACCGCGGACTGACTTAATTGAGCTGATCACTTTTAACGACAAGGAAAAGATGATCAAGTTCTGCCAAGAAGTGCAAAAGAACTCCCCAGTTGACTCCTTCGTAACGCCAATCCCAAGCCACATGCGGGGCTATGAAGATGAAGTCATCATGGCCGGCGGGACCTTCGTTTCTGGCTCCACGGTAGAATTCTCAGCCGATGGCCCAATTCGTCCGCCATACGCGGTTTACATGCAGGGTGGCTTGACTTACGCCCACGACAAGATTGCCGTAACCAACGCAGTTAAGGCAACCTTGTTTGACAAGTAAAATTTTTAATTAAAAAAGACCAAGTAACTCTTAACTGAGTACTTGGTCTTTTGCTTTATTGTTTTATCTAAGGTCTGGTTTCAGCTTATTCCGGAATGACTTCGGCATAAACGCCGCCGCCCTTTTGGTAGACGCCTTGGATTTCCGGGTCAAAGCCTGGGAAGGTCTGCGCCGCGGTCATCAGCAGGTCGAAGTAGTCAATGTCGATCTGCTGCCACTTTTCCCCAGGAGCCACGATGAAGACGCCTGGCGGGTAGGGCAAAGCCCCTTCTAAAGCAGTGCGGCCAACTAAGTCTTTGAGCTCGACCAGTTCGGAGTCGCCCTTGACGAAGCGGCGGTCGGCCTCTTTTGGCGTCATCTGGTAATTTTGGAAGGTCGGCTTCAAGAAGAGGGCCTTTTGCAGGTCAAAAATCTTCCCCTCTTGGTAGAACTGGTGGATTTCCTGGCAGAGCTGGTAGAGGGTATATCCTTCGTACCGGTCTGGGAATTCCTGCACCAGTTCTGGCATGATGGCAGCCAGCGGCTTTTTAGCCAAATATGCTTCTTCAAAGTCCATCAAGGCGTTAAAAAGCCCGTTCATGTCGACTTCGCTTTCCCCTGGCGTGAGCAAGTAGAGGGTGGAGTAGCTGTCTGACTTTTCGGGGATGATGTGTTTTTCGTGCAGGTAGCGCTCAACCACGGTGCCTGGCAATCCTTCTTCGGTGAAGCTGCTCTTTTCCAGGTCGATCCCTGGGGTCATCAAGGTTACCTTGACGGGGCTGAGCATGATTTCGTCCTTGGCGATCTTGTTAAAGCCGTGCCAGGCATCACTTGGGTCCAGCAGCCAGGCGGCTGGATCGTGGGCTAATTCCTCAGTTGGGACGTCGGCCCACTTTTGTCCGTGGACAGTTGGCGGCACCAGCGGCTTAAAGAGCTTGCTGTTTTTAAAAAGCTTTTTTCTAAACTCGATGCCCAGCTTGACTGTGTCATCCCACCAAGTGTTCACGGCAGGGGATGCAGCCATGGCGGCGTTAGCCACCATCGAAGCGTAAACCGGGTAAGAGTAAGACGTCGTTACGTACTTCATGTAGGCGTGGTTGAAGTGCTTGTGGTCGACGTAGCGCTTTTGCGCCTTGAGGTGGCTGTCCTTTTTCAAAATTTGGGAGGCCTGGCCCACGCCGGCTTGCTGCTTGTGGACGGACTGGGTGATCAAGATGCCGGGATCATCTGGCCCGTAGGTCAGCTGGAGGGGTGACAGGGGCCGCAGGACGTCGACAAACTGCTCGTAGCCGCCCCAGGCGCAGTCAAAGAGGATGTAGTCGCAGAGCTTGCCCAATTTTTCTAAAAGGAGCTTAGCGTCGTAAAAAATCCCGTCGTAAGTTTCCAGCTGCAAGACGGCCAGGCGGAAGGGCCGGTCAGCCTTGGCTTTTGCTGGATCTACTTTGGCGATTTCGCTTCGGATGTAGTCTTCATCTAAGGCTTTTTCCGTCAAAGGCCCAATCAAGCCGTCGGCGTTGCGATCAGTTGGCAGGTAAACGGGCTTGGCGCCGGTCATGACCAGGGCAGAGTTGTAGATGGATTTGTGGTTGTTGCGGTCAAAAAGAACCAGGTCACCTTCGTCAAGCAGGGCAGTGGTACAGATGGTGTTGGCGCTGGTCGTCCCGTTGGTGCAGAAGTAGACCTTGTCAGCGCCAAAGGCTTGGGCTGCTTGCTGCTCAGCGTCAAGCGGTGACCCCGTGTGGTTCATCATGTCGCCCAGCTCCGTCACGCAGTCGGAGGTGTCGGCTCTAAAGTAGTTGTCGCCGAAAAAGTTCCGCAGTACCTTGCCGGCTGGGTGGCGGTCGTAAAAGCGGCCGTTGTGGTGGCCCGGCGTATCAAAGACCAGGTCGTCTTGGTCGGCATAGTTGACCAGGTCAAGGAGGAATGGCGGTACCGTTGCTGCCTCATAGCGGCTGGCAGCGTCAGCGATTTCTTCACTGTCTTGGCCTCTGTATTCGATTAGCGGCAGGTCCAGCTGAAGGGTATCCTTGAAAGTTTGGTAGAGGCCTTTTGACCGGGAGTCATTGGGGTCAACGACAACGGCAGCGAGGTCGGCTGGATCAATTTTCTCTGATAATTCGACCGTCGGCCAAGCCACCGGCAGGTAAGGAAAAAGTTCCTTTTTAGCGGCGATTGATAAGTAATGCATATTGGTTTCCTTTCTCATGCTTGATGATTCTAATTATACAATCTTTGATCATTAATACAAAATTGGGAAGCGTTTGCTTGATTTCTGGTGAAAAAGTTCTAGCATTTTTTCACGTAGGGTAATAAAATTAAATTTATAGTTTTCTTAATTTTTGGCAAAGAAGGAAGTGAAAGCGTGAATTTAAGCACTTACTGGTTCTTGAAGCGGAAAAATAAGCCCCCGTGCCTGTGGCTGACCAAATTTGTCAGTTAAGCATAAGGAGTAATTTTTTTAATGATCGAAGATACTAGCAAAAAACACTACATGGCCTGGATGACCCTGGCCATGCTCGACTTTGTGACCATCATCCGTTTTGAGGATGTGTTCTACCCATACCAGAATCAGGGATTATCCGTTATTTTCTCCTGGATCTTCCTTTTAATTTGCTACCAGCTGCCATACACCATGATTGCTACCCAGCTGGGGCTAGCATATAAAGATACGGAAGAAGGGGGGCTGGCCTCCTGGATTCGGCGCGGGACCGGCAGCGACGTCTTAGGCTACGCAACCAGCTGGATGTACTGGGCCCAGACCGTGCCCTACCTGGTCGACGTGTCCAACTCCATCATCGTGTCCATTTCCTGGATGATCCTGGGCAACAACACCCTGAACAAGCACATGTCCCCATTCATGTTTGGCTTGCTCACTTTTGTCATCATCTTAATCTTCATTTTGTGTGAAAGTGCGTATAAGAATTCCCTGGACCTCTTGTCCTTAATCGGCGGGATTGCCATGTTCGCCATGTCTATCATCTTTGTCATTTTGATCATCTGGGCCTTGATGCACGGGGGTCACGTGGCAACCAAGATGAACTCCTGGTCCAGCTTTAAGCCGAACTTCTCGGTGCACTACTTCTCAACGACCGGGTTGTTGATCTTTGCCATGTCTGGGGCGGAACTGGCTGCGCCGTATGTCACCCGGTTAAAAAATCCTCGCAAGGAATTTCCAAAGTCCATGTGGATGCTTTTTGCCATGACGGTCTTCATGACCTTGACCGAAACTTTGGGTTTGGCCGTCCTGTTTGATGCCAAGCACATCCCTCACGACTTCAAGATGAACGGTGCTTACTACGCCTTCCAATTGCTGGGCGAAGAAGCCGGCATGGGCAAGAGCTTGATGTACATGTACGCTATTGTCTGCCTTTTGAACTTCTTGGCCGACTTAGCGGCCCTGATCGACGCCGCCAGCCGGGTCTTTGCCTCTGACACGTCTGAAAAGTACATGCCAAGCTGGCTGCGGAAGAAGAACAAGTCTGGCTTGCCAGTCAACAGCTACGTTTTGACTTGCTCCATCACCTTGTTCTTGCTGCTTTTGTCAGGGACTTTGCCAGAAATCAACGATATCTTCAACTGGCTCTTGAACCTGAACGGGATCGTGTCACCATACAAGACTTCCGTTGTCTTCTTAGCCTTTTTGGCCTTCCGCTACAAGCACAGCACTTTTGGCAAGGACGACTTCGTCTTTATCAGAAACCAAAAGGGTGCCTTGGCTGTCGGCTGGTGGTGCTTCATCTTCACCTTTATCTGTGCGACCATGGGCTTCTTGCCGCAAGACGTGGCCTTCAACACGCCGCAATGGGGCAAGCAGCTTTGGATGAACGTTGTAACGGTTATTGTCCTCTTCGGGACTGGTTTCCTTTTGCCATGGCTGCGGAAACTGGAACTCAAGAGACAAAAAGCTTAATTTTAGCAAAAGAAAAAGCGCCTTTTGGCGCTTTTTTTAATGGAGTAGTCTGGCTGGATCCGCCAGGAAGTAGCCGGTCAAGTAGATGATTGCTAGAATTAGGGCAATGGCAACGACCAGGAGGGCGATGCGGACTTTTTTGCTCAGGGCCTTATCGAAGGCGTAAACCAGGGAGAAGCCGGCGATGATCATCAGCAGGCTGTCCAGCATTAGGGGGATGATGTTGACTGACATTTTTTACCTCGATTCTAGCTTATATTTTAATAAAAATTAGGCTAATCTGCAGATTTTTGATAAAGTAAAGTTAGCAATTTTCGCAACTTGCTAAGGAGACCTGCAAATGAACAAGATTAAAGTTATGACCGTTTTTGGCACGAGACCAGAAGCCATCAAGATGGCGCCACTGGTTTTGAAGCTGGAAAAAGACGACCGCTTCGAGCCGGTCACTGTCGTTACCGCCCAGCACCGGGAGATGCTGGACCAGGTGCTGGAGATTTTTAACATTAAACCAGACTACGACTTGAACATCATGCACCAAAACCAGACCCTGGCCGACATCACGACCCGGGTGTTGACCGACTTGACCAAGATTATCCACGAGGAAAAGCCGGACCTGGTCCTGGTGCACGGCGACACGACCACCTCATTTGCAGCCAGCCTAGCCAGTTTTTACGAGCAAACGCCACTAGGCCACGTGGAAGCGGGCCTGCGGACCTGGAATAAGTATTCGCCCTTCCCAGAAGAGATGAACCGCCAGCTGACCGATGTCTTGACCGACCTCTACTTTGCGCCAACGGCGGTGAGCCGGGAAAACTTGCTAAAAGAAAACCATGATGGCGAGAATATTTTTGTCACCGGCAACACCGCCATCGACGCCTTGAGCCAAACGGTGCAGGAGGACTACCACCACGAGGTTTTGGACAAGATTGGCGCCGGCAAGCGGATCATCCTGGTTACCATGCACCGGCGGGAGAACCAGGGCGAGCCGATGCGGCGCGTTTTCAAGGTGATGAAGGACGTGGTCGACCAGCAAGACGATGTGGAAATCATCTATCCGGTCCACCTGTCGCCGCGCGTGCAGGCAGTAGCCAAGGAGGTGCTGGGCGGCGATCCGCGGATCCATCTGATTCAGCCGCTGGATGTGGTGGACTTCCACAATTTGGCCAAAAGAAGCTACTTCATCATGACCGACTCTGGCGGCGTGCAGGAAGAGGCGCCGTCTTTAGGCAAGCCGGTTTTGGTTTTGCGCGACACGACCGAGCGGCCAGAAGGGGTGGCGGCCGGCACCTTGAAGCTGGTGGGAACCGGCGAAACGTCTGTTCGCTCCAGCATGCTGGAACTTTTGACCGACCAGGCCGCCTATGACCGGATGGCCGAGGCCAAGAACCCGTACGGTGACGGGCATGCCAGCCAGCGGATCTTAGACGACATCGCCTGGTACTGCGGCGGCAAGCAGGGCGAGAAGCCGGCCGATTTTAAGTAAGTTAGGTAGTGGGATCCCCCGACTGGGTGTCGGGGGATCCTTTTTGGTGTGGGGCGGGGCAGAATTCGCCCCCAAAGTATGTCAACCGATCTGGATTTTGTCGAAAATCGCCCCCGAAGTATGTCAACCGGTTGGATTTTGGGTGGAATTTGCCCCCGAAGTATGTCAACCGGTTGGATTTTGGGTGGATTTTGCCCCCGAAATATGTCAACCGGTTGGATTTTTGCCAAAAATTGCCCCCAAAGTATGTTAACCGGCCTGGATTTTGTCGAAAATTGCCCCCGAAGTATGTCAACCGGCCTGGATTTTGTCGAAAATTGCCCCCGAAGTATGTCAACCAGGTCGACTTTTGGCAAAAGATGCCCTCAAAGTATGTCAACCAAGTCCGGTTGAGTCAACTTGGGGGCGAAAAAGCAGAAAAACGAGCCCGGTTGAGTCAACTCGGGGGCGAAAAACAGGAAAAACGAGCCCGGTTGAGTTAACTCGGGGGCAAAAAACGGCAAAAACGAGTCCGGTTGAGTCAACTCGGGGGCGAAAAACGGGAAAAAGCAGTCCGGTTGAGTCAAGTTGGGGACGAAAAATAGGGAAAACGAGCCCGGTTGAGTTAACTCGGGGGCAAAAAACGGCAAAAACGAGTCCGGTTGAGTCAACTCGGGGGCGGGATGCACACAGATTGACTCAAGTAACTGAGGATGCGACCCAAAATTTACTCAACTACACGCCTTTTTGGAAAAAGCATGCACACAATCATACTCAAGTAAGCAAAACCACGGCCCAAAATTTACTCAACTGGCAGCAGATCGGGGCTAGTTGAGTAAGATCATGAGCAGCTTTTTTCTTACTTGAGTAACTTTGTGAGCAGCCACAACGCCAGTTGACATAGTTTTTGTGCAAAAAAGCCGCCCCCCGGCCGCACGCCCCGCCTCGCCACACCCCCCACGTCCAACTAAAAAAACACCGAATCATTTCGATTCGGTGTTTTTCTTTAGCCGGTCATGTACGCGCTTCATCATGCTGCGCTCCTGCTTTTCAAAGACTGACTTGGTCGTCAGATAGTTAAAGATCCCAACCAGCACCTGGTCGATAATCTTGACGATCAAGGCATCCCAGTGCAGTAGCGACATCCCGACCCACATGATCAGGGTGTCGGGGATCAAGCTGATGATCCGGTAGGTAAAAAAGCTGGCGAGTTTTTGCCAGATATTGTGGTCATGGTCGACATTGCTAGTGAACACGGCCTTGTGGTTGAACCAGAAGGAGGCCAGGTTCGAGATGATAAAGGCCACCGTGTTGTCGATGACCAAAACCGTATGCAAGACGTCATGCATAAACATGAAGACCACGGTATTGATTAAAGCGGCGACGAAGCCAAAGAACATGTAGACCCAGAGGTTTCTGTGTCTTTTAAAAATCTTCCGGCCCAGCGCCCGTCTTTTTTTCGTAGAATTATCCATTTAATTTGTTTGCTAGTTCCTCAGCAGCTTGGTCAATGCGGTCGATATCTTCATCAGTTGGGGCATTTTCAACCGTCAAAGGAGCGATCAGTTCCTTGGCTCCGCAAGCCAGGAAGGCCTTCTCAAAGTCGAAGACGTTTTCGCAGTAGTGTTCCTTGTAAGTCTTGTCCCCAGACCCCATCACGGCAAAGTACTTGCCGCTTAAGTCCAGCTGCTTGAGCTGCTCGTAAAAGTCGACCAGCTCGTCGGTCATGGCGCCTTCACCGTAAGTGTAGGTTACCAAGACGCAAAGATCGCTGTCTAAGTAGTCGCTGGCGTCGGTAAAGCTGACGTCAGAGGTATCAACGTCTAAGCCGGCGTCCAGCAAGTCCTCTTCCAGGATTTCAGCCATATCTTCATCATTGCCGGTCATGCTGGCAAATACGATTTTCGCTCTCATGAAATGTGCTCCCCTAAAAAATTTTACTAGAACATTATACACGATTTCCCTCAACTTGGCGAATCAATTGCGCTCGCGCCTTTAGGATTTAAGGAAAAACGGTTATAATTGGTAAGTAAGTAAATTCATTACGAAAGGAAAAATTAAATTGATTACCATTAAATCAGTTCGTGAATTAAAAGGTATGCAAGCTTCAGGTCACTTATTGGCCACCATGTTTGAAGGCTTGCGTGATGTGATTAAGCCAGGCATCTCCACCTGGGACATTGAAGAATTTTGCCAAGAATTCGTTTCAAGCCGGGGCGGCCGCCTGTCAGAACAAGGCTTTGAAGGCTACAAGTACGGCACCTGCATCTCCGTTAACGACGAAATTGCCCACAACATCCCTCGTAAGAACGTCTTCTTAAAGGAAGGCGACCTGGTAAAGGTTGACGTGACCTGCAACTTGAACGGCTACGAATCAGACTCTTGCACTACTTACGGCGTTGGCAAGATTTCTGAAGAAGACCAGCACTTGATGGACGTAACCAAGAAGGCTATGTACCTGGGGATCGACCAAGCCGTTTTGGGCAACCGGATCGGCGACATCGGTGCTGCCATTCAGCACTACGTGGAAGATGAAGAAGGCTACGGCGACGTCCGGGAACTGATCGGCCACGGCATCCAGCCATCCATCCACGAAGACCCAGAAGTACCGCACTGGGGCAAGGCGGGCCATGGTCTGCGTTTAAGAGAAGGCATGACCATCACGGTTGAACCAATGGTTGAAGCGGGCGGGGACTGGCACATCTTGCAAAAGACCGTTGACGATCCAAACGACGACTGGGTCTTTTACGCAACGCCAGATGGCTCTAAATCTGCCCAATTTGAACACACCTTTGCCATCACCAAGGATGGTCCAAAGATCTTTACCTTGCAAGAACCATACGATGGCTTGGAAAAGTACATCCCACACTTTGACGAAATGGATGACTAAGTAGATGAAGGGAAAAATTGAAAAAGGACAAAAGCAGGTTGCTGAGTTCTTTAAGACCCTGTCATCCGTCATTTCGCAGGGGGAAATTTTTCAAAGCTCCATCGTCATTGCCTACTACATCCTGTTTTCAATTTTTCCCATCATCATCATTATCGGGAACGTCTTGCCGCTGTTTAAGATCGACACGGCCCCGATTGCCGAGTACCTGACCTTGATGCTGCCAAGCGACGTGACCCACTACGTGATCCCGATCGTGGAAACCCTGCTTAAGTCCCAGTCGACCGGCTACATTTCCTTCGGTGTGATCGTGGCGGTTTGGTCCATGTCCAGCATGGTCAATGCCATCCGCGTCGCTATGAACCGTCTTTATGGGGTGCACAATACGGAGTTAAAGCTAGGCTTTTGGCACTTTATCTGGAACCGGACCTTGACCGTGGTCTTTAGCGCCTTGATGGTAACCATGTTTCTCGCCTTGGCCCTGGTCTTGATGTTTGGGCAGGATCTTTTGAACATGGTCAGACCCTTTTTAAGCTTTTCAACGGCTTGGATCGACCAGCTCTTCAGCTACCGCTGGCTGGTTTTGCTGATCTTGATGCTGATCAGCGTAGCTTACCTTAACTGGATCGTGCCCAATGTCCACTTTAAAAAGGCCCTTTTGCCGGGGACGATTACGACGGTGGCCGGCTGGGAAGCTTTATCCTACCTGTTTTCTTTCTATTTAAAAAATTTCCCGGTCACTTGGGAAAATTATGGAATCGTTGGGACTTTTATCATTTTTATGCTTTGGCTAAACCTCTTGGCGATTTTGCTCTTGGTAGGAACCGCTGTCAACGTCACGATCGACCAGCTCAGGTATGGCAAGGCAACCTATTCTAGCGGGCCTTTGGCCGAATATCTGGCTAAAAAGCGCAATGGCAAATTTTTGCCATAAAGAAAAAAGTCTAGAATAGGGACTTAGAATATGTTATTATACAAATGCATTGTATAAGGCTTTCATTTTTGCCGAAATTAAGAAAAGAGGATGTAAATCAATGAAAGTAAGAAAAGCGATTATCCCAGCTGCTGGCTTGGGGACGAGATTTTTGCCAGCAACCAAGGCTATGCCTAAGGAAATGCTGCCAATCGTCGACAAGCCAACCATTCAATTCATCGTTGAAGAAGCCATGGCTTCCGGCATTGAAGACATTTTGATCATCACTGGCCGCAGCAAGCGGTCAATCGAAGACCACTTCGACTCAAACCCAGAACTGGAAGACAACTTGACCGAAAAGCACAAGGATGCGCTTCTCAAGTTAGTTCGCGAAACCACGGTTTCCAACATGAAGGTTAACCTGTACTTCACCCGTCAACCACACCCAGCAGGTCTTGGGGATGCCGTTAACCGGGCTAAGAGCTTTATCGCCGGCGAGCCATTCGTAGTTATGCTGGGTGATGACTTGATGAAGGACAAGGTGCCTTTGACCAAGCAATTGATCGACTGCTACGATGAAACCCACGCTTCAACCATCGCAGTTATGAAGGTGCCTCACGAAGAAGTTAACAAGTATGGTGTCATTGACCCAGCTGGGGAAACTGCACCAGACCTGTACAACGTTAACACCTTCGTAGAAAAGCCAGACATTGACAAGGCTCCATCAGACCTGGCCATCATCGGCCGCTACCTGTTGACGCCAGAAATTTTTGATATGCTGGACAAGCAAAAGCCAGGTGCTGGCGGCGAAATCCAACTGACTGACGCCATCGACGCCTTGAATAAGACTCAGCGCGTCTTCGCCCACGAATTCAAGGGTGAGCGCTTTGACGTCGGCAACAAGGAAGGCTACATGGAAACGTCCATCCAATACGGCTTGGAACACCCAGAAACCAAGGATGAACTGCGCAAGTACATCATTGAACTTGGCAAGAAGCTGGAAGCTGAAGGCAAGAAGGCTGCTCCTAAGAAGTAATTCTAGCTAATTAAAAAAACTCCGAATCACTGATTCGGAGTTTTTCTATTTGCACAAAAGCCGCCCCTTGGCCGCCTGGATCTGGACCCCGTAGACCGGGACTTCTTGGCCGTCTGCTAAAAAGTGGAGAGGGATGTCCTGGCTGCCCCTTCCTAGGAGCCTTTTTAAATGGCCCAGGGTGAGGGGCTTGTCGCCGGTCGTCAGCTGGCAGGATTCCCGCGCTAGGGTCACCTTGCTGAGGGGGATTTCTTGGCCTGCGACTGCTAGAAAAAGAACATTACGATCGTCTAAATTGGTTAAGAGCTGCATGAAGTCGGTCAGCTGCATGGTAATCTCCTTTCTTTTTTCGTTTTTGATTTTCTAGCTAAAAAAGTTAAGATTTTCTAAAAATCGCTTTATTTCCTATACGCGTATAGAATTCAATAGCTTTTTCTTGTGCTAAACTATGCAAGTTGAATTTTGTAAAGGAGAAAGCTATTGGCTAAAGGAAATAAAGAAGCAAAAAAGTTCAGTAAAAAGCGGGTCATCAAGTGGGTCACGGGAATCGCGATATTCTTCGTCCTCGTCTTCTTAGGCGCGGGTTGCTACTTTTTCAACATGGCGGTCGTGCCTGGGCAAAAGTCCTTCGTGACCAACGGGACTGTTGCCATCAAGAAGTCCGATCCTCTCTACAAGGAAAAAATTTGGTACAAAAAGGTCAAGAAGCAGACCTGGACCGAGACCTCTGCTAAGAATAATTATCGCTTGGTTGCCAATTATCTTCCAGCCAAAAAGACCAAAAAAACCGTGATTATCCTGCACGGCTACATGTCCAACAAGGAAAACATGGGAGCCTACGCCCAGCTGTTTCACTCTTTAGGTTACAATGTTCTTTTGCCTGATGCCGAAGGGCACGGGCAAAGCCAGGGCAAGTACGTGGGCTACGGCTGGCTGGAGAAGGCTGATGTGAAAAAGTGGGCCCAGCAGGTCGTCCAGAAAAACGGAAAAAACAGCCAAATCGTGATCTTTGGCGTCTCCATGGGCGGGGCGACGACGATGATGACCTCAGGGCTAAAACTGCCAAGGCAGGTCAAGGCCTTCATCGAGGATTGCGGCTACACCAGTGCCAAAAATGAAATTGAGCATGAAGCCAAAGTTCTTTACAATATGCCGGCCTTTCCGCGTTTTCCACTGGTCGAGATCTTGAGCGGGATCACCAAGCTTAAAGCTGGCTACTTTTTAGGCGAGGCTTCCAGTGTCAAGCAGCTGCAGAAAAACACCAAGCCCATGCTCTTTATCCACGGAAGCAAGGATACCTTTGTCCCAACCTCCATGGTGTATAAAAATTACCGGGCAAGCAAGGGCCCTAAGCAGCTCTTGATCGTCAAGGGAGCCGTTCATGCTAAGTCGATCGAGAAGAACCACCAGCTTTATGCCAAAACTGTCCGCAAATTTTTAGCCAAATACGTCAAATAAATGCTTGCAAGCGTTTCCAGGCAGTGCTATACTAGAAATTGTGGAAGAGGTAGAAAACAACTGAACAGAAGTTTTTATCTCCAGATTGTAATTATTATTCGCTGTCTCTCTTACTGAGACCGTAAAAGGCTTGAGGTTCTGAGCCAAGCGGCGGGCCGTTTTAAATAGTTCATACGCTAGCACGTAAAACTCAAACAGGCTTTTGTTTATTAAAATGATCGGGCCCAGTCCTTGGCGATTCTTAAAATTGAATATCGTGACTATTAATTTGATGAGCTACCTCATCCACTTGGAAGGCTGCCAAAGGCGCAGCTTAAAGGCGAGAAGATTTGATCTTCTCGCCTTTTCTAATGGATTCGATTTTTTACAAAAAGTTACTTGCGTAAAGTCAGCTTGGCAATGCATTCGCAGCGCGGCGTTTGCGGCAGCATGTCGACGTTTTCGATGACACGGACGTCGTAAGCTTCAGTGAGTAATACTAAGTCCTGAGCCAAGGTCGATGGGTTGCAGGAGATGTAGACGAAGCTTTCTGGCTTTACGTCCAAGAGGGTCTTGATCAAGGACTTGGCCAAACCAGTTCTTGGTGGGTCCACGATCAGGGCGTCGATCTTAACGCCGTCATTTTTCAGCTGCGGCAAGACGCGTTCAACGCTGCCTTGCAGATAGCTGGCGTTAGTCAGGTGGTTGAGGGAGACGTTGTTTTGGGCGTCAACCACGGCTTCCGGTATGCTTTCAATCCCGATGACCTGCTTGACTTGGTCGGCGGCTAAGATCCCTAAGGTGCCGACGCCGGCATAGGCATCGATCAAGGTCATGTCTGGCGTTAGCGTCAGCAGCTTCAAGGCTTCTGAATACAGAGTCGCCGTTTGGACCGGATTCAGCTGGAAGAAGGCACGAGGGCTTAGGCCAAACTTCTTGCCCATGATTTCTTCGGTGATCTGCTTTTTGCCCAAAAGCTTGGTGGTCTTGTTGCCCCAGACTTGTGGGTTTTGCCAGTCAGTTTCGTTTTGGAAGACGGAAACCACATGGTCCAGTTCAAAAATGGCATCTGCCAGCTTCAGCAGGTTTTCTACCTTGTGACCGACCGTGATCAGGGTTACCTGGATTTCCTTGGTGGCCTCAGACTGGCGGACAACCACGGTCTTGACCCCATCGAACTTGCGGCGGCGGTTAGCGACTGGCACGTGCAGGCGGATGATCAGGTCGCGGATGGTCCGTTCGACCTTTTGGGTGTCCTCATTTTGGGTTGGCATCTCTGGCAGGTCGATTAATTCGTGAGAATTAGGGGCATAAAGGCCCAAGGAAACCTTGTGGTTTTCCTTTTCGATCTGGTAAGAAGCCTTGTTCCGGTAGTGCCATTCACTTGGCGCTGGGATGGTCTTTTTCACCTTGTAGTTCTTGTAGCCGCGTGGGTGGTACTTTTCTAGGGCTGACAAAACGTTGTCGCGCTTAAATTCCAGCTGGCCTTCATAACTCAGGTGGGCTAGCTCCAGCCCGCCAATTCTGGGGTCAACGCCTTTCGGGAAAGGCACTCTCTTGGGGCTGGCTTCCTTAACCCGGACCAGTTCACCTTCTAAGTATTGCGGGTGGTCGGTCACGATCTTGGCCACAACCACTTCGCCTGGCAAGGCGCCCGGGATGAAGATGATCTTGCGCTTGTAGTAGCCGATCCCTTCGCCGTTGATGCCCAAGCGCTTGATGGTGATGATGACGTGCTTGTCGCCGTCGTCAAAGCGCTTGTTAGCTCTTTGCTGCTTGCCCCGGTTAGGCCGCTTAAAGTTTTTTGAGCCTTGAGGCTTTCTGAAGTTGGTCTTTTTTTGCATGATAATTCTTTCTACAATAAACTCTAGCCAAAATGCTAGCTAATAAGTGTTGACATCATATTATACCGGCCTTTGAGGAAAAATAGCAAGATTTTCGCAAGGAAGTTGGCAATTTGCTAAGATAAAGGGTGACTGGATAGAAAAAATGATAAATAGTAAATGAAAAACGAAAGTAAGGAGAAAAAGATGCCAATTATCACTAAAGTTAGTGCACAAAAGCGGCCAGGGCGGTACAATATTTTTTTGGACCAGGCATACGCTTTTTCGGTTGGGGAAAGAACCCTGGCTGAATTTGCCCTCTTTAAGGGCAAAGAAGTAGACGATGCCTTAAGGGCCGAGATTGAAGCCTTTGAAGCCAGTGCCCAGGCCCGGGACCTGGCGGCCAAGTACCTGTCTTACCAGCCTCGAACCGAAAAAGAGATCACGGACTACCTAATTAAGCGCGAGGTTGCGCCAGCGGCTGCCCAAGAAGCGACCAAGGAATTAAAAGACCTGGGCTACCTGGATGACCGCGTGTACGCACAGCTTTTTGTCAAAAATAACCTGCAAGTGGGCAACTCGGGCCCTAAGGCCGTCAGCCGGGATCTGGCTAAAAAAGGCGTTGACGCCATCACTATTGATGAGGCCATCAGCGAAGTCGACCAAGAGGCCTGGCTGGAAGTTGGCAAAAGACTGGTCAAGTCCCTCATGAACCAGCAGGGCAAGATCGCTAACCGGGAAGTTGTGACCAAGATGAAGGTCAAGCTGGTCAGTCACGGCTTTACTAGCGACCTGGCAGAGGCCATTGTCCAAGACTTTGACCTAGCTAGTGAGGACGCCCAGCAAGAGGCCCTGGCCAAGCAGGGGATCAAGGCCTATAAGCGTTTTAGACGCTATGATGAGGCCACCCGCCGGCAGAAGATGCGGCAGTATCTCTACAGCCACGGCTTTAGCGGCGACGAGATCACAGCCTTTTTAAACGGCGAAATCGTGCCCCTAGAAGAGCTGGAAGAATATTAACGAGATAACTTTTGGTAAAAAATAGCTACTTAATAGAAAGAAGATTACGATGGAAAAAGAAATCGCAGAATTAACCTTTATCGGCAAGGCTTACCCTGACAGCCTGATGGATGCTAACGCCAGCTTTGGCGGTGCCAACCAAGAACTGGAAAACGACCAAGTCTTCCAGGACTTTTTGGCAGAGCAGGGTTTAACTGACCAAAGAGCCTCCTTGATCGTCTTTGGGCCAGAAGACTTCATGTACTGGTACGGGGTGGTGACTGACCAAGACGTCGACCAGCCAAGCGGCCTGCTTAAGTTCCGCCTGCCAAGCGCCCGCGTGTTTGAAGCAGAAGAACAAACTAATGCGGCTTACTTTGACCTGCCCCTCAACTTTGAATTGCCTAAGTTCTTGGATGAAGCTGGGGATTTAGGTGCCAAGTTCCAAGCAGGCTTAGCAGACAGCCCTAACCCTTACATCCTGCGCCAGCTTGACTTGGGCAGCAAAAAACTGACCAAGAGTCTTTACCTCTAGGTCAGTTGGTAGATTGTATTGATAATTTTTCAATCTTAATCTAAAAAGTTACTGAACGTTACTGCTGCTCTTTTTTAGTTTGGCATCAATAGACAGGTTGTCGTATTCGATGTAGGCGCCAAGGCAAGTCGAAATGAACATGATCAGCAGGACAAAGCCTGTTGACGTGCCAACGATCCAGTCAAGGGGCAAGAGCCAGCGGATGAAGATGGTGGCTAGGGTGCAAAGAACCAGGTCCAAGAAGAAGTTGGAAATTTCTAAGACTGGCCGTCTTCTGATGCTGAAAAAGCGCAAAAGCTGCTGCAAGAAGCTGTCATAGATGTCGCCGGCCAGCAAATTCAAAGGCCGCTGAACCGTGGCCTTGATGGCCAGCATGATGATAGCACCGGTCAAAGCCCCGATGAAGGTTCTAAAGGGGTCGCTAGAGTGCAGGACCAAGGCATTGTAGCCAATCCCGATAATGGCCAGGCTGCAGATATAGGGAATTAAGAGCAGGAAGACGAAGACTAGCATGATCCGTCTCATTTTCATGGGAAAACACCTCTTTCTATGGGGTATTTTATCATAAAATGGGGCGGTCTTATGCTATAATAAAAATATTTAGATTTCACGAAAGAGAGTTAACGACAATGACCAGCGACCCTGCGACAGGCAACCTGTTTGATAAATTGCGGAGCCATTTTGCTAATAACACTGAAGGCGGCAAAGAAGAATTACAGGCTGAAATTGACCGCCTCCACGCGGACAAATTTTTAACGGATACGGAATACTCCATGATTGAGGGCAGCATGTCCTTTCATGACAAGGTAGCCCGGGAAGTCATGGTGCCCAGAACCGATGCCTTCATGATCGACATTGAAGACGACTTGAGCGAAAACCTGGACGACATCTTGCGCCAGCCTTATTCCCGGATTCCGGTCTATAAGCAAGACAAGGACAAGATCGTCGGCGTCATCCACATTCGGACGATTTTGCGAGAGGCCAGACGCGTCGGTTTTGACCATTTGACCTATGACCGCCTGATTTCCGCACCCCTCTTTGCCCCAGAAACTATGGAGCTGGACGACTTACTAGTCCAGATGCAGACCAGCCAGCAGCAGATTGCCATCTTGACCGACGAATACGGCGGGGTGACGGGCCTGGCCACGATTGAAGACCTGATCGAAGAAATCGTGGGCGATATCGATGACGAGGTCGACAAGGCTGAGGTTTTGGTGCGGCAGTTAACCGACCGGGAATTTGTGATCTACGGCAAGATGCCACTAGACGACTTTAACGAGCGCTTTGGCACCGACATCGAAATGGAAGACGTGGATACGGTCGCTGGCTACATGATCACCAAGCTCGGCGTCATTCCGAGCCGGGGTGAGCACTTAGAAGTGCCGCTGGACAACGGCATGGTCTTGTCAACCAGAAGAATGCGAGGGTCAAGACTGTTAACGGTCCTTTTGACATTGCCTGAAGAAACAAGCGAGGAAGAAACAAAAGAATAATGAACAAAGAATTAGCTGATAAGGTAAAGACGAGAAGAACGTTTGCGATTATTTCCCACCCCGACGCCGGTAAGACGACGATCACGGAACAGCTTTTGCTCCTGGGTGGGGTCATCCGGAGCGCCGGGACGGTTAAGGCCCGGAAGACTGGCAACTACGCCACTAGTGACTGGATGGAAATCGAAAAAAAGCGTGGTATCTCTGTTACTTCATCCGTGATGCAGTTTGAATATGAAGGCAAGCGGATCAACATCTTGGACACCCCAGGTCACCAGGACTTCTCAGAAGACACCTACCGGACCTTGATGGCGGTTGACGCTGCCGTCATGGTGATCGACTCGGCCCGCGGTATTGAACCGCAGACTAAGAAGCTCTTCAAGGTTGTCCGCCAAAGAGGGATTCCAGTCTTTACCTTCATGAACAAGCTGGACCGGGATGGACGGGAACCCCTTGACTTAGTAGCAGAACTAGAAGACGTCTTGGGCATCGAAGGCGTCGCTATGAACTGGCCAATCGGGATGGGGCAGACCATGAGAGGCCTTTACGATATTGCCAACCAGCGCATCGAGCTCTACCACCCAGAAGAAGGGCAAGACAAGTTCATTCCTCTGGTTGATGGCAAGGTGCCAGAAGACAACCCAATGGCCAACGATCCCCAATACCAAGACACCTTGGGCGAAATCGAGCTGCTAGAAGGGGCCGGGGCGGAATTTGACAAGGAAGCCGTTTTGGCCGGTGAACAAACGCCAGTCTTCTTTGGCTCAGCCTTGACCAACTTTGGGGTCGAAACCTTCTTGAAGAGCTTCGTTGACTTAGCGCCGGCACCAAGCGACCACACCGTTAACGGGGATGAAAAATTGGCACCAGACGATGACGAATTCTCTGGCTTTGTCTTCAAGATTCAGGCCAACATGAACCCCCAGCACCGGGACCGGATCGCCTTTGTCCGGGTCTGCAGCGGGGAATTCAGCCGCGGTCTTGACGTGACCTTGGCTAGAACCGGTAAGCCCGTCCGCTTGAACAACGCGGTTGAATTTGAATCCAGTTCTAGAGTCCAAGTTTCTGAAGCCGTTGCCGGCGACATCGTTGGGCTCTACGACACGGGCAACTTCCAAATCGGCGACAGCATCTACGCCGGCAAGCGCAAGCTGGAATTCCCAGCTCTGCCAGAATTTACCCCAGAACTCTTCATGCGGGTTTCTCCAAAGAACGTGATGAAGCAAAAGTCTTTCCACAAGGGGATGAACCAGCTGGTGCAAGAAGGTGCCGTGCAGCTTTACCGCAACTACCAAACCGACGACTACATCTTAGGTGCGGTTGGGCAATTGCAGTTTGAAGTCTTCCAGTACCGGATGAAGAATGAATACAATTCTGAAGTTGAAATGACCTCTATCGGTCACCGGGTAGCCCGCTGGATCAAGCCAGAAGACCTGGATCCGAAGATGTCTTCTAGCCGGAACTTATTGGTTAAGGACCGCTTCGGCAACCCGCTCTTCCTCTTTGAAAATGCCTTTGCTGAACGCTGGTTCCACGACAAGTACCCAGACGTCACTTTAACGGAAAAGCTGTAAAAGCAAGAAAAGATCTCAGCTATTTAGCTGAGATCTTTTAATTTATGTCTTTTTGTTTAGAAGTTGGTAGAGTTTGAGTTTCTTGAGTTTGACTTTTAGCAGTTCATTTCTGAAGCTGACTTAGGATTTTTCTTTTGGATGAAGTAGTAGACCAGGTCAACGATTGACTGGGCAAACATGGTCCCGGCCATGAAGTACATGGCCATCATCATTTGGTTGGTAAAGGTGTAGTAGAAAGTCAGGGCATAGAGGATGACCCATAAAACTTTCAAGAAGGGGTTGTTGTTCATCATGATAAGGACCTCCTAGTGGCTCGCGCCAGAACTGGTGTCAACATGGCTATGTTCAGCATGTTCATGGCCGTGTCCGTGAGAAGCAGCACTGACGGCTTCAACCAAGCGGCGGCTTTGTTCTGCTTCTGCCTGATGGAAGGCGCAGCCCATGTCCATTTCTTCTACGTCCATCCCTGGCATGAAGACTTCGCCTGGCTCAACGCCCATTTCGCTAGCAAAGGCGTTGGTGATGGTTTCCATGTCCATCAGCTTGTATTCCTTGTCAGGGTCTTTTGGATCAACGATCTTGATTTGAGCCATCATGCCGGCATCTTCGTGTTCGATGATGTGGCAGTGGTACATGAAGACGCCAGGGTTTTGGAAGTAGACTTTGAGGCGGACGGTTTCACCAGGGCCAACTTCCACCGTGTCCTTGTAGACATTGACTTCGTTAGGGTTTGGCTTTTTCCCGTTTCTTGAGAGTACCAAGAAGTGGGCGCCGTGGATGTGGAAGGGGTGCAGCATCCCGGCAGCTGAAGAGTTGGTGTTGGTGATGTCCCAGTATTCAACCGAGTTCAGTTCTTGTTCCATGTCGATTCTTTCCATGGAGAAGCGCAGGCCGTTGATCTTGTCGTGGTCGTCCATGGTGACGTGGCGAACTGGCATTTCTGGGTTTACGTCTGGATCTTCTGGCGTAAAGATGTTAAAAGGCAGTTCCTTATCGTCTGCTTCAGTGTGGGCAAATTCGTGGATTCGGAATTCGACCAGCTTGAAGTCGTCGGTGTAAAGCGCAACCGTGTCGCCTGGGTGAAAGTCCTTGAAGTCGACGATGACTTGCTGTCTTTCGCCTGGCCCGATGAGCAGCTTTTTAACATCAATTGGGTGTCTCAAGAAGGAGTCGTCGCCCCCAATTTGAGTCATGGTGAGGTCATGTTCAAAGTGCAGGCGCCATTCCCGGCGGTCAGACCCGCCTAAGAAAAGCAGGCGGACTTTTCTAGTCGTCACGTCGACAAAAGGCTTTACGGCCCCATTGATCAGCGGCACTTCGCCAAAGACGCCCATTGGGTCGTAGTCCTTCCGGTAGTCTAATTGGTTGTCGTGGAAGGTCCGGTCCTGCAAAATGAGCGGGAATTCATCAACTCCGTAGTTCTTAGGAATTGGGAGTCTGGCTTCGTTATCGTCAGTGACCACGACCCCCATGGCCAGGCCCATCCAGACCTGCATGGCCGTGGATGGACATGGGTGAGCGTGGAGCCAAGTCAAAGCGGCAGGCTGCTTAACCGTAAATTCGATGTCTTTTTCTTCGCCAGGGTAAACAGGAGCGTGGCAGCCGCCGTCAGTGATGGGGCCGGGCACTTCCATGCCGTGCCAGTGGAAGGAAGTCAAAACTGGCAGGCTGTTTTTCAAATGGACGTGGACGCGCTGGCCAGTCTTGACCACCATGGTTTGGCCAAGCAGCGGTGCGTTGTAGCCCCAAGTCGTGGTCTTTTTGCCTGGCAAAATCTGGCTTTCGCCAACTTGCGCTTCAATGGTGTAGTAGATGTCGTTGCCTTCAAGCTTGTCTGGCTTTAAGACTGGCGGAACGGGAAGGGGAGCAGCTTCTACGCCTTCCGGGATGCTGAGGGGCTTGTAGCCCATGTGTTCCTTGTCAAAATCGTGTTCAGAATAAAAGTAGTTTTCATAAACTGCCATTGTTATTCCTCCTTTTTTAACCGACAGTTTGCGTTACTTGTTAAGCGCTTTCCAGTGCTTACTGCTATTCTAGAACTCCTGACTAATCGAAAAATTGATTTAGATCAATTTCTGAGACTTTTTCTATAAAATAATAGACAAATTGCAAAATTGTCAAAAAATCGGTAAAATTTTGCAAAAATAAAAAGTAAAAAGAAAAAGAGCCGATTAGGCTCTTTGCGTTACTTGATTAAAATGTTACTTGTTTCTTACTTGTCAACGTGGATTTCGACCACGTGACGGGTCTTGTCAACCGTTAATTGGTAGCTGCCCCGGTCAGGAATCAGGCGTTTAATCACAAATTCAAGTTCTTCTTCACGAACCTTGCGGTGGTGATTTTCTAAGACGATGCCGATGGCAATCGGGCTTTCGGTGTAAACGACAGTGGTATTTCCTAAAGAGTAGACCTTAACGTAGTTAACGGCGGTCGTATTCAGCTGACTGTGAACCAAATCAGCGTAACTATTGGTAACATCAATTAAGTGCATAAAACTTCACCCTTTTCTATTTGTCTCTAATATTCCTCTCAATTTCATTATAACGCATTGAGTAAAAAAACAAGGCCTCTTTTTGCAAGAAGTCTTGTTTTTTCTAGTTTCTTTAAAATTTAGATAGAAATCAAATTTTAGCTAAAAACTAGTTTTCACTCGTGCTGGTTTGTTCTACTGGTAGGGCAGGGGCGGCTTCAGAAATCACGATTTCTTGGTCCTTGACGTCAGCCACTAAGTTCTTGGCTTCGGTGTGGTCCAGCTTGTAGTCAGCCACCTTGTCTTCGATTTCTTCTTGGATGATCCGGCGAAGAGGGCGTGCACCCATTTCTGGGTCGTAGCCTTCATCAACCAATTTTTCCTTAGCAGCGTCTGAAACTTCAATGTGGAGGCCTTGGTCAGCGACCATCGAGTTGGTCTTAGTCAGCATTAAGGAAACGATCTTCAAGAGGTTGTCCTTGGTAAGTGGGTGGAACTGGATGATGTCGTCAAAGCGGTTCAAGAATTCTGGCTTGAAGTATTGGCTCATTACCTTGCGGGTCTCTTCAGCCTCGTTGTGGCTGTTTTCAGCGGCAAAGCCGACGCTTGCCGTCTTGATCCCTTGACCGGCGTTAGAAGTCATGATGATGATCGTGTCCTTGAAGGAAACGGTCCGGCCTTGCGAGTCGGTCAAGCGGCCATCGTCCATGATTTGGAGGAAGAGGTTTAAAACATCTGGGTGGGCCTTTTCCACTTCGTCTAGCAGGATCAAGCTGTATGGGTTGTGGCGAACGCGCTCAGTCAGTTGACCAGCTTCTTCGTAGCCAACATAGCCAGGAGCAGACCCGATCAGTTTGGAAACGGAGTATTGTTCCATAAATTCGGACATGTCAAAGCGGATCATGGCATCTTCTGAGCCAAACATCTTGAGGGCCAATTGCTTAGCCAATTCGGTCTTGCCGACCCCGGTTGGGCCAACAAAGAGGAAGGAGCCGATTGGCCGGCCAGACTTGTTAAAGCCGATCCGGTTTCTGCGGATGGCCCGGGCAACCTTTTCAACGGCTTCGTCTTGACCAATGACCTTGGCCTTTAAGTCGTCAGCCAGGTTGATCAATTGGTTTTCCTCTTGAGCCTGGATGTCGCCAACTGGGATGTTGGTCTTTTCTTCGACGATCTTATCCATGACCTTGGCCGTGATGGTTGGGGTCTTGTCAGGGTCAACGTTTTGATCCTTCAGCTTTTCGTATTTCTCAATTTGGTCGCGGTAGTAGGCAGCCTTTTCGTAGTCTTCGTTCTTTAAGGCATCCTGCTTCAGCTTTTCAGCAGCGTCGATCCTCTCTTGCACCTTGGCCTTGTCGATATATGGAATGGTCAGGTTCATTCTGGAACCGGCTTCGTCCAAAAGGTCGATGGCCTTGTCTGGCAAAAAGCGGTCCTGGATGTAGCGGGCTGAGAGCTTAACGGCAGCTTCGATGGCATCATCGGTGTAGTGAACGTGGTGGTAGTCTTCGTAGCGCTTTTGGATCCCCTTTAAGATCTTGATCGTTTCGTCGATGCTTGGTTCTTTAACTTCAACTGGTTGGAAGCGGCGAGCCAAAGCAGAGTCTTTTTCGATTTCGCGGAATTCCTTGATGGTGGTTGCGCCGACTAATTGCAGTTCACCCCGGGCCAAGGCTGGCTTAATGATGTTGCCAGCGTCCATGCCGCCTTCAGAATTGCCGGCACCCACGATTTCGTGGATTTCGTCGATGAAGAGGATGATGTCGGGCTGGGTTTGCAGCTCCTTGATCAGCTGCTGCATTCTTTGCTCGAATTGCCCTCTGATCCCGGTCCCTTGAACCATGGAAACCATGTTTAAGGAAATGATGCGCTTGTTTTGCAGCTTGGCTGGAACCGAACCATCCACGATGTCTTGGGCTAGGCCTTCAACGACCGCGGTCTTACCAACCCCGGCTTCCCCGATCAAAACCGGGTTGTTCTTGGTCCGCCGGTTCAAGATTTCGATGACGCGGGCGATTTCCTTGTCCCGGCCAATGACGGGGTCAATCTTGCCCTTTTTAGCCAGGGCCGTTAAGTCGGTGCCGTATTGGGCTAAGAGGGATTGCCCGCCCTGGCCACCTTGGCCGCCTTGCCCGCCGCCAAAGTAGTTGGGATTATTAGGGTTGTTGGGATTGTTAGAATTATTGCCGTTATTGTTGCCGGCACCTCCGCGATTTAAGGCATTGAATAAATCGTCGAAGTCGCCAAAAAAGTTATCGTTATTCATTTGATTACCTTGCTGATTCCTTAGTTCTTGATAGCATTGCTGGCACAGATCGATTTCTCGGTTTTCGCCATTGACTTTGGTGTAGAGGTGGATCGAAGCTGGCCGTTCATGGCAGTTTTGACACAACATTTTTTATACCGCCTTTCATCTTATCTATGGTTAGATTATAGGATTAGCACTCGAATAAATCAAGTGCTAAGTCTCGGAAAAAAGTGTTTTTCTTTTAAAAAGTAAGTGAAACTTTTTCCTTACTAAAAAGGGAAAAATTGCGCTAAAATATTGGCAGGAGGGACCTATGGACTACATCAAGATTTTAGATCAGTTGGTTTCTGGAGAATTGGCCGAATATCGGGTTGATCCTCAAGCAGACCGCGACACCGCCTTTGGCTTCCAGCAAGCCTTGAGAAACTACGGCAAGAGCAAGAAAATCACTGGTAGAGCCGACCGAGGCGGGGTTGTCGTCTACACGTCAATCGATAATAAGCGGCCGTATTGATGAAAACATTTACAAATTAAGTTGTAATAAAGCCAAAAACATGTTATTCTGTAAGGGAAACGGTACACGGTTACCAATTCTTGATTTTTAATTTTAAGGAGATAATTTACTATGGAAAAGAAAGAATTTCACGTAATTGCTGAAACTGGTATTCACGCTCGTCCAGCTACTTTGCTTGTACAAGCTGCTTCTAAGTTTGGTTCAGACATCAACCTTGAATACAACGGCAAGTCAGTTAACTTGAAGTCAATCATGGGCGTTATGTCACTTGGTGTTGGCCAAGGCGCAGACGTTACTATCACTGCTGAAGGTGATGACGAAAAGGAAGCTATCGCAGCTGTTGCTGAAACTATGTCAAAAGAAGGTTTGGCTGAATAATGACTGAAACTTTGAAGGGAATCGCAGCTAGTGATGGCGTAGCCGTAGCACCTGCTTACCTCCTCGTTGAACCAGATCTTTCTTTTGAAAAGAAGACTGTCGACGACGTCGAAGCTGAAGTAGCTCGCTTTAGCAAGGCTGTTGAAGAATCACAAGCTGAACTTGAAAACATCCGCAAAGTTGCAGCTGAAAGCTTAGGCGAAGAAGAAGCTCAAGTCTTTGACGCCCACTTGATGTTCTTGTCAGACCCAGAATTCACTGGTCAAATCGATGCTAAGATCAAGAGCGACGCTGTGAACAGTGAAGCAGCTCTTGACGAAGTTGCTCAAAACTTCATCAGCATCTTCCAAAGCATGACTGACAATGCCTACATGCAAGAAAGAGCAGCTGACGTTCGCGACGTTTCAAAGCGGATCATGGCTCACCTTTTGGGCAAGGAATTGCCTAACTTGGCAAGCATTGACCACGAAGTTGTTTTGGTTGCTGAAGACCTTACTCCAAGTGACACTGCTCAACTTAACAAGAAGTACGTTAAGGGCTTTGTAACTGACCTTGGCGGCCGGACTGCTCACTCAGCAATCATGGCTCGGTCTTTGGAAATCCCAGCTGTTGTTGGTACTGAAAAGATCACCACTTCTGTTAAGAACGGTCAAATGCTGATCGCTGACGGTTTGGACGGCGTAGCTATCGTTGAACCAAGCGATGAACAAGTTGCTGACTACAAGAAGAAGGGCGAAGACTTCGCTAAGCAAAAGGCTGAATGGCGCAAGTTGAAGGACGAACCATCAGTAACTGCTGACGGCAAGCACTTCACCATCGCTGCCAACATCGGTACTCCAGACGACCTTGCTGGCGTTTTGGAAAACGGTGCTGAAGCAGTTGGTTTGTTCAGAACTGAATTCTTGTACATGAACTCCAGTGACTTCCCAACTGAAGAAGACCAATTTGAAGCCTACAAGAAGGTTCTTGAAGGCATGAACGGCAAGCAAGTAATCATCAGAACCATGGACATCGGTGGTGACAAGCACTTGTCATACTGGGACTTGCCAGAAGAAATGAACCCATTCTTGGGCATTCGTGCCGTTCGTTTGTCACTTAAGAACAAGGACATCTTCCGCACCCAATTGCGGGCTTTGCTGAGAGCTTCTGCTTTCGGTAAGCTGGGCATCATGTTCCCAATGATCGGTACCTTGGACGAACTTCACCAAGCTAAGGCTGTTTTGGCTGAAGAAAAGGACAAGCTGGTTAAGGAAGGCGTTAAGGTTGGCGATGATCTGCAAGTCGGCATGATGATCGAAGTTCCAGCTGCTGCCGTATTGGCTGACCAATTTGCTAAGGAAGTTGACTTCTTCTCAATTGGTACTAACGACTTGATCCAATACACGATGGCTGCTGACCGTGGTAACGAAAACGTTTCTTACCTCTACCAACCATACAACCCATCAGTACTGCGCCTGATCAAGCACACCATTGACTCAGCTCACAAGGCTGGCATCTGGTGCGGCATGTGCGGGGAAGCAGCTGGTGACTCAACTATGTTCCCAATCTTGCTTTCAATGGGTCTTGACGAATACTCAATGAGCGCAACTTCAATTTTGCGGATTAGAAACGAAATGAAGAAGCTCTCAACTGAAGAATTGGCTGACTTGGCTGACAAGGCAGTTAACGAATCATTGTCAAACGAAGACAACATTGAATTGGTTAAGAATTTGATGGCTAACAAGTAGTTTAAAAGCAATTAGCGCAAGCTAATTGCTTTTTTGCTTATCAATAGTTAAGAAAATGCAAAGAAAAGCCGAAACCCTCTTCCTTTTTGTAAGTATCAGTGCTAAACTATATGTATAGTATCGAATGTGTGTTCAAGCAATATCAATTTTAAGGAGCGTGATGATCATGGTTGATTTATATGTTTCACCTAGCTGCACTTCTTGCCGCAAGGCCAAGCAATGGCTGGAAAAGCATAACATCCCATACAAGGAAAGAAACATCATTTCTGATCCGCTAAACCGGGAAGAAATTATTCACGTCTTAAGAATGACAGAAGAAGGCACTGAGGAAATTGTGTCTACGCGTTCTAAAGCATTTCAAGAATTAAACATTGATTTAGACGACATCTCAATGAACGAACTGATCGACCTCATCGAAAAGAACCCAAGTCTTTTGAGACGGCCAATCATCTTGGATGACCGCCGCATGCAAGTGGGCTACAACGAAGATGAGATCCGCCGCTTTTTGCCACGCAGCGTCAGAAGACTGGAAATGGCTAAGGCCAAGAAGTTAGCTGACCAAGGGATGTAAGATAGGTCATAATAAGCGTTAGCCGCGAAAAGGCTAACGCTTTTGTTTTTTTCAAAGTTTAGGTTACAATAACAGTAAAGACAAAGGAGGGACGTAAGATGCGTGTTGAAAAGGTGAATGAGAATACGCTTCGGGTAAGCATGACCCGCGATGACTTAAATCAACGAGGCCTGAAAATCCTAGACCTGTTAGGCAATCGGGACCGGGTCCAGGAATTCTTCTTGTCAATTTTGCATGAAGTTGACGTGGACAACAGCTTTGCCAGTGATGCCCCTGTGACCTTTCAGGTGATGCCTAATGATGGCGGCATTGACCTCTTGATTACCAAGATGAACAAGAATATGGACATGCCAGAAGAGATGCGGCGCTTTTTTGATCCGGCCGCTAATGGCGTAGGCGGCGACGTCGAAGAAGAGGAAGACGAGCCGCGGGCCTTTGCCGACCTGGACCCGGCTGATGATGCCAATACCGACATCGATCCGGTGATCATGCACGATCTGGGCCGCGGCGATACCAGCGACTATGATGACTACTGGGACTACCAAGAAAATCACTCGGTTGCTTTTGACGATATCGATGACTTGCTGGCCTTAGCCGACAGCCTCTGGGTCAGCGACCTGGCCTCAAGCGTCTACTACTACCAAGGCAAGTTCTATTTAAAGCTGGCCTTCATGGATGAAAACTATGCCGAAATGAAGCCGGCTGATGCTTGGGCGATCGCCAATGAATTTGGCAGCCAGGTAACAGGCGATGAGATGGACAAGGCCCAGCGCCATGGCCGTTGCCTCTTCCAGCAAGATGCCTTAGGTGCTTTAAGAAGACAATTAGCTAACAAGTAAGAAAGATCCTTCACGCGGTGAAGGATCTTTTTGTTTTTGGCGGTGTTCTGACACTTTCCCCACTCTGTAACCAATTTCGGTAAAAATTCGATTTTTGGCGTACTAATAAGTGGGGGGATTTTTTTGTACGCAGCTTTATTAAAAAATGAGCTGGTTTTAGCCGTCAGTGAAGCCGCCAAAGTCCAGCTGAATCCAAACTATCTAAACCAAGAAATTTACCGTTGTCCGCGCTGCAAAAAGCGCGTGATTCTTGTCATTTCGCAGCGCTCGGCCGCCTTTTTCAAGCACTTCCGGCCTTACCAAGAGGGGCAGGGCGAGCAAGACGAGCACCGCCGGTCGAAAATGCTCCTGCAAGCCGCCTTAACAGCGGCGGGGATGCCCGCAGAAGTGGAGGTGCCGCTGGCTGACGGGGCACTGCGCGCCGACGTCTTAGCCAGCCCAAATTTGGCCTTTGAGGTCCAGTGCGCACCCTTGAGCGATGAGGAATACCACCACCGGCACGACTTATACCGGGGCATCGGCATTACCGACATCTGGCTGGTGGGCAGGCGGCACTACCTGGGCCAGCAGCTGAAAAAGACCCAATTGATCTATTTCCGCCAAAATTCAGCCTGGGGGTGCTATTACCTGGAGATTGACCCGAAACGGGCTCAGATCCGCTTAAAACACCATATCTTGGAGGCTCCGATCAGCACCCGGTTAAACTACCAGACGGCCAGCTTTAATTTGGATGCTAGCGGGATTGATTTGCTTTGGCACTTTCAGCCAAGTGTCAGAACAGTTTTTGGCAAAAATTGGGAAAAAGAAGAAAAATTTTGGCTAGAAAAGCAATTCCGGGAAAAAAGCCGCTTTGGCTACCGAATCGCGGGCCAGATGTATGAAAAAGGCTATACGATCGAGACTCTGCCGGCTACGGCCTTTAGCACTTGGCGGATTCCGGGAACTACTAGCTGGCTGGAGCAAT
Source organism: Lactobacillus sp. (assembly GCF_051893255.1). Classification (GTDB taxonomy): domain Bacteria; phylum Bacillota; class Bacilli; order Lactobacillales; family Lactobacillaceae; genus Lactobacillus. Next base: position 45,278 of record NZ_JBJFHB010000085.1, on the reverse strand, counting down.
TTTTAGCCAAATAAAAACAGCCATTGGCTGTTTAAAGGAGATGGAGATGTCCGGTCTGGCAGTAGAAGGAATTGTAGTCGCAATCTGGCTCACAGGCGATATTTTCGTTGCTGTCGCTAAGTGCTTGGCGATCGCGATTTTCAAAGATGGATCGGAGCTCGTCCAAGCTGGGCTCGCCGTCAAGGAGTAGGCCGCTGTCGTCAACGGCATCGTTGAAGATTACGGCTGAAGGAAGGGAACTAATGTGGAACTTTTTGGCTAGCTGCTGGTCTTGACCAATCGCGTCTTTCAGGCAGTCTTCCCGCTTGACGCCTTCAATCTTCTTTAAGTCCAGCTTTAAGTCGCTGATCAGCTTTTTCGCTAGGTCAAAAGAGTATTCTTCTTTGCCGCAGCTGAGTTTTTCTTGCAAGTTAAAGAGAAACTTCCTGGCGCGCTTTTTGCCATAGGCAATCTGAATAGCGTAGTAAAGGTTCTGGGCACTCAGCGAGGCTTCGTGGTAGTGGGCCAGGTTGATGACCGTGTTGAAGTTCCAGTTGCGCTTAACCATGTCCGCCTTCATCGAGTCTAAGGTGACCAGGGGCAGGTAATTGACGCAGATTTCTAAATCGAGTTCTTCAGCTAGCAGCTTGATCTTGTTTTCCAGCTGAAAGCAAGACAGGCCTAAAGGATTAATAAACAGAAAAAGTTCGAACATTGTCGACCCTCCAAAAGTTTGATCATTGCTACTTTAACAAAAGTTTGGCGCAATGACAAAAGAAAAGCACTTTTGGGACTAGTTGCCGGCATGGAGGCTGGCCCGGGCAATCTTGCTCATGTTGTTGGTCGTCGCAATTTCCAGCTTGAAGCGGTCCTGCAACTGGGTCAAGCATTCCTTGATCAGGGCTGGGTCGTCATTTTCGATTTCCATTTCGTAGTCGCTAAAGCCGTCTGGGTAGCTGGTCTGGTCCAGGGTGATTTCGCAGTCAAAAGGCCCGTTGAGCAGCAGCCGGTGGGTCTGGCTCCAGGTAAAGCTTCTGAGCTTGTCAACGTCGCTTGGGTAATTTTCTTTTAAAAAGCTCCCGACGTTGCCGCCCAGGTAGACTTGCCCCTTGGCCAGCCACTTTTCAGCCTCTTCACTAGTCAAGTCATCGTTGATTTCCAGGCTTTCGTGGTACTTTTCCTGCAATTTTTGGGCTTCTGGCACCTTGATGGTTTCTTCAGCGCGGTCACTAAAAGTCCGAATCCGGAGGGCATTATGGTGGGCTTTTAAGACTTTGTCTGGCGTATCAAAGTAGGTGTTTTTTTGCTGGAAATCTGCCTTAACCGGGTAGGCGGCAGCGATTTGCTCGTAGCTTTTCTGGGTCAGGGCAACTTTAGCTTCAATTTCGCGATTTTTACTCATATCAAAAGGCTCCTTACGTTAAAAAAGATTTAAATCGACTTTTGCGGTTTTCACTAGTATCTATGTTAAAATGAATTTGTTTGAGATGGAAGGAAAATGAACTGTGATTAATGACTGGGACACTTTTTTATGGCCTTATAGCGAAGCCGTTAATGAATTAAAAGTAAAATTAAGAGCGCTCCGCCAGAGCTTTTTGACCAAGGGCGAGCACTCACCAATCGAGTTCGTGGTTGGCCGGGTTAAGACCGTTGACTCCATTAAAGAGAAGATGCAGCGGCGGGTGATCAGTCCGGACGTGATTGAAACCGACATGCAAGACATCGCCGGCATCCGGATCATGTGTCAATTTGTCGACGACATCTACCGGGTGGTGGATCTGCTCCATGCCAGAGAAGACCTGGAAGTGGTCGAAGAAAGAGACTACATCAAGAATGCCAAGCCATCAGGCTACCGGTCTTACCACATGGTGGTGGCTTATACGGTCTACCTGCCAGAAGGGTCAAAGAGACTGCTGGCTGAGATTCAGATCCGAACCTTGGCCATGAACTTCTGGGCCACGGTTGAGCACACCTTGAACTACAAGTACCAGGGCGAATACCCAGAAGATATTTCTGAGCGCCTGAAGCGGACGGCCGAAGCGGCCTACCAGCTGGATGAAGAAATGTCTTCGATCCGCAACGAGGTCAAGGAAGCGCAGAAGATTTTTACCCAAAATAAGGGCAAGGAAAAGTTATGAAAGTAGCAATTGTGCATAACGACCGGGTGACCACCCGGGTGGCGGTCAGACACCTGCAGGTGCTTTTAGCAGAAGCCGGCATCCTGCAAGACCAAGACCACCCCGACTTGGTCATTTCGGTCGGGGGCGACGGCACCTTGATTTCCGCCTTTCACAAGTACCAAAAGCAGCTAGACCGGGTCGCCTTTGCCGGCATCCACACGGGCCACTTGGGCTTTTACACCGACTGGCGAAACTATGACATGGAAAAATTGGTCGAAGCCTTGGCCAGCCACCCGGTTAAGGAGCACTCGGTCACTTACCCGCTTTTGGCCATGAAAGTCACGACCAGCAGCGGCATTAAGGAATTTTTAGCCTTAAACGAGGCCTCCATTAAGCGGGTCTCCAAGACCATGGAAGCCGAAGTGTCCATTGGCGGCAGCCGCTTTGAAAATTTCCGAGGCGACGGCCTTTGCGTGTCAACGCCAACGGGGTCAACGGCCTACAGCAAGTCGCTGGGCGGCGCGGTGATTCACCCGCGCCTCAAGGCCCTGCAGCTGACGGAAATTGCCTCCATCAACAACCTGGTCTTTCGGACGGTGGGGTCGCCCATCGTGATCGCACCGGATGAATGGATCACCATCGTGCCCAAGAACACCGACCGGGCAGTCGTGATCGTTGATGGGGAGCGGATCGCCCTGACCGACGTGATGCAGGCTGACTACCGCATCGCTAAAGAAGAAATCAGCTTCTATGAGTACGGCCACCACCACTTCTGGGACCGGGTCAATGAAGCCTTTATCGGAGACATCAAGTAATTTGCAAGTATTTAAGTTAATCGTAGGAAAAGATGACCCAGTCACGCTGAGTCATTTTTTGATGAAAAAAGGCTTTTCCCGCCGGGCCGTCAACAACTGTAAGAATCGCGGGGGGATGATGCTGGTCAACCACCACCGGCGGACCAGCAATTACCACTTAAAAGAAGGGGACGTCGTCCACTTTGTGATGGGGCAGGAAAAGGTGAACCCGTATTTGAAGGTGTCCCGCATCCCCATCCAGGTGGTGGAAGAAACAGATGACTATATCGTCATCAACAAGCCGGCAGGCCTGCTCTCCATTCCGTCTGGCTTTCACTCAGAAGACGCCGTGATCAACCGGGTTCTGGGCTATTTTGAAGAGAAGGGCGAAGACCCGGCCTACATCAAGCCTCATATCGTGACGCGGCTGGACCAGGACACGTCTGGCCTGGTTCTTTTAGGCAAAACCGCCATCGCCCACGACCGCTTTAACAAGCTGGGCAAGGAGCTTTTTATCAAAAAGTACCATGCCATCGTTCACGGCAACTTCAGCGAAGGTGAAATGACGGGCCTAATCGACAAGCCCCTGGCGAGGGTCGGCGACACGGTCAAGCGGCAAGTGGACCCCGCGGGGCAAAAGGCCCTGACCGAATACCGGGTGATCGACCAGGTTCCTGGCGCCAGTTTAGTAGAACTCCGCCTCTTAACCGGCCGCACCCACCAGATCCGGGTGCACATGCAGTCAATCGGCCACGTTTTGTATGGGGATGACCTATACGGGGCAGAGGATGCTTTTGCTAGACAAGCCCTCAACTGCTTTTACCTGGCCTTCCCCAACCCTTTTACTGGGGAAGAACGGGAATTAGAGATTCCAGATCCTGCCGACATGCAGGATTTGTGGAAAAAGCTGAAAGCTGATTCCTAAATTTGAAATTTGAAAGATGCAAAAGAAAAGCAGAGATCAATGATCGATGATCATGATCTCTGCTTTTTTCGCTTTTTGTCTTTGATTCTATTTGCTCTTTTATCCTATTCGCAATATTAGCTCTTTACTTTTAATAAAAAGTCTTGGCTGTTGCAAAAATGGCGCCGCCGACAGCAATGAGGGCTAAGAGCGGCACGAGCAGGGACATGGCAAAGACTGCCACTAATCCTACGCCGATCAAGAAGAGGATGACCCGCAAAAAGCCGATCCCGATCTTCCAGCACAGCCAGAGAATAAAAATCATGAACAGAATGCTTAACATGGTTTGGATACTCCTTTATCCAGGTAAATAAATTATTTAGTAAGTAATCATACCACAATCTAGGCAAAAACCAAGCCGCAGATGATGACGATGACCCCTAAGATGATCCGGTACCAGCCAAATGGCTTGAAGTCGTGGCTTTGAACGTACTTCAAGAGGAACTTGATTGCCAGGTAAGCCACGATGAAGGAAACCAGCATCCCGACCAAAAGCACGGCCAATTGGTTGCCGACAAAGATGTGGCCGTTCTTAAAGAACTTCACGATCTTCAAAAGCGATGCCCCAAACATGGTTGGAATCGCCAAGAAGAAGGAGAATTCCGTTGCCACAAAGCGGCTGGAACCGATCAGCATCGCCCCCAAGATGGTGGCCCCAGACCGGGAAGTCCCAGGAATCATGGACAGAACCTGGAAGCAGCCGATGAGGAAGGCGGTCTTATAGGTCATCTTGTTTAAGTCAGTCAAGCTTGGGTTGCGCTTAGCGTAGTAGTTTTCCAAGATGATGAACAAGATACCGTAAACGATCAAGGTCGTGGCAATGACTTGCCAAGTCGTCATGTTGGCTTCCAGCCAGTCGTTTAGCGGCAAGCCGATGATAATTGATGGCAGGCAGGCCACAATGACCTTAAACCAGATCTGCCAAGTCTGTCCCTTTTCCCGCTTGCTTTTGGACGGGGCAAAAGGATTTAGCTTGTTAAAGTAAATGACGATCACGCTCAAGATGGCGCCTAATTGAATGACCACCATAAACATGTTGACGAAGCTGGCTGGTTGGTCCAGCTTGATGATGTAGTCAGCTAAGTACAGGTGACCGGTTGAGGAGATCGGCAGAAATTCTGTAACCCCTTCGATGATGCCCAGGATGATGGCTTTAAAAATGTCTAACATAAATTCTTCAAAAAACTCCTAACTAATCAGTGAATAAGACTCTCGTGCCTTCAGGTACGGCAATGTCTTTGACCAAGAGGGCCAAAGTACCGTCGCTAGCCCTTTGGTAAAGAGTAGCGTTATTACTGTTTTGGTTGGCGGCAACGACGTATTTCTCGTCTTCGTCCCAGTTGAAGTCGCGTGGGAATTCGCCGTAAGTTGAAATTCTTTGAATTAATTTCAAGCTGTGGTCGTCTTGGACTTCAAAGACGGCGATGGAATCATGGCCGCGGTTGGATACGTACAAGAACTTGCCGTCTTTAGACAAGCGGATTGCAGCTGCGCCGTTATGCTGGTCCCAGCTGGCTGGAATCGTGGAATAAGTTGCTACGTTCTGGAACATCCAGTTTTCTTCGTCAAACTTAACGACGTTGACCTGGCTGGACAATTCCCCGGCAACGTAGAAGTAGCTGCCGCTTGGGTCAAAGACCAGGTGGCGGGTGCCAAAGCCGTCTTCGTTTTGGTAGCTGGCCAGGTGGGTCAGGTGCTGACCGTCAAAATCGTAAAAGTCGACGCGGTCTTGGCCGAGGTCGCAAGAGACCAGGTGCCCGCCTGGCGTTTGGTCAAAGTAGTGGGGGTGGGCGCTGTCCACTTGTTCAGGACGTGGCCCTAAAGCCCGGCTTTCGTGCTTGACTTGGTCAAGCAGGGTCAATTGGCCCTTTTCATCGTAGCTGATCACGGCCAAGATGCCCGTGTGGTAGTTAGCCGTATACAGCAGGTGCTTGTCTTTGTTAATGCCGACATAAGCTGGGGATGAGCCTTCATGGAGCAATTGGCTGACCAAGCGGCCATTTTCATAAGCGGCAATGCCGCCGTGGCCGTCTTCATTTTTGATGGTAAAAATGAAGTCGCCATCTTTTTGGAAGTAGGTTGGTCCGCCTACTTTTACAACATTTCTTCTTTGCTCAAGGTGAGCTTCGTTTCCGGCCCCAATGAAGTCGAACTGGTAAATGCCATCCGACTCGTGCTTGGTGTAGCCACCGATTAGAATATGCAAAGTTTTTTACCTCCTCTATTGCAATACACTATTATTCTAACTTAAATATTATGCTTCTCGCTGGCAAAAGTCGATAAAGGGATAAAAGATGTAATCAATAATTAACAAATTCCTGCTTCACTTTTGGCAACTTAGACTAGTTTGTCTAGTTCAGTATGATAAAATTTAAGTAAGTAGGTGATGAAAATGAAATGGATATCAACAATTAAAGAAATCGGAACAAGCGCGATCAGCGAAAAGGATCGCACGGTAATTTTGTTTGGTCAAACCGCTAATGATGAATTGAGAAAGGTCTCAGTCATTCAAGAGTTTGACGATGAAGAAGCTGCTCAAGGCATCGTTTTGAAAAAGGGCGACACGATCACGATCGATGGCGAAACCCTGATCATCTCTGCCGTGGGCTCCATGGCGATCAGTAACCTGCGGGCTTTAGGCCACGTCAGCTTATTCTTTACGGACAAGCTGCCAAAGAAGCCAATGTCTAACGCGGTTTACTTGGAACTGGATGCCAAGGACGCGATGCCAGAATTTAAGGTCGACGACGAGATTGTCTACGAGCACCTGTAAGAGGTGACTAAATGAAGAAAAAAGCTGACAGCGTCTTTAGTCAGTGGGTCTTAAACAACCGCTTCAGCGTGGGGCTGATCAACGTCCTCTTGACCTTGATTATTATCCTGGTTTTTAACCGCATCTCCTTTATTTTTGATCCGGTTAACGTCTTTTTAAGCGCGGTCATGCCGCCGGTTATCGTGGCGCTCTTGCAGTACTATTTGATGAACCCGGTGGTCAACAAGCTGGAGAAGCGGTTTAAGGTTCCGCGGACGGTCACCATTTTGGCAATTTTTGTCTTGGTGACAGCCTTGTTGATCTGGATGATCAATTCGATGATCCCAGTGGTCCAAAACCAGATCAATTCCTTGGTTAAAAATTGGCCAGCTATTTGGAAAAATGCCACCGAGTCAATCAATGACTTGCTCAGCAAGCCCAAGCTTAGCGGCTTAAGAGAATCGATCCAAAAGCAGCTGACATCCTTGCAAAAGGACATGAATAAGATCTCAAGCTCTGCTGTCTCCAGTGCCTTTAGCAATCTGACCAATGCGGTCAATGTGGCGGCATCGGTCTTCACGACCCTGGCAACGGCACCATTCATCTTGTTCTTCATGCTGAAAGATGGTTCTAAATTGCGGCCTTACTTGGCCCATTTTGCGCCGAAGCGGTGGGAGCAAGCCACGAGCAACCTGCTCAGCGAGGTCAACCAGGCCATGTCTTCTTACGTTAGAGGTCAGGTCTCTGTTGCCATCTGCGTCGGCATCATGTTCTTTATTGGCTACACCATTATCGGTGAGCCATATGGAGCTGCCTTGGCGATTGTAGTGGGCTGCTTGAACCTCATTCCGTATTTTGGGACTTTCTTGGGGCTGATCCCAGCCTTGATCATCGCGTCGGTCACCTCGCTGCCCTTGCTGATCAACGTGCTGATCGTCTTTTTCGTCGAGCAGCTGATTGAAACGCGGATTATCAGCCCCTTGATCGTAGGCAACCGCTTGAAGATGCACCCGGTAACGACGATTATCGTCATGCTGGGGGCTGGCTCGGTTTGGGGCCTGCTCGGCGTTGTTGGCGGGATTCCGATGTATGCGGTGGCCAAGATTTTGGTCAGTCACCTGTTTGAATACTACAAGAGGGTTTCCCACCTTTACGCGGATAGTGTGACCGAGCCAAAAGCGCCAGAAAATGGTCAAAAAGAAGAAAGGGAACATAGCTAAAAAATGACAAACCATATCGTTTTGTTTGAACCGGAAATTCCGGACAACACTGGCAACATTGCCAGAACCTGTGCTGGGACCAACACGATCTTAGACTTGATCGAGCCCTTGGGCTTTCGGCTAGACGACAAGCACTTAAAGCGGGCGGTCTTAGATTATGGCGGGGAAGTAGAAATCCGCCGCCACGATGACCTCCGGGCCTTCTTGGCCAGCCTGCCGGACAATGCGGAAATGTACCTCATTTCCAAGTTCTCCAGCAAGGCTTATACGGATGTTGACTACACCGACCCAAGCAAGGAATATTTCTTTGTTTTTGGCAGGGAAACTACTGGTTTACCAGAAACCTTTATGCGACAATATGAAGAACGCAATTTGCGGATTCCCATGTCTGATAAGATTCGGGCCTTCAACTTGTCTAATTCGGCAGCGATTGTGATTTTTGAAGCTCTGCGCCAGCAAGGCTTCCCCCACATGGAAAAGTCCCACCACTACGAAAACGACAAGCTGAAAGACGACTATAATCGTCCTGGCCGCTATCAAAGAAACCTTAACGGACACTAGAATTTTTATAAAAAAGACTGAGGTAAAAAGATGGAATTTAACAAGCAAACCCCAATTATCGTACGTGCCTTCCACTATGACTTGCTGGACGAACCAGAAGAAAAGAACGAAGTTAACGTGGCCATCCGCCAAGTGGTGGCAACTGGCGAAGACGGCGTTGAAGATGCCGGCGAAGCAGGCGGCTACTACGAAGTTGCCGTTGTTTACGATGTAACGCCAGACGCTGACAACGTGATTGAAGTCAGCGGCGTTAACACCCAAGTGGTGCAATTGATGGGCTACCACGGCGATGGCCAAGACCTTGACCAAGAAACCTACCGTTTGCTCAGCCGCCCACTGGTTGAATACATTGAAACCTTGACTTACGAAGTAACCCAAGTTGCCTTGGACGAACCAATCAACCTGGACTTTGAACCTAACTTTTAGGACTTGAGGTGAGCAAATGCCTCGAAAGAAAAGGCAGGCAAGCAAAAGTACCAAAAAGAAAAGTACGAAAAAAGAAGAATCTTTAAGCTGGGTGGTTACCGGAATCGTTTTGATCCTGGTAGCCATTTTGGCGTTGTTGCGAGTTGGCTGGCTGGGCAATGAATTAGCTAATTTGCTGCGGCTAGTGATCGGCGACAGCTACCTCTTAGGCGGCGGGATTTTGGCCATTTTTGGCCTGGTGATGCTGATTTATGGCCAGCCACCTCATTTTGGCTTTAAAAGGAGCAGCGGTCTGGTCTTAGCATATTTAGCTCTGCTAGTTATTTTGGCAGGCCACTATTTTGCCAGCGAAAACATCCACAGCAACTTTACGGCAGCCTTTAAAACCGCGATCTACGGAGAAATTGACCGGGCCAATGTGACCGAAAACGTGGGCGGCGGGCTGATCGGCAGCTGGCTCTACGGAATTTTTTACCAGCTCTTGGGCCATGTTGGCACCATCGCCTTGTCGCTATTAACCTTAATCAGCGGCATCTTGATGTTCTTTGACGTTAAGTTTAGAACCGTAGTGGCATATTTCCAGAAGTTCAGCCAGGCCTTCATCAAGGAAAGCCGGACTGGGGCCAGCCAAATCAAGGAGAAGTACCAAGAGCAGCGGGAGCTTTTTCAAGAGCGCCGGCAAAGAGAGCGGGACAACCGCGAAAAGCTTACCGACCCTTGGCAAGAGCCAGCTGAGCCGGCAAGTAATGAAGCTAAGGCAGAACCGGTAAAGCCTGAAGCAGCAGAAAGACCAGTTGAGAAGCAGCCAGTCGTTCAGCCTGAGCCAGCTCCTGAACGGCCCCTGCCGGAAATTCAGGTGGCTGAGCAGCATCCAGATGAGGATGCTAAAAAGCCTGAGTCTGAAGAAAAGACGCCAGCACCGCACTTGCCTTTATACGACGATAATTATGAATACCCGCCTTTGACCCTGCTCAAGTCGGTCAAGGCCAGCGACCAAAGCCAGGACAAGAACCTGATTGGCCACAATACCCAGCTGCTAGAGACCACCTTTAAGAGCTTTGGCGTTGACGTCAATGTCAAAAAGGCGATCTTGGGGCCAACCATTACCCGCTATGAGGTCCAGCCGGCCGTCGGGGTCAAGGTGTCCCGGATCGTCAACCTGGCCGATGACCTGGCTTTAGCTTTGGCTGCCAAAGACATCAGAATTGAAGCGCCGATTCCGGGCAAGCCTTATATCGGGATCGAAGTGCCCAACCAGCAGGCAGCCAGCGTGGCCTTTAAAGACGTGATTGAACACCAGGCACCTAAAGACAAGCAAAAGCCGCTGGTTGTGCCTCTAGGCAAGGATGTTGCCGGGCAGATTATTTCGGCAGACTTAACCAAGATGCCCCACCTCTTGGTGGCCGGGTCAACTGGGTCTGGTAAGTCCGTAGCCATCAACACCATCTTGACCAGCATCTTGATGAAGGCCCGGCCTGACGAAGTCAAGCTGGTCTTGATCGACCCCAAGATGGTGGAACTGTCTGTTTATAGCGGGATTCCTCACTTGATGATCCCGGTTGTCACTGACTCGCGCTTAGCTGCCAAGGCCTTGAAAAAGGTCGTTGACGAAATGGAGCGCCGCTACAAGCTTTTTGCGGCGGCCAGTGTCCGCAACATGGGCGAATTTAACGCCAAGGTTGCCGAAAATAACCAAGATACCTCAAAACCGGCCATGGAGCCTCTGCCTTACATCCTGGTCGTGGTCGACGAATTAAGTGACTTGATGATGGTGGGCGGGCGCGAAGTAGAAGGCTCCATCGTCCGCTTAGGCCAAATGGCCCGGGCTGCCGGCATCCACATGATCCTGGCCACCCAAAGACCGAGTGTGGATGTCATCACCGGCTTAATCAAGGCTAACGTGCCGTCCCGGATCTCCTTTGCCGTTTCTAGCGGGGTGGACTCGCGGACGATTTTGGACCAGGTCGGCGCCGAAAAGCTTTTAGGCCGGGGCGACATGCTCTATCTGCCGATTGGGGCGTCAAAGCCTGAACGAATTCAAGGCGCCTATATTGACGTCGACGAAGTCGAAGCTGTCGTTGACTGGGTGAAAAAGCAAAAGCCTGCTGAATACGATGAAGAGATGATTCCCCAAGAAGGGGATGAGGCTGAAGAAAGCAGCGATGAACCCGATGACGAATACTATGCTCAAGCCGTTGATCTGGTTCAGCGCCAGCAGTCAGCCAGCGTCTCCATGCTGCAAAGGCGATTTCGGATCGGCTACAACCGGGCTGCCCGCTTAATTGACGAAATGGAAGAGCACGGCGTCGTGGGGCCGCCAGAAGGCTCTAAGCCTCGCAAGGTGCTTTTGCCTCCTAAAGGACAAGAAAACTAATGGTAAATGACAAAAATATCAAGATTCAAAGCAATCAAAAATTTTCGGCTGCCAGCCTGGGCTACTTTGTCCGCTTGCCGCTGACCCAGCACAACTTGGCGCTAGCGACGCTTTTGACCAAGATGCAGACCAATGCCAGCGAAAGTTATCCAGATCCAGCCATGATCGCGGCCCGTTTTAGCGAGCTCTATTCCTTCCGCTTTGAAGCCGCTCCGCAGCTGTTTGGCAAGGAATTAATCATTTCCTACTTGGTCGACTTTGTTGAGCCTCAGGAAATCCTGGATCCTGACTACAACTACCGGGAGATCATGGATACTTTTATTGACCTGGTCACTAATCCCTTGCTGGTGTCCAAAAATCTGGAGCTCAGCCAAAGGCAGCTCCGGGATGAGTACCAAGAATTAGTTGCCCAGCCGAGCAACCGGGCCTTGATCGACTTTTTCAACTACTGGTACCAAGACCAGCCTGACTATGCAGCAAGCTTCTTAGGCCCAATTGAGGAAATCGAAGCAGCCACGGTCCAAGACGTGCGCCGCTTCTTTGACAGCTTGGAAAGCTGCCCATCCTGCCTCTTAGGTCAAGCTTATGATGCCCGGCAGGTGACGCGCCTAGCCAATGAAGCCCTTGATGCCTCAGGTCTTAGCCAGGCCTTTCCAATGAGCGATTTAGCCATTGCCGCACCGGACCTGCGCTTTGCCAAAGAAGCTGAGCAGGGCAACCAGCAAGCCCAGCTCTTCTTGGGCTATGGCTACAAGGCCTTGCCGAATTTGGCAGATTTAGCCTGCGGCACGGTCTTGCGGGAATACCTGACGGGTGAGCAGTCTTCAAGACTGTTTGCCAAGGTCAGAGAAGAAAAGGGGGCAGCCTATGCCGTTGAAAGCAACTGGTACGCTGACAACTCCCTCTTCTTGATCAATGCCGGGCTTGACCCAGACAAGGTGGAAGTAACCGAGCAGATTATCGCAAAAGAGATGCAGATGGTGGCTGATGGCCGGATTGATCCAGGTCTGCTCAAACAAAGCAAGCAGGCGCTGGTCAACCGGCAATTGATCAACCAGGACAGCTCTGCCTGGCTGCTTGCCAGAAAGATCCGCTATGCCTTGCATGAAAACTACGAGGGCTTTAACTTCGCCCAGGCCATTAAGGCGGTCACCAGCAAGGACCTGGCTAACTTTGTCAAAAATCTCTACTTGAATGAAAGCTATGTTTTAAAATGATTAGACCAAATATTGTCAAAAAAACTTTTCCTTCCGGCTTCAAGGCCCAGGTGATCTTAAAGCCTGGCTTTAACCAGCGCTTTTTTGGCATCATTGTCGATTTTGGCAGCAGCGATCCCCAGCCGGTGCCGGGCCTAGCCCACTTTTTAGAGCACAAGCTCTTTGCCAGCCGGGAAGGGGACCTGTCTTTAGAATTTGAAAAACTCGGCAGCGATGTCAATGCCTTTACCTCTTTTAACGAAACCATGTATTACGCCAGCGGCGTCAAAAACGTGGGACCAACTATCGACCTGCTCTTTAAGCTGGTTGGCGAGCCTTACTTTACCAAGGAGAATGTGGAACAAGAAATTCCGATTATCCAGCAAGAGCTGGCCATGTACCAAGATGAGCCTGACTGGGTATTAGGCGACAGCCTCTTGCGGGCGGTTTACGGCGATACCAATTTGGCCATCGACGTGGCTGGAACCAAGGAATCTATTGCTAGCGTAACTAGCGACATGCTGCTGGCCACCTATGAAGAAAATTACGTGGCTGAGAAGCTGTCATTCGTCGCTTGCGGCGACTTTTCAGACAACCAGGTAAAAACCATCATGCGGCAGGCAAAGACTTTGTCAGACCAGTATTTTAAGCCTGGGAAGGGGACTGAAAAGGTCAAGCCGCTGCCTTTTAAGGCTGGTCAAGACTTAGTTTTGCCAAGCCAGGGCGTGCCCCTGTTTGCCTTAGAAATCTCCTTGCCAAACTTTAAGAAAGTTTTAGCAAGTCAGGATCTGGCACAAATTCTCTTAGAAATCATGTTAGAATCAAAATTAGGCTCCATGAGCAGCTGGTTTGCCGGGATGCGGCAAAAGCAGCTCTTAAACCAGCCCCTCCAAATCAGCGTCAATACCACTAGACAGGGCAACTACGCCATGATCCTGGGGACCAGCCAAGAAGGCGAAAAGGTACTTGCCGAATTAAAAAAGCAGCTCCAAGCTGACCAGCTCTTTGCTGGCCGGGAAATGGATGGCTTTTTTGATCTCCTGAAAAGGAGCTGGCTGGCTCAAACCATTCGCGGATTGGACCACCTGCCGGCCTTCAGCGTCGAGCTAGCTGAAGAAAGCTTAGACGACGAGGATATTTTTGCCATGACTGAAAAAATCCAGGCCATGAGCTTTGCGGACTACCAGGCCTTTTGCCTGGACCTGTGGCGGGGCTGCGGCATCAGCACCGCTTATCTAGCAGAAGGGCAGGAGAATTAGGATGAAAAGAGCTATCATTTTTGGCGCAACCGGCGGCATTGGCCAAGCCATCGCCAAGCGACTGGCTAAAAGCGGCTGGTCTCTTTACCTTCACTGCAACAGCCACTGGGACGAAGCAGCGGAATTAGGGAAAGAGCTAGCCAGCCTTTATCCAGACCAAGACTTCATGCCCATCCAGCAGGACTTTTGTGCGCCAGACGAAGACTTGAAAAAATTTGTTGATGGCCTGCTCCCTGTCAACGCGGCCATTTTTGCCCAAGGGATCACCAACTATGACTTCTTAGGCAGTCAAAGCTCTGAAGTCATTGAGCGCATCTTGAAGGTTAACCTAGAAAATCCGATTAAGCTGACCAAGCTGCTAGAAAGCCAGCTGTTAAAGCACGACCACAGCCGAATCGTTTATCTGGGCTCGGTTTACGGCGGTCAGGGCAGCGCCATGGAAGCCGTTTATAGTGCCAGCAAGGGCGGCATCAGCCGCTTTGCCCAGGCTTATGCACGTGAAGTTGCCGCTAGCCACTTTACGGTAAATGTGGTGGCGCCTGGCGCCGTGATGACGCCGATGAACGCCATGTTTTCTAAAGAGACGCTGGAAGATCTGGCAGAAGAAATTCCAGCTGGTCACTTGGCCAATCCCAAGGAGATTGCCTACTGGGTTGACTGCTTGCTAAACCCGGAAAGCGACTATTTAACCGGGCAAACGATCTATGTAAGCGGTGGCTGGCTAGAATAGGGGGGCACAACTAGCGGGATTGTGCTATAATTTATAAACAGATTTTAAGATGATTGAAGAGGTTAATAATGTCAGGCATTGGAGAACAATTACGTACTGCAAGAGAAGCTAAGGGGCTTTCCATTTCCGATATTGAGAAAGCTACCAAGATTCAAGGCCGCTACTTGGAAGCTATCGAAAACAACGAATTCGACAAGCTGCCAGGTGACTTTTACGTTCGCGCCTTTATCCGCCAATACGCGCAAGTAGTTGGCTTAGACGGCAAGGAACTGCTGAGCCAGTACTCAGGCGACATTGAAGAAGAGCTGGAAGAACACGAAAAAGAAGTCGAAGCTGAAAAGCAGGAAGAAGAACCTGTTGAAGCGCCAACTGAACAGGTCTACCAGCCAGCTCCGGCAAGACAAAAGCAAATTGCTAAAGAAGAAAACTACAAAGAAGAAAAGCAAGACGCCAAGTGGCGCAAGCTGGTGCCAAAGTTGGCTTTAGGCTGCGGCATCGTCTTGATCGTGGTGATTGCGGCTTTAGTTTTTGCCAACAACAAGAAGTCCAGCTCAAACAGTGCTGAAAAGGCCAGCTCCAGCGTGACGATCACTTCTTCTAAGAAGTCATCAAGCAAGAAGAGCAGCTCAGCTTCTTCTTCTTCAAAGAAGAAGACCAGCACCATCAAGGTGCAGTCCCTGGGCAACTCTGCCTTCCGCGTAACGGGCATTAAGTCCAGCGCCCCATTGGTTGTGCGCTCAAGCAAGCAAAACATCTACTACTACGTTTCTGTCAACAATGCCATCACCAATCAAGGCACTCTGCAATCTGGTGAAAAGCACACGGAAACGGTTAAGAACGGCTCAACTTTGATCGTTTACCTGGGCACGGACACTGGCGTAACGGTGACGATCGGCGGCAAGAAGATTCCATTTACGCAAGTTAACGGGACTAGCCGCTTGACCATCTATTTAGGCGCTAAGAACAACAGCACTACTGGTTCAGCAACCAGCTCCAGCAGCTCAACTACTACTTACTCAAGCAGTGCGGCAAGTTCCAGCTACTCAAGCCGGACATACAGCAGCCAGTCAAGCGTAAGTCGGGCTTCTTCAAGCCAAGCGCAAAGCAGCCAAGCTTCATCCAGCCAGGCTCAAAGCAGCCAAGCTTCATCCAGTCAAGCGCAAAGTAGCCAAGCTCAATCATCCAGCAAGGCTCAGTAAACCGTCGTGTAAAAAAGTGAGGATTTTGCAAAAATGAATTTACCAAATAAATTAACTGTTTTCCGGATCTTCTTGATCCCAGTCTTTATGCTCTTGCTCATCTTGGGCTGGCCAGCCGGCTCTTTTGAAATTGCCGGAACGACGATCTTGTGGAGCCGGGTGGTTGCCATGATCGTCTTTGCCGTAGCATCTGCAACTGACTGGTTTGATGGTCACATTGCTCGGTCAAGAGGCCTAGTAACCAACTTTGGTAAATTTGCCGATCCCCTGGCTGACAAGATGCTGACCATGACGGCCTTCATCTTCATGGTAGACCTGAAATTGGCCCCAGCTTGGGTCGTTGCCATCATCGTCTGCCGGGAATTGGCCGTAACGGGTCTGCGCTTGATCGTGGTTGAAAACAACGGCAAGGTTATGGCAGCCGCCATGCCAGGCAAGATAAAGACCACCTGCCAGATGCTGTCAATCATCTTCTTGCTCTTTGGCGACATCTTCCACATCGGGACGGTTCTGCTGTACATTGCCTTGATCTTCACCATTTACTCTGGTTACGACTACTTCCACTCATCATGGGACGTTTTCAAGGGTTCAATGTAAAAATTGACAAGCAAAGCTAATTGTAAAAACGCGCGTTAGCGCGTTTTTTAATTTTCTCTAAAATTTGTGATTTCTCACGTGAAAAATGCGATTTTTGGCGTAATAACAAGTGGAGGGAAAAGTTTGGAACTCTAGTTCGCTTTTTTCTTGCTTTTTGAGGCAAGTTCAAAGTATAATAGATACATGTAAGAAACTCCAGGAGGTTTTAAATTTGGCTAAAGATGAAAAGCAAGCTGCTCTTGAAGCTGCTTTAAAAAAAATCGAAAAGAATTTTGGCAAAGGTGCCGTGATGCGGATGGGGGAAAAGGTTGATACCCAAATCTCCACTGTTCCTTCAGGCTCCTTAGCCCTGGATGCGGCCTTGGGCGTAGGCGGCTACCCTCGCGGCCGGATCGTAGAAATCTATGGTCCAGAATCATCCGGTAAGACGACCGTTGCCTTGCACGCCGTTGCCGAAGTGCAAAAGCGCGGCGGCACGGCTGCTTATATCGATGCCGAAAACGCCATGGACCCAGCTTACGCTGAAGCCTTGGGCGTTGACATCGACCAGTTGATCCTGTCACAGCCAAACACCGGGGAAGAAGGTCTGCAAATTGCGGATACCTTGATCTCCAGTGGCGCCATCGACATTGTAGTTGTCGACTCCGTTGCTGCCTTGGTGCCGCGGGCGGAAATTGAAGGGGAAATGGGCGACTCCCACGTTGGTTTGCAGGCCCGCTTGATGAGCCAGGCTTTGAGAAAGCTGTCCGGGACCATCAACAAGACCAAGACCATCGCCATCTTCATCAACCAGATCCGGGAAAAGGTCGGCGTGATGTTTGGCAACCCAGAAACCACCCCTGGTGGCCGGGCTTTGAAGTTCTACTCCACTATCCGTTTGGAAGTGCGCCGGGCAGAACAAATCAAGCAATCAACCAACGTGATCGGTAACCGGGTCAAGATCAAGGTTGTCAAGAACAAGGTGGCTCCGCCATTCAAGGTTGCTGAAGTCGACATCATGTACGGTCAAGGGATTTCCCAATCAGGCGAACTTCTTGACATGGCAGCCGACCAAGACATCGTGGACAAGGCCGGGGCTTGGTACTCCTACCACGGCGAAAAGATCGGCCAAGGCCGGGAAAACGCCAAGAAGTACTTGGAAGAGCACCCTGACATTTACGATGACATCCAAAGTCAAGTCCGCAAGGCCTACGGCATTGACGACGAATCTTTGGAAGAAAAGGAAAACCCAGAAAAGATCAAGGAAAAGCGGGCCAAGAAGGCTGATGCTGGTCAAGAAGCACCGGCTGAAGCTGCCGATGCCGCTAAAACCGAAGACAAGTAAGCTTTTAGCAGTTAAGAGAAATTGCCAATTTGTTGGCAATTTCTTTTTTCTTTGTTTTTTTACATGTTTTGGGCTTTTTCCCATTTTAGCTTAATCTAATAATTGACTTGAATAAGATTGTAACTTATGATTAAGTGTGTGTGAATAATTCTAGAAATAAGGACGACGTGATTTATAATGAATAACAGTATATTTTATCTCGTCGCGTTCGTGGTAGTTTTTCTTATTTCACTTGTCGTGGGGATCCTGATTGGCTATGCCATCAGAAAGAATTCTTGGGAACAAAAGGCTGAAAATGCCAAGCAAAGTGCCGACTCCCTTTTAGCCAAGGCTAAAGGCGAAGTCGAAGTTGCCAAGGCTGAAGCCGTAGCCAAAAGACAGGAAGCAGAAGCCGCTATGCGGGATGCAGAAACCGAAAAGAAGGCTAAGATCCTGGAAGCCCAAGAAGAAATCAGGGATTACCGGCAAAAGGTTGAAGACGAGTTGAATGGGCGCAGAGATGAGATCGCCCGCAAGGAAAACCGTCTCCAGCAAAAAGAAGATACTCTGGATCACCGCAGCGGCGTGCTGGATGAAAAGGAGAACCAACTCACACAAAGAAAGAACCAAATCAAGAAGCAGGAAGAAAAAACTGCTCAGTTGCAAAGCGAAGCCGAAGACCTGGTCAAGCAGCAAAACGAAAAGCTTCTGGAAGTCTCCAACTTAGATGAAGACGAAGCCAAGAAGATTGTTTTGGCCCAGGTATCTGATCACTTGGTCAAAGAAAAGGCCGAAATGATCAGAAACATGCAAGAAGATGTCACTGCTAAGGCTGACCGCTTTGCTCACCAAGTCATTGTCGATGCCATTCAAAGCAGTGCCGCCGACACGGTAGCCGAAACGACTGTTTCAGTCGTGGACCTGCCAAATGATGAAATGAAAGGGCGGATCATCGGCCGCGAAGGCCGCAACATTCGTTCCTTTGAAGCCATGACCGGGGTGGACCTGATCATTGACGATACGCCAAAGACGGTTACCTTGAGCGGCTTTGATCCGATCAGACGCGAAGTGGCGAAGAGAGCCCTGCAGAAGCTGATCAAGGACGGCCGCATTCACCCAGCTCGCATCGAAGAGATGGTGGACAAGGCGCGTAAGGAGGTCAATGACGATATCTATGAAGCCGGGGAAAGTGCCCTGATGGAACTGGGCATTCACCGGATGCACCCAGAACTGGTCAAGGTCTTAGGCCGGCTGAAGTACCGGACTTCTTATGGGCAAAATGTTTTGGCCCACTCAATTGAAGTCGGCAAGTTGGCCGGGACGATGGCTGCAGAACTTGGTTTGGATGAAAAATTAGCAGTTCGCGCGGGATTATTACACGATATTGGCAAGGCGATTGACCACGATATTGAAGGCTCCCACGTAGAAATCGGTGTTGAATTGACACGGAAGTATCATGAACCTGAGCTGGTGGTAAACGCGATTGCGGCCCACCACGGGGATGTACCGAAATTGTCATTTATTGCGGAACTGGTCGTGGCAGCGGATACGATTTCTTCAGCCCGCCCAGGTGCCCGCTCTGAAAGCCTAGAAAACTACATTCGCCGCTTGACTGAACTAGAAGACATCGCCAACAGCTACGATGGCGTCAAGCAAGCATACGCGATCCAAGCGGGCCGCGAAGTGCGGGTGATGGTTGAGCCAGCCAAGATTTCTGATGACGAAATCACGGTTTTGGCCCATGAAATTCGCGACCGAGTTGAAAAAGAACTCGATTACCCAGGCAATATCAAGATTACCGTTATACGGGAGAAACGTGCTGTGGCAGTTGCCAAGTAAAGAAAAGTCCAGATTATTCTGGACTTTTTTTCTAGGCTTTTTTGTGACTTTTCTCCTGAATTTGGCAAAAGGGGTCAAAGGTCGGTATAATAGTTTAGATTAACTAATTCAGAAAGTAGCATTGCATGTTTAAGATTTTCGTCGACCTCTTCTTAATGGTCATCATTCAAGTTGCAATAACGCCATTTATCAGACGTCTGGCCTTTGTCTTGGGGGCTGTGGACAATCCTAATGCCCGCCGGGTGAACAAGAAGCCCATGCCAACCATTGGGGGGCTCGGGATTTTTGTCACTTTCAATATTGGCTCCTTTATTCTTTTAAGAGAGCAGTTCCCAACCCATGAGCTCTTTTCCGTCTTCTTAGCCTCAAGCGTGATCGTCTTGACTGGGATGATTGACGACATCCTGGAGCTGAAGCCTTGGCAAAAAATGGCCGGGATCTTCGTAGCTGCCTTGGTCATCTACTACCTAGCCCAAATCCGGATGACGGAATTGAACATCCCCTTGACCAACAAGGTGATTAACCTGCCATGGTATCTCAGCCTGCCGATCACCATCTTCTGGATCCTGGCTTTGACCAACGCCGTCAACCTGATTGACGGCCTGGACGGTTTAGCCAGCGGGGTGTCCTGCATTTCGCTGCTAACCATGGGGATCGTGGGCTACTACTTCTTAAGAAACCAGGGCCTGTACGTGCCGATCGCCTGCTTCATGCTGGCGGCGTGTTTGATGGGCTTTTTGCCTTATAACTTTAACCCGGCCAAAATCTTCTTAGGAGACACGGGGGCCTTGTATCTGGGCTTTATGATTTCCGTTTTGTCCTTAAAAGGATTAAAAAACGTGACCTTCATTTCCCTGGTTGTGCCGGTGATCATCTTGGGCGTGCCGATTTCCGACACGATTTACGCCATCATCCGGCGCAAGCTGAACAACAAGCCGATTTCTCAAGCGGACAAGCACCACCTCCACCACCAGTTGATGCGGCTGGGGCTGACTCAAAGGCAGACGGTCTTGGTCATTTATGCCTTGTCCTTGATCTATTCCTTTGTGTCCATGCTCTTCTTGTTGTCGCCGGTTTGGGCCATGATCATGCTTTTGATCGGGCTCTTGATCGCCGTTGAGCTTTTTGTGGAATCGATTGGCCTGTTAGGGAAAAAATATAAGCCTCTAACTAAGTTAATTGGCCACCTGGTCCTCCATACGGCTACTTCTAAAGAGCCGCACGTGGAAGTTTGGCACCAGGGCCAGGCCAAGCCTAAAGAGTGGCAGGAGCGGTCCAAGGGCGGCCATAAGCCGGAAGAGAAGACCGATGGTCAAGCAAAGGCAGATCAGTCAAAAACTAAAAAATAAGCAGATATCAAAAAACAGAGACCTTTTGGTCTCTGTTTTAGTCTTCTTGGCGATAATTATGATTTTTAACCGGGATTTCGTTATAGCGCTGGTCGCCCTTGATGATTTCGACCTTGCCGGCCAAAAGATCGGTCAATTCCGCTTTAAAGTCGTCCACTTGGTCTAAGTCCAGGTAAACGGAAATGGTGATGTCAGCTGCGTATTCCCGGTCAGCCACGTAGATCTCTTTTTCTTCTAAAAAGTGGTTGACCTCATCGTAGCGGTTATAGGGTATAGTAAAGAGGAGCTCTTGCTGCAGGACCCTTTTGACCACGCCGATGGCTTCAGCGGCTTCGGTGACGCTGTTTGAATAAGCCCGGATCAAGCCGCCCGCGCCCAGTTTGATCCCGCCAAAGTAGCGGGTGACAACGACGACAACGTTTTTCAGCTGCATCAGCTGGAGCGCCTTGAGTTCGGGGATGCCGGCCGTGCCAGAGGGTTCGCCGTTGTCGCTGGCCTTGACGTGCTCATCGTTTTCGCCGATCGTATAGGCGTAGGTGTTGTGGGTAGCGTCATGGTACTTCTTGCTGGTTTGGGCAATAAAGTCTTTGGCTTCTTCTTCGCTGTTGACCCGGGCCATGGTGGCAATGAAGCGACTTTTCTTAATTACCAGCTCATGCTGGCCATTTTGCAAAATTGTTAAAAAATATGCACCTTTTGACAAGAAAATCTCCTTTTTTGGCGTAATAATAAGTGGAGGCGATTTTTCATGAACGAAGCAATTTCATCCAAGGCTGGTCGCCAGTGGTTGGTTGACAACTTGGATCATAGCACAAATCAAGGCCAAACTGCAATTCCGGCCGTCCAAAAGGGCCGCTGCCAGCGCTGCGGGAGCGTCTGCTATGCCCGCTTGCCAAATGGGGCGCTCTATTGCCGGGAGTGCGTGGGCCTAGGCCGACTGGACCAGGGCAAGTACTTGGTCCGGCAAGCTGCTAACGCTATTTATCCTAAGCAAAGCGGCATGACTTGGACTGGCCAGCTGCGGCCAGCCCAAGCCGAGGTCAGCGAGTTTTTGCTTGCGCAATTTGCCAAGAAAAAGGACTGCCTGGTTCATGCCGTAACCGGGGCGGGGAAGACCGAGATGATCTTTCCTCTTTTAGCAGAAGCCTTTAGCCAGGGGCAAAGGGTGGCCATCGCTACCCCGCGGATCGACGTCGTCAACGAGCTCTTTCCGCGCCTGTCAGCTGCCTTTGGCCAAATTACGGTCGGCTGCTACCACGGCAAGATGGAGAAAGAGCCAGCCGGCGAGCAGCTGGTCATCTGCACCACCCACCAATTGATGAAGTACTACCAGGCCTTTGACCTCTTGATCATCGATGAGGTCGACTCTTTTCCTTTTGCCGGCAGTCCCCAGCTCCACTTTGCGGCCCAAAATGCTGTCAAAAAGACGGGCAGCCGGGTCTATTTGACGGCCACGCCGCCAAAGGATTTGGAAATTGCCGTCAAAAAAGGGCAGATTGCGGAAATTCGGCTGAAGCGGCGCTTTCACGGGGGCTTGTTGCCGGTCCCGAAGCTGGATCAGTATTACCGGCCCTTCATCGGCAAGAAAGGCCTCCACCCCAAGCTGGTCAAGCGGATTGTTCAGGCCTGCCAAAGCGGCCACCCGCTTTTAGTCTTTGTGCCGAAAATCAGCGAGATCCCAATTTACCTTGACTTATTGAAAAAAGAGAAAGGGCTGGCTAAGGTCAAAATGGCCGGCGTCTATGCAGAAGACCCAGGCCGGCTAGAAAAAGTTCAGGCCTTTCGCGAGGGCAAGCTAGACTTGCTGGTTACGACCACGATCTTAGAGCGCGGGGTCACCTTCAAGCATGTCTGGGTGGTCATCGTCGCGGCTGACGACCGGATCTACCAAACCTCCAGCCTGGTCCAGATTGCCGGCCGGGTCGGGCGGGACAAGGACGACCAAACGGGACTGGTGCTCTTTTGCTATCGCTACTACACCCGGCAGATCCAGCAGGCCGTCAAGCAGATCAAGGAGATGAATCGATGAGATGTTTAGTGTGCAATACTGACTTTACGCCGAAGATCGACTTTTTAGCACTTTTTTCCCCGAAAAAAGAAAAAAATAGCACCATGTGCCCGGCCTGCCGGCAGAAGTTCCACCGCCTGACTGGTGCCCGCTGCCCTCAATGCGGCAGAGAGCAAGAAAAAAGCGAAATTTGCCAGGACTGCCAAAAATGGCAAAGGGAATACCGGGGCAAGATCCTGCTTAACCATGCTGCCTATAACTATAACCCCGCCTTTCACGACCTGATGGTCAGCTACAAGCGCTACGGTGACTACGTCCTTTGCCAGGTTCTGTCGGACCTAGCCAAAGAAGACCTAGGCAAGCTGCAATTTGACTACTATGTGCCCGTGCCCACCAACCCCGACCACCAGCAAAAGCGGGGATATGATACTATTTGGGAGATTTTTAATCCCTTAGTACCCTTGACGCCCCTGCTTCTCAAAAAAGCTGGCAGCGGGGCCCAAGGCGAAAAAAATAAAAAAGAGCGAATGCAGGCCAAGCAAAATTTCTTTTTAAATCCGGAATTTAGGGGTACAATAACAGGCAAGATCCTTCTTTTGGATGATATTTATACCACAGGCCGAACGCTTTACCATGCTCGCGACATGATTTGGACGGCTTTTCCTGAAGTGGAAATCGAAAGTTTTTCAATTAGTCGCTAAATATTTTCACAAAGCGCTTTCAGATTTGGTATAATATGAGTAGAAAGAAACCGCGAAAGCGGGAAAGGAGATACTTATTATGTTAAAGTACAATGTTCGTGGCGAAAATATTGAAGTAACCGAAGCCTTAAGAGATTACGTTGAAAAGCGCTTGACCAAGCTTGAAAAGTACTTTGAATTGAACCAAGACGTGATTGCTCACGTTAATTTGAAGGTATACCGTGACCACTCAGCTAAGGTCGAAGTAACCATTCCACTTCCATACCTGGTTTTGAGAGCTGAAGAAACGACGGATGACATGTACCGCAGCATTGACTTTGTTTCAGAGAAGCTTGAACGTCAAATCAGAAAGTACAAGACCCGTGTCAACCGCAAGAGCCGTGAAAAGGGCTTGGACGAATTCTTCGTTCCAGAAGAAGCTCCAGAAGCCAAGGAAGAAAAGGCTCCAATGTTCAAGATTGTCCGCAACAAGCGCGTTAACTTGAAGCCAATGGACCCAGAAGAAGCAATCTTGCAAATGGACATGCTGGAACACGACTTCTTCGTTTTCCAAGATGCTGAAACCAACGGCACTAGCGTAGTTTACCGCCGCAACGACGGCAGTTACGGCTTGATCGAAACTAACGAATAATTTTGACTTAGTAAATTAAGACCGAAAAAGACTGATTTTTAGTCAAATAAGGGGCATGATGAGAAATCATGCCTTTTATTTTGTAGAAAATTTTAAATTTACGCATTTACATGTTAAAATTATTCTGTGATTTTAGACTAAATATCAGAAATAAGGACGATTAAATGGCAAACATTTTAAAGAAATTGTATAACGCTGATAAGCGCGAACTGAAACGCTTTGAAAAAATTGCAGACAAGGTTGAAGCTCATGCCGACGAAATGGCCGCTTTGACCGATGAGCAGCTGCAAGCAAAGACTCCAGAATTTCGTTCTCGCTTAGAAAAAGGCGAAACTTTGGACGACTTGCTTCCTGAAGCCTTTGCGGTTTCCCGGGAAGCCTCTAAGCGGGTTTTGGGCTTGTACCCATTCCGCGTGCAAATCTTGGGCGGGATTGCCCTGCACAAGGGTAACATCGCCGAAATGATGACCGGTGAAGGTAAGACCTTGACGGCCACCATGCCGGTTTACTTGAACGCTTTGACTGGCAAGGGCGTACACGTTGTTACGGTTAACGAATACCTGTCAAGCCGTGACGAAACCGAAATGGGTCAGCTGTACCGCTGGCTGGGCTTGACGGTTGGCTTGAACGTCTCCACCATGTCCGCTGAAGAAAAACGGGAAGCTTATGCATGTGACGTTACTTACTCCACCAACTCCGAACTTGGCTTTGACTACCTGCGGGACAACATGGTGGTCTACAAGGAACAAATGGTGCAAAGACCGCTCAACTACGCCATCATCGACGAAGTTGACTCCATCTTGATCGACGAAGCCAGAACGCCTTTGATCATTTCTGGTGAAGCCGAACAAGCCAACGCCGACTACATCCGGGCTGACCGCTTCGTTAAGAAGCTGGTTGAAGACAAGTCAGACAACGACGCTGATGACGATGAAGACCACGGCGACTACAAGATCGACTGGCCAACCAAGACCATTTCCCTGACTAGAACCGGGATCCAAAAGGCCTGTGACCACTTCGGTTTGAAGAACCTCTACGACGTCGAAAACCAAAAGCTGGTCCACCACATCGACCAAGCCTTGCGGGCCAACTACATCATGCTCAAAGACATTGACTACGTGGTTCAAGATGGTGAAGTCATGATCGTTGACTCCTTCACTGGCCGTGTCATGGAAGGTCGCCGCTACTCAGATGGTCTTCACCAAGCCATTGAAGCCAAGGAAGGCGTGAAGATTCAAGAAGAATCTCAAACCCAAGCAACCATCACTTACCAGAACTACTTCAGAATGTACAAGAAGCTGGCCGGGATGACGGGTACGGCTAAGACCGAAGAAGAAGAATTCCGTGAAATCTACAACATGGAAGTTATCACTATCCCAACCAACCGCCCAGTCATCAGACAAGACATGCCAGACCTGCTTTACCCAACTTTGGACTCCAAGTTCAAGGCAGTCGTTAAGGAAATCAAGGAACGGCACGCTAAGGGTCAACCAGTCTTGGTTGGTACGGTTTCTATCGAATCTTCTGAACGGCTCAGCCACATGCTGGACCAAGAACACATCCCTCACGCGGTTTTGAACGCCAAGAACCACGCTAAAGAAGCTGCGATCATCATGAACGCCGGTCAGCGCGGCGCCGTAACCATCGCCACCAACATGGCTGGTCGTGGGACTGACATCAAGCTGGGGCCAGGCGTTAAGGAATTAGGCGGTTTGGCAGTTATCGGTACTGAAAGACACGAATCTCGCCGTATCGACAACCAGCTGCGTGGTCGTTCCGGCCGGCAGGGTGACCCAGGCTACACTCGTTTTTACCTGTCTCTTGAAGACGACTTGATGAAGCGCTTTGGCGGGGATCGGGTAAAGGAATTTTTGGACCGCTTGTCAGACAACGATGATGACAAGGTCATCGAAAGCCGCCTGATCACCCGGCAGGTTGAATCTGCCCAAAAGCGGGTTGAAGGGAACAACTACGACACTCGTAAGCAAACCCTGCAATACGACGACGTAATGCGGATTCAGCGGGAAATCATCTACAAGGAACGGATGCAAGTTATCGATGAGCAAAAGTCCCTTAAGTCAGTCTTGATGCCAATGATCCACCGGACCATCGACCACCAAGTGGACATGTTCACCCAAGGCGACCGGTCAACTTGGCGTTTGGATTCTCTTCGCGACTTCATCGTTTCCTGCCTGGCAAGTGAAGACTACGTTGACAACAAGATCGACTTCAAGACCTTCACCCCAGAAGGCTTGAAGAAGCAGCTCTACGACTTGGTAGAAGACAACTACCAGGAAAAAGAAGAAGCCTTGGCAGATCCAGAACAAATGCTGGAATTTGAAAAGGTGGTTATCTTGCGGGTCGTTGACGAACACTGGACCAACCACATCGATGCCATGGACCAACTTCGGCAATCAATCGGCCTGAGAGGCTATGGCCAATTGAACCCACTGGTTGAATACCAAGACTCTGGCTACAACATGTTTGAAGAAATGATCAGCGATATCGAATTCGATACCACTCGTTTGTTCATGAAGGCCCAAATTAGACAAAACTTGGCTAGATAAGACTTTTTAAAAGAGAGGCAATTGCCTCTCTTTTTTGGTTATAATACTAGGTGACGAGATAAGATAACTTTTTAACTAAAGTACAAAAAGAAAGATTAATTAGAAAGAGAAGATCACAATAAATGGAAATCAGTGAAATCCAATCAGTCTTAGACGAGCTTAGAACCCGGTTGAACCACTTTAGGGGGTCTCTTTGACTTCGACAACATTAGCGAAAGCATTGGCATCAACGAAGAAAAGATGGCTGAGCCGGGCTTTTGGGATGACCAAGAAGCCGCGCAAAAGCTGATTGCCGAAAACAATGTCTTAAAAGAAAAGCGGGACTCCTTCCAAAAGCTGGAAAAGGCCCTAGAAGACGAAGAAACAGCCGTAGAGCTTTTGAAAATGGAACCCGACCCAGATCTCCAGGCAGACACCGAAAAGGAGCTAGAGGACCTGAAAGAGGCCTTCCACCAATATGAACTGAACCTGCTCTTGTCTGGTGAATATGATGACCACAATGCCTTGATGGAAATCCACCCAGGCGCCGGCGGCACGGAAGCCATGGACTGGGGCAATATGCTTTTGCGGATGTACCAGCGCTACTGCGACGCCCACGGCCTCAAGTTTGAAGTCAACAACTTTGAGCCTGGCGATGAAGCGGGCTTAAAGAGCGCCAGCATCCGGATTTCCGGGAAAAATGCCTATGGCCTCTTAAAGTCAGAGCATGGGGTCCACCGCCTGGTTCGGATCTCGCCTTTTGATTCGGCCAAAAGACGGCACACTTCCTTTGCGTCAGTCGAAGTGATTCCAGAAGTGGACGATTCCATCAACATTGAAATCGACCCTAAAGACCTGCGGATCGACGTTTACCGCTCAAGCGGGGCGGGTGGTCAGCACATCAACAAGACCTCTAGTGCCGTCCGGATTACCCACATTCCAACTGGGATCGTGACGACTTCGCAGGCCCAGCGTTCCCAGTTCCAAAACCGGGATACGGCCATGAACGAAATGCGGGCTAAGCTCTTCCACCTGGAAGAAGAGAAAAAGCGCAAGGAAAAAGCTGCCTTAAAGGGCGAGCAGCTGGACATTGCCTGGGGATCTCAGATCCGTTCTTACGTCTTCCACCCCTACAGCATGGTCAAAGACCACCGGACCAATTATGAAACGGCCGACGTCAACGGGGTCATGGATGGCAAGCTGGATCCCTTTATCTACGCTTACCTGCAATGGCGGCTCAGCCAGGAAAATCCAGATTAAAAATTAGGAGAAAAAATTTAAATGTCGTTTATCACCATAATCATGATCGTCTTAGCGGCAATCGTTATTTTGGCAATTCTGTCGGTCTTTTTTAAGGCCTTTATTGCACTCTTGCCAGTAGGGATTGTCGTTGCCTTGGGCCTGTGGCTTTATTACCGCTTTTACTATAAAAAGCACCACGAAGACTTGCCAAGTTCTGGGACTTTTTCTGATTTTCAGGACTTTTTCCAGGGCTTTGATCGCCAAGAGCAGGCAAGCGGCCGCAAGCATGCCCGGAATGTGACGACCAAGGATGTTAAAGATGATGATCACAAGGATTAAGTAAAGGATCGGAGAAAAAATGAGCAACGCAGTTAAATTAGCCGATTTTTTGCAAGACAATAAGAATATTCGCGTCTTGCAAGGCGAAGAATACGTATCACAAAAGAAGATCAAGGTTTCCGATATTTACCGGCCAGGGCTGGAATTGTCAGGCTATTTTGACTTTTACCCAGTTGACCGGGTGCAGCTGATGGGTAGAACGGAAATTTCTTACGCAGCGCGCCTTGACAGTGACATGCGCAAGCGGGTTTTTGACAAGATTTGCGAGCCAGAAACGCCGTGCATCTTGATTTCCCGCAACCTGCCGGTGCCAAAAGAACTAAAAGCGGCAGCGGCTGAAAGCCAGACGCCAATCTTGATTTCTAATGACGCCACCACCTACTTGATGAGCATGATCAACCAGTACTTGGCCGTTAAACTGGCCAAGCGCGTCAGCGTTCACGGGGTCTTGGTGGAAGTCTTCGGGATGGGGGTTCTTTTAACCGGTGAATCCGGCGTCGGCAAGTCAGAAACGGCGCTAGCCTTAGTCCAGCACGGCCACCGCTTGATCGCGGACGACCGGGTGGACGTTTACCAAAGAGACCACGAAACGGTAGTCGGTGAAAGTCCAAAGATCTTGAAGCACCTGATGGAAATCCGGGGGATCGGGATCATCGACGTCTTGAAGCTGTTTGGGATTGGGGCCATCAAGGACGAAACGGAAATCTCCTTGGTCATCAACTTGACCAACTGGGATTCCAAGGCCAACTATGACCGCCTGGGCTTCCAGGAAAATACCCGGATCATCTGCGGCATTGCCATTCCGCAAGTTACGATCCCTGTTAAGGTCGGCCGGAACATGGAAAATATCGTAGAAGTAGCCGTCATGAACTTCCGGGCCAAGGCCATGGGCTTTGATGCAGCGAAGACTTTTGACGAAAACCTGACCAGCCTGATTGCGGAAAATACTGAAGAAGAAAAAGAGAGGGACAAGGATTAGTGAATTTAGCACTGAACCCAATTGCTTTTAGTTTTGGACCCTTCCACGTCCGCTGGTATGGGATCATCATTGCCACCGGGATCTTGCTGGCGACTTACATGGCCATCAAGGAAGGGCAAAGACGGCAAATTATGAGCGATGATTTCATCGACCTGCTTTTGTGGGGGGTACCGCTCGGTTTTATCGGGGCCAGAATCTACTACGTGATTTTTGAATGGGGCTACTTCTCCCAGCACCCGAGCGAAATCATCGCCATCTGGAACGGGGGGATCGCCATTTACGGCGGTCTGATTACTGGGGCCATCGTTTTGTTTGTCTTTTGCTACAAAAGGATGCTGCCGCCCTTCTTGATGCTGGACGTGGTCACGCCTGGCGTCATGGCGGCTCAGATCCTGGGCCGCTGGGGCAACTTCATGAATCAAGAAGCCCACGGGAGTCAAACGACTTTGGCCTTTTTGCAGAGTCTGCACCTGCCCAAGTTCATCATTGACCAGATGTACATCAATGGCCACTACTACCAGCCAACTTTTTTATATGAATCCTTCTTCAACTTGATCGGCTTGATCCTGATCTTGTCCTTGCGGCACAAAAAGCACCTCTTCAAGCAAGGGGAAGTGTTCATGTTTTACCTGGGCTGGTACGCGATCGTGCGCTTTTTCGTCGAAGGGATGCGGACGGACAGTCTGTATATCTTTGGCACAATCCGTGTCTCCCAAGCCTTGAGCTTAGTTTTATTAGTGGCTGTCATTATTTTATTTGTCTACAGACGTGTCAAAGTCAAGCCAAAGTGGTATCTTGATGGTAGCGGTTTAAAATATCCATACGAAAGGTAGACACTTATGACGAAAATTTCCGTTTTAGGGGCCGGTTCCTGGGGGACCGCCTTGGCTTCAATGCTGGCTGACAATGGCTGTGAAGTGGCCTTGTATGGCCACCGGCAAAGCGTGGTTGACGAGATCAATACTTACCACACCAACGCCCACTATTTAAAAGACTGGCACGCCAATGAAAAGGTGGTGGCGAGTCTAGATCTGGGCTGGGTGTTAAAGGATTGTGACGTGATCCTCTTTGTCGTTCCAACCTCTGCCATCCGCTCTGTGGCCAAACTGGTCAAACAGGAGCTGGACAAGACCGGCAAGCAGCCGCTCTTGGTCAGTGCCACCAAGGGGATTGAGCCAGGTAGCAAGAAGCTGGTGAACCAGATTTTTAAAGACGAAATCTATCCAGACCAAATGGACAAGATGGTTGTCTTGTCGGGGCCAAGCCACGCCGAAAACCTGGCCCAAAAGGACCTGACGGCTATTACCCTGGCTTCCACCAGTTTGGACAATGCGGCCAAGCTGCAGCGGATTTTTTCTAATGATTATGTCCGTTTTTATACTAGCAATGACCCGATTGGGGTCCAGGTCGGCGGCGCGGTGAAAAACGTCATTGCCATTGCTGCCGGGATCCTGGCGGGTCTAGGCTACGGCGATAACGCCAAAGCGGCCCTGATGACCCGGGGTCTAGCCGAGGTGACCCGGTTAGGGATCGCTTTTGGCGGGGCGCCGTGGACTTTTTCCGGCTTGTCCGGTATCGGCGACTTGATCGTGACCTGTACCTCGGTTAACTCCC
Source organism: Lactobacillus sp. (assembly GCF_051893255.1). Classification (GTDB taxonomy): domain Bacteria; phylum Bacillota; class Bacilli; order Lactobacillales; family Lactobacillaceae; genus Lactobacillus. The sequence continues at coordinate 14,556 of NZ_JBJFHB010000085.1, read as the reverse complement.
GAAACTGGCGCTGCGGCTACCAGCTGGGGCAGGGGCAAAAACTAGAAGACGTCCTGGCTAACATGGGTCAGGTCGTTGAAGGGGTGACGACCGTTAAGGCGGTGCACGAGATCTGCGACAAGTATTCTTTGGACATGCCAATTTCAGCAGCGATTTACAACGTTTTGTTTGAAGGCACTAACGTCAAGGATGAAATCAAGCTGATGATGAGCCGGGAAATGGGGCCAGAAATTCGAATTTAAGCAAGTGGCTTGCTTTTTCTCAAAAATCAGGTATGATATTACTTGTAAAAAGTAAGTAAAAGGAGGCCGCTTATGGCTAAAGAAGTTGACGTTGTAATTATTGGTGCCGGTCCTGCCGGCATGGCCGCTGCAGTTTACGCGGCCCGGGCTAATCTGAAGACTGTTCTGCTTGACCGCGGCATTTATGGCGGACAAATGAACAACACGGCTGGGATTGACAACTACCCAGGCTTTGTGGAAATTCAGGGTCCAGAACTCGGCGAAAAGATGTACCAAACGGTGCAAAACGCCGGTGCCAGCTATGAATATGGCGACGTGCAAAAAATCAAGCTTGATGGCAAGTTCAAGCACGTTATCACTGACAGTGAAGAATACGTGGCACCTGCCGTGATCATCACGACCGGGGCTGAGCACAAGCACCTAGGCGTAACTGGCGAAGATGAATATTCAGGACATGGGGTTTCCTACTGCGCGGTCTGCGACGCTGCCTTCTTTAGAGATGAAGACGTGGCTGTCATCGGCGGCGGCGACTCCGCCGTTCAAGAAGGTCTTTACCTGACCCGGTCAGCTAAGACCGTGACCATTGTCCACCGCCGCGACCAGCTGCGGGCCAAGCCAGAACTGCAAGAGAAGGCTTTTGCCAATGACAAGGTCAACTTTGTTTGGAACGCCCAAACCGAAGAAATCGTCGGCGAAGACGGCAAGGTTACTGGCGTCCGCTACAAGGACAAGGTGACCGGTGAAGAAAAGGTCTTGCCTGCTAAGGGCGTCTTCATCTACGTCGGCCTTTTGCCAGTCACTAACGCAGTTAAGGACCTGGGCATCTTGGATGAAAATGGCTGGATTCCAACCGATGAAAACATGCACACTAAGCAAGAAGGGATCTTTGCTGCCGGCGACGTGCGGCCAAAGGATCTCCGCCAAGTTTCAACGGCGGTTGGCGAAGGCAGTACTGCGGGCCAAGAAGCCTACAACTACCTGCAAAGCCAGGGCTTATTGAAGTAAAAAGAATAGCTTAGAAAAGATCACCATGAGGTGGTCTTTTTTAGTGCTTTTTTACAAGCAAATTATTGTTAGAATATACGTTCGAAGTGGTAGAATAGAGAGACTGAATTAGTGTTAAATAGTGCGTTAGGAGGAATAGCGTGATTAAGCGGCAAGACAACAACCATTTTGACTTGGTTTCCCCATACCAGCCAGCTGGCGACCAGGGGCAAGCTATTGACCAGTTGGTCGCTAACTTTAAGGCGGGCACCAAAGAGCAGATCTTGAAGGGGGCTACTGGTACCGGTAAGACCTACACTATGGCCAACGTGATTGCCAAGATGAACAAGCCAACCTTGGTCATCACCCACAACAAGACTTTAGTTGGGCAGCTGTATAACGAGTTCAAAGACTTTTTCCCAAACAATGCCGTGGAATACTTTGTCTCTTACTATGACTACTACCAGCCAGAAGCCTATGTGCCCTCATCTGACACCTATATTGAAAAAGATGCCGCGATCAACGATGAAATCGATCAGCTGCGGCACGCAGCCACCAGTGCCTTGATGTCCAGAAACGACGTCATCGTGGTGGCATCAGTATCTTGCATCTACGGCTTGGGTTCGCCTAAAGAGTACGCAGCCAGCGTACTGAATGTTTATGTGGGTCAAGAATATGAAAGAAATACCTTACTTAGAGATTTGGTCAACATCCAGTATGACCGCAACGACATCGACTTCCAGCGGGGCCGCTTCCGGGTTCATGGCGACATTGTAGAAGTCTTCCCAGCCGGCTACTCAGACCGGGCCTACCGGATCGAATTTTTCGGGGATGAAATCGACCGGATCGTGGAAATCGATCCTTTAACCGGGGAAATTCGGGGCGAAAGAGAGAGCGTGTCTTTGTTCCCAGCCACCCACTTCATGACCAACCAGGACCAGCTAGATGGCGCTATTAAGCGGATCAAGCAGGAAATGACTGACCAAGTCAAAAAGTTTGAAAGCGAGGGCAAGCTGCTGGAAGCCGAAAGAATCAAGCAGCGGACCACCTACGACATGGAAATGATGGAAGAAGTCGGCTACACCAACGGGATCGAAAACTATTCCCGGCAATTGGAAAACCGGAAGGCGGGCGAACCGCCTTACACTCTTTTGGACTTCTTCCCAGAAGATTCCCTGTTCTTGATTGACGAATCCCACGCCACCATGCCGGAAATCCGCGCTATGTACAACGGCGACCGCAACCGGAAGCAAACCTTGATCGACTACGGCTTCCGCCTGCCATCGGCCTTGGACAACCGGCCGCTGAAGCTGGAAGAATTTGAGCAGCACGTCAACGACATCATCTACGTGTCTGCGACGCCAGGCGACTATGAATTAAACCGGACCAGCAAGATCGTGGAACAGGTGATTCGGCCGACTGGGCTGCTTGATCCCAAGATCGAAGTTCGGCCAATCGAAGGGCAGATCGATGACCTGGTTGGGGAAATCAACCTGCGGATTGACCGCAATGAGCGGGTCTTTGTGACCACCTTGACCAAGAAGATGGCAGAAGACTTGACGGACTACTTAAAAGACCTGGGCATCAAGGTTCGTTACCTCCACTCAGACATCAAGACCTTAGAGCGGATGCAGATCATCCGGGACCTGCGTCTTGGCAAGTTTGACGTTTTGATCGGGATTAACCTGCTTAGAGAAGGGATCGACGTGCCGGAAGTGTCTTTGGTGGCCATTTTGGACGCCGACAAGGAAGGCTTTTTGCGGGCTTACCGGCCGCTGGTGCAAACCATGGGCCGGGCCGCCAGAAATGCCAATGGTGAGGTCATTATGTACGCTGACCACATTACCGACTCCATGAAGGCCGCCATCGATGAAACCAATCGCCGCCGGGCGATCCAGATGAAGTTTAACGAAGAGCACGGCATCGTGCCAAAGACCATCATCAAGCCGATTCGGGACGTGATCAGCGTGGTCAAGGGCGACAAGGACAAGCTGGCTGAAGAAGAAAAGAGCTTTGCGGACCTCAACTTTGACGAATTGACCGTCAAGCAGAAGAAGCAGATGATCGCCAACTTAAGAGAGCAGATGGAAGCCGCAGCCAAGAAGCTGGACTTTGAATCAGCTGCCAACCTCCGCGACGCCATCATTGAACTAGAAGGCTCAGTCAGAAAGCCGAATACGAAGAAAGGCAAGAATTTCAATGGCAGATAGAAAAATCGTGATTAAGGGTGCCCGCGAGCACAACTTGAAAAATATCGATGTAACCATCCCCAAGGACAAACTGGTCGTCATTACTGGCTTGTCCGGGTCAGGCAAGAGTTCCTTGGCCTTTGACACCCTTTATGCCGAAGGGCGCAGACGCTACGTGGAATCCCTGTCTAGCTATGCTCGGCAATTTTTGGGCCAGATGGACAAGGCGGACGTTGACTCCATTGATGGCTTAAACCCAGCCATTTCTATCGATCAAAAGACCACGTCCCACAACCCCCGCTCAACCGTGGGGACGGTCACGGAAATCAATGACTACCTGCGCTTGCTCTGGGCTAGAGTGGGTCACCCCATCTGTCCCAACGATGGGACCCTGATCCAGCGGCAGTCAGTTGACCAGATGGTGGAGCGAATTTTGTCCTTGCCAGAAAGAAGCAAGCTGCAGATCCTGTCGCCAGTCATCCGGGCCAAGCGGGGCGAGCACAAGGAAGTTTTTGCCAGAATCAAGCGGGCCGGCTATGTCCGGGTGATCGTCGATGGCGATATGCGCGACATCAGCGAAGACATTCAGCTGGAAAAAAATAAGCGCCACGACATCGAAATCGTGGTTGACCGTTTGGTCAATAAAGATGGCATCCGCTCCCGCCTTTTTGATTCCGTGGAAGCGGCACTTCGCTTGTCAGAAGGCTACATGGACGTCGACGTGATTGGCGACCAGAAGATCAGCTTCTCTGAATACTACGCTTGTCCGCTTTGCGGCTTTACGGTGGGGGAAATGGAGCCGCGGCTCTTCTCTTTCAACGCGCCTTTTGGGGCCTGCCCAGCCTGCGATGGCTTAGGGATGAAGCTGACGGTTGACCCCGACCTGGTCATTCCTGACAAGGACAAGACCCTGGATGAAGGGGCCTTGGCGCCGTGGGCAACGTCCAAGTATTATACGGGGATGCTGGAACAGGCCTGCGCGGCCTTGAAGATCCCGATGGACAAGCCTTTTAAAAAGCTGACCAAGCGGCAAAAGGACCTGGTTTTATATGGGTCCGGCGACAAGGAAATTGCCTTTCACCTAGAAGGCGACTTTGGCGTCACCGACACCAAGCGGCCATATGAAGGGGTCATGAACAATGTTGAGCGCCGCTACAACAAGCCAATGTCCAAGTTCATGCAGGAATCCATGTCCAAGTACTTAACGGAACTGCCATGTGAGGTCTGCCACGGCAAGCGCTTGAATGAAAAGGCTTTGGCCGTACAGTTTAATGGCAAAAATATTGCCGACGCCAGCGACCAGCCGATTAGCGATGCTCTGGACTTTTTCCAAGGGGCCAAGCTGTCTGAACAAGAAACGTCCATTGCCAAGCCAATCTTAAAAGAAGTCTGTGACCGCTTGACCTTCTTGGTCAGCGTGGGCCTGGACTACTTGACCCTGTCCCGGTCAGCTGGGACCCTGTCCGGGGGCGAAGCTCAAAGAATTCGGCTAGCAACCCAGATTGGGTCCAACCTGTCCGGGGTCATGTACGTTTTGGACGAGCCATCCATTGGCCTCCACCAAAGAGACAATGACCGCTTGATTGCTTCCCTGAAAAAGATGCGGGACCTGGGCAACTCCTTGATCGTGGTTGAGCACGACGATGAAACCATGAAGGCGGCTGACTACCTGATCGACATGGGGCCAGGGGCCGGGGAATTTGGCGGCGAGGTGATGGCGGCTGGGACGCCTGAAGAAGTGATGGCCAATCCAAACTCCCTTACTGGCCAATACCTGAGAGGCGACAAGTTTATTCCGGTACCATTAACTAGACGCAAGGGCAGCGGCAAGAAGATTACCGTGACTGGCGCCAAGGAAAACAACTTGAAAGACTTGACCGTTGATTTTCCACTTGGCAAGTTCACGGTCGTGACCGGGGTGTCCGGCTCTGGCAAGTCCACCCTGGTCAACCAGATCTTGAAGCGGGCTCTGGCACAAAAACTCAACCACAACTCCCAAAAGCCGGGCAAGTATGACAAGATCACCGGCTGGAAGAACATCGAAAAAATCATCGACATCGACCAAAGCCCAATCGGCAGAACGCCGCGGAGCAACCCGGCGACTTATACTAGCGTCTTTGACGACATCCGGACCCTGTTCGCTCAAACCAACGAAGCCAAGATGCGGGGCTATACCAAGGCCAGATTCTCCTTCAACGTCAAGGGCGGGCGCTGTGAAACCTGCCACGGTGACGGGATTCTCAAGATCGAAATGAACTTCCTGCCAGACGTTTACGTTCCTTGTGAAGTCTGCCATGGCCAGCGCTACAATTCTGAAACCCTGGAAGTTACTTACCGGGAAAAGAACATTGCCCAAGTCTTGGACATGACGGTGAGTGAAGCAACTGACTTTTTCAAGAATATTCCGAAGATCCACCGCAAGCTGCAAACCATCGTGGACGTAGGCCTAGGCTATGTGAAACTGGGCCAGCCAGCCACGACCCTGTCTGGTGGGGAAGCCCAAAGAATGAAGCTGGCTAGTGAACTGCAAAAATTGTCGACTGGTAAGAACTTCTACATCCTGGACGAACCAACCACGGGTCTGCACACAGACGACATCAAGCGCTTGATCGGCGTTTTGGACCGGCTGGTGGACCAAGGCAACACGGTCTTGGTGATTGAACACAACCTAGACGTGATCAAGACGGCCGACTGGCTGATCGACCTGGGCCCAGAAGGGGGCGAGCGGGGCGGCCAGCTGGTTTGCCAAGGCACGCCAGAAGAAGTGGCAGCTTGCCCAGATTCTTGGACAGGCAAATACCTAAAGCCAGTTTTAGAGCGGGACGTCAAGCTGACCCAAAAGGCGATGGCTAAGGCGGAAAAAGAACAAAAAGAAGCAAAATAAATTTTCTTCGCGGAAACTAACCCTTTTCCATAAAGTATTGTAAAATGAAAGCGGAAGGCAATGTAACGATCTTAGATTTTCATTGACTTGAAAGGACTGATTTTTATGTTTGATTCCGACTACAACACTAGACGCAACTTTGACTGGGGCGTCTTCATCGGCGGCGTGGTTTCCGTAATCTTGAGCATCTACCTCTTTGCCCACCCGGGCAAAGGGCTGAAGGGCTTAGTCGTCATCTTGGCCGTTTTAGCCATCATGCAGGGGATTGCCTGGATCTCCATGTTTGCCGCGTTCCACGGATTTTTTGGCCCATCTTGGACAACCTTGTTATCGGGGATTTTTGACATCTTGATCGGGATCTTCTTCTTGTGGAACAACCAGATTGGGGCTTACACGATTGCAATTTTCGTCGCCCTCTGGTTTATTGTTGACTCAATCATTGGGATTGTCTTCTCTTGGCACCTGCGCTTCTTCCAAACAGGCTGGTACTTCTTCTTTAACCTGCTCTTGAACATCTTGGGCTTGGTTTTAGGGATCATGCTCTTATTCCGGCCAGAGATCGCAGGGCTGAGCACTATTTACTTAATTGCGATTTACCTCATGATCTTCGGGGTCAATGAAATTGCCCTGGCCTTCATGCACTGGTAAGCGCTAGCTGCTGAGATTTAACTTAAGGTTAAAGACTCGGCAGCTTTTTTTAATGCTAAAATTTAAGGTAATAGGAAAAGCAAGTATTTTTTCTTTTTCATGAGGCAGAAAAATGGCAAAAAAGATTTACATTAGTACCGACCTAGAAGGCTGCAGCGGCGTGACCTCTTGGCCCGAAACCCACTACGGGGAAAAAGGCTACGACTTGGCTGTGGCTGAAATGACTAGAGAAACGATTGCGGCGATTGAGGCCTGCCAGGCAGCTGGCTATGAAGTGACGGTCAAAGATGGCCACGAAGACGGGATGAACCTGGATCCAGCCGCCCTGCCGAGAGGGATCGAACTGATCCGGGGCTGGGACTCGTCACCAGCTGAGATGATGGCCGGGATCGACGATAGTTTTGATTTTGCCATCCATATTGGCTACCACTCACCGGCGGGTTCAAGTGAAACGCCGCTAGACCACACGGTAGAGCATGGCTGGTATTCCTGGGTCAAGCTGAACGGAGAATTAGCATCAGAATATTCCTTCAACTATCTTTGCGCAGCTGACATGGGCGTGCCATCCATCTTCTTGTCTGGGGATGCTGGCATGTGCAAGCGCGCTGAAGCAATCAGCCCCGGTATCGTAACCTTTGCGACCAAGAAGGGCGTCGGCAGCGCCACTTGGAACAAGCACCCAGAAGACGTTTATGATGGGATCAAAAAGGGGATCAAGCAGGCCTTGCTGAATCCGGCTAAGCTGGGTCCTTTGCCAGAAAGCTATACGGTGGAATTCTGCTTTGCCAGTGCTGGCCGGGCTCGCGCAGCTGCTTTTTATCCTGGCGCTGAAGCGGTGGATGAGCGGATTGTTCGCTACCAGACGGACAACATTCAAGACCTGCTGGTTGCCAAGATGTTTATGACCGAGATTTAGGGGAGCTAGAAACAAAAATGGGCTTAAAAGGAGAACTGGACCTGCCCCGCCGCTACCAGGTCGGGGTTCGAAACAAGATTACTGATGTCCCCGGCGTCAAAGTGGGCCAGGTGACTTTAAAAAAGGGCGACATCAATACCGGCGTCACGGCGATTATTCCCGCCGACAATCTTTTTAAAGAAAAATTGCTGGCTAGTGGCCAAGTCATCAACGGCTTTGGCAAGACCACCGGCTTGGTCCAGATCGCGGAATTGGGAACCTTGGAGACGCCGATCCTGATGACCAACACCTTGTCGGTGGGGACCTGCTGGACGGCGCTGACCCGCTACATGCTGGACCGTAACCCGGAGATTGGCCTCACGACCGGCACGGTCAACCCGGTCGTGATGGAGTGCAATGACGGCGATTTGAACGCGATCCGGCAAATGGCGGTCACGGAGAAAGACGCCCTAGAGGCCCTGGCGATCGCGGAAAAAGGCGAAGACTTTTCTGAAGGCAATTACGGGGCCGGAACCGGGATGCGCTGCCTGGGCTTTAAGGGCGGCATTGGTTCAGCTTCGCGGCAAGTGCCTTACCAAGGGCAAAAGTACCACATTGGCGCCATCGTCTGCGCCAATTTTGGGGCCTTCGGCCGCCTGCGGGCCGGGCAGCGCTTATTAGGCGAAGAATTAAGAGAGGCCGTCTTAGATCGAGCGAAGCGAGAAGGCAATCAGCTCTACGACCGCTACCAAAAAGACCAGGGCTCGATCGTGATGGTGCTCGCCACTGACCTGCCCCTGTCCAGCCGGCAGCTGGGCCGGCTAGCCAGACGCAGCGCCGTGGGCCTCGGGCGGACTGGCTCTTACATCGGCGATGGGTCCGGCGACATCGCTCTAGCTTTTTCCACAGCGCAAAAGGTTGGCCATGATGACAAAGAATTACAGACTTTTGCCTTTATGCCCGACAGCCAGCTGGATCCGGTTTTTGAAGCTGGAATTGAGACGATTGAGGAATCCGTCCTCAGCGCCTTGGTCCATGCTGAGACCCTGACCGGCTTTAAGGGACGAACGGTATACGGCTTAAGAGATTTTTTAAAGTAAAATTCTTGCGAGAAGATGAAACACCCGGTATGATAGAATTTAATGACTTAAAAAGGTGGTACAAATGACAAGCATGGGTGAAAAAAATAAAAAACAACTGTTGATCCTGACGGGGATGAGCGGCGCCGGCAAGACGGTGGCGGCCCACTCCCTGGAAGACATCGGCTACTTTGTCGTGGACAACCTGCCGCCAGAGCTCCTGGTCAACCTCTGGGATTTGATGAACAACTCAGAAGACTTTGAAAAAGTCGCCGTGGTCATCGACCTCAGAGTCAAGTCCTTTTACAAGGACCTGATCAGCGAGATCAACTCCTTAGAGGACAATGGCGACACCCAGGCAACGGTTGTCTTCCTAGATGCCTCAGATGATACCCTGGTGGCCCGCTACAAGGAAACCCGCCGCTTGCCGCCTTTGGGGCAAAATGGCCGACTCTTAGACGGGATCAAGGAGGAGCGTCAATATTTAGCCCGCGTTAAGAACCGGGCCAACTACATCATTGACACCTCCAAGATGAAGCCTAAGGAATTAAAAGAGAAGCTGCAAAAGAAGTTTGGGGAGAGCTCCAAGCCCAGCTTTGGCATTGAAGTCATGTCCTTTGGCTTTAAGTATGGGATGCCAATCGATGCCGACATCGTCATGGACGTGCGCTTTTTGCCAAATCCTTTTTACATTCCAGAGCTGCGGCCCTTTACCGGCCTTGACAAGCGGGTCTTCAATTATGTGATGGACAAGCCCGAGACCAAGGTTTTCTACCAAAAATTACTGGATTTATTGTTAACGGCAATCCCTGGCTACATCGCTGAAGGCAAGGAAAAGTTGACCATTGCCATCGGCTGCACGGGCGGCCAGCACCGTTCCGTTTCCATTGCCCAGCAGCTGGCCCGGGACCTTTCTGAAAAGTATCCTGTGGACATTACGCACAGAGAAATCAGCCGTTATCTCAGAAAGTAGGAAACACAATGTTTAGCGAAAACAAGATTATTCGGGTCATCAAGAGAAGACGCCCCCGCGTCGTCGTGATCGGCGGCGGGACGGGCTTGCCCGTTATTTTAAAGGCCTTGAAAAAGCAGGATGCCGAAATCACGGCGATCGTGACCGTGTCAGATGACGGTGGTTCTTCCGGCGTCATCCGCAACTATATCAACGTGGTGCCGCCTGGCGATATTCGCAACGTCTTGGTGTCTTTAAGCGAACTGCCAGACGATGAGAAGAAGATTTTTCAATACCGCTTTGATTCAAAAGACTCCTTCTTCTCCGGCCACGCCATCGGCAACTTGATCATTGCGGCTTTGAGTGAAATGCAGGGCAATATTTTTGATGCGGTCCAGACCTTGTCAGCCATGATGAAGGTCGATGGGCACGTGTACCCATCAGCTAACGAGCCCTTGACTTTAAATGCTGAATTCATGGATGGATCCAAGGCCAAAGGCGAAGTGGAAATCACCAGCCAGCACAAGCAGATCAAGCGGGTCTGGGTGACGGCTGACGATACGCCAAAGGCGCCTGAAGCCGTGATTGACGCCATCATGGGCGCTGACGCGATCGTGCTGGGGCCAGGGTCGCTTTTTACCTCTATTTTGCCCAACTTAATGATCCCGAATGTGGGCGAAGCCATGCGCCAGACTAAGGCGGAAACCATCTACGTCTGCAACATCATGACCCAGGCCGGGGAAACCGTCGGCTTGACCGATGCTGACCACGTCCGGGTCATCAACCAGCACCTGGGCGGCAACTATATTGATACGGCCTTGGTCAACGGGGCCAAGATCGACATGACCAAGTTCCATCCAGAAGACTATGACGAATACCTGATGCCGGTTGAAAATGACTTTGAGGGCTTGAAGGCCCAAGATTGCCGGGTGATCATGGATGACTTTACCGACCAGCGCAATGGCCTGGTTTTCCATGACGGGGACAAGGTCGCTAAGGAAATTATCGACCTGGCCCTGCAGGAAATGTTTAAAAGAAAGTAGGAAATAAATGGCTAGTTATGCCAGTGACGTAAAAAAAGAACTAACTTCAATTGAGGTTCACCCTGAACATGCCAAGGCAGAACTAGCCGCCTTTTTGCGGATGAACGCGGTTTTGAGCCGGCATGCTGGCCAGATGAGCCTGGACATCGTGACGGAAAACCCGGCCATCGCCCGGCGGATTTTTTCCCTGATTAAGACGGCTTACGGCTTTGAGCCCCAGCTGATCGTGACCCGGAAGATGAAGCTGAAAAAGAACCACCAGTACCTGGTCCGGGTCGCCCAGCAGGTGCCGGAGATCATGGAAGATCTGCAGATTTATTCACCGGAAAAAGGATTCATTACCGGGATTCCAGACAAGATCAAGCACTCTGAGCAGCGGTCGATGTCATATCTGCGCGGCGCCTTTTTGGCCAGTGGCTCCGTCAATAACCCGGAAACCAGCCGCTACCACCTGGAAATCTACTGCACCTACTCCAACCACTGCGAGGACCTGCAGGAGATCATGAACAAGTACTTTGACCTAAATGCCAAGGTAACGGCCAGAAGAAGCGGCAGCATCGTCTACTTGAAAGAAGCCGAAAAGATCGGCGACTTTTTGCACGTGGTAGGCGCGGTCAACGCCATGCTGGCCTTTGAAGACCTGCGAATCATGCGGGACATGCGGAACTCCGTCAACCGCCTGGTCAACTGCGATACGGCTAATTTGCGGAAAACTGCCAGCGCTGCCGCCAAGCAGGTTGAAGACATTGAATTGATCGATGAAAAACAAGGACTGGATTCCTTGCCAGAAAAATTGGCCAGCTTAGCTCGTTTCCGCCTGCAGCACCCAGAGCTGTCCCTAAAAGAGCTGGCTCAGCAGGTGCCAGATGGCCCCATTTCTAAGTCTGGGGTCAACCACCGCTTGAAGAAGCTGCACGAGATTGCGGATAACTTGCGGTAATTAACAAAGAAATAGAAAAATAGAAGATATAACAGAAAAAGACCAGATACAAAGTATCTGGTCTTTTTGCAATTGTCATAACTATTTGTAAAAATTACTTGTTTTGGTTAACCATGATGTCGTCGATCAAGCCGTAGTCCTTGGCTTCTTGAGCAGTCATGTAGTGGTCGCGTTCAGTGTCGCGCTTGATGGTTTCGATGTCTTGACCAGAATCCTTAGCCAAGAGTTCGTTGATCATCTTTCTGGTCTTCAAGATTTCTTCAGCCGCAATTTGAATTTCGGTTGCTTGCCCTTGAGCCCCGCCCAAAGGTTGGTGAATCAAAACCGTAGCGTGTGGCAGGGCAAAGCGCTTGCCCTTTTCGCCTTCGGCCAAGATGATGGAAGCCATAGAAGCAGCCATCCCAGTGGCAATGGTAGAAACTGGGGACTTGATGAAGTTCATGGTGTCGACGATCGCCATCCCGGAAGTGATCACGCCACCTGGGGAGTTGATGTACATGTAAATGTCTTTAGTGTTGTCTTGAGCATCAAGGAAAAGCAATTGAGCGATGATGGAGTTGGCCATTTGGTCGTTAACTTCACCGCTGAGCATGATGATGCGGTCCTTTAATAATCTTGAGTAAATGTCGTATGCGCGTTCACCGCGAGCGGTTTGTTCAATAACAGTAGGTACTAACATAAGATCCTCCTAATGAATTAAATTAGCACTCATTTGAATACAGTGCTAATTAAAACACTCCTAGGCGCGTCTGTCAAACTTGGAGTCTTATTTTTAGGATTTATTTTTGAATTCCTTTTCAGTGTTATAATTAAAGTGATGCGGCAAGGAGTTCTTGTTGCTGTGTGTAAATCGATTGTTTATTTAGCCTTTTGTTTTTTACGGCAAAAGGAAGAAGGAGAAAAGCTCAATGGAAAAAGGAAAGAAAAGTCTGTTGCTGCTGGCTGCAGCTGGTGCTGCTTTAGCGCTCAGTCAGCCAGCCCAAGCTGAAGCTGCCATTACGACCAAGATGCCCAATGGCAAGACCATGAACATCTATAGCAAGGTCTCAAAGAAGGGCCCATCCAAGAAGGTCAGCTCAACCAAGTACTTCAAGACCAGCAAGATCCAAGTATCTGCCAGCCAAAAGACCAAGAAGGGCTACTATGACTACATGTACGCTAACGGCCGGCCAGTTGGCTGGGTTAGCGAAAGCTGGTTTATCAAGAACAAGATCTCTGCGGCTGGCAACGTCTACCTGGTTAAGGGCGACAACACTTTTAACAATAAGGATGCCTTGAACTATGTCGTGGATGGCCGGGGCAACGTGATTAACCCTGATAGTTCTGCCGTTAAAGCTACTGTTAGCGGAAGCAAGCTGACTTATTCCTACGGCAAGATCAAGAAGACGGTTAACCTCTACCATGTTGACAACCCTAATTCTGGCATCCGCCCAGAAGTGTCTACCCAAAAAGGGCCAAAGGAAGTTAAGAGTACCCGGTCTCACTCTGGCTCTTCGGCTAAGTGGAACGCTAGAAACCGCTACGGCGTAGAAACCAGCTCTAATAGCTGGACCAGCGGTGGCTTGACCTTGAGAACTAACTTGTGGGAACCAAGAAACCTGAGTCTAGAAGGCAATGGCTTCCAGCAAGTAGGTCCAGTCATGGAAGGCTTGGCCGTTAATGGCGGCTGGGCTTACAGCTCCTGGTATGCTAGCGCCGGTGCTACTGACGTTGCTAACCCAAAGGGCAACATCGTCGCCTTTAACTTATCTAAGATCAACAAGTACAAGGCTCAATACCTGTCACCAAGAAACTACTTGTACAAGAACCTCAGCTTTAAGACCTTTGAAAGCTACTCTCAAAACCTGAAGGTCAGCCCATACATCAAGCTGGGTCACGGCCAATCTCTTGGTGCCAGCGGCAAGTACATCTACGTCTTGGCTAACCGCAACAAGCTGCCAGGTGGTCAAAGCAACGGCTTTTACTCAGAAGAAATTCTGCAGCTGAACAAGAGCAACCTGCAACTGAACAAGATCTGGTCCATCAAGGTGGACGTTGGTACATCAGGCCGCTACTTCCACAATGCGACCTTTGCCGGCGACGGCACCATGTACGGCCTCTTCCACAATGGTGGATCTCAAAGCTACGAGTACTGGAAGCTGAACTTGGTTGGCAACACCTGGAAGGTCACCAAGGTTACAGGAACCGCTGGCAACTTTGTCAAGCAAGGGGCTGGTGCCTCCCCAGTTCAAGGGATCACCTACGGCAATGGCCACTTCTACGTAGGCTTCAACAACCTGCTCTTCAAGGTTCAAGAAAACGGCAAGTACGAAAAGACCTGGAAGCACGTTTCTAACCGGGAAATCGAAGGCTTGTCTGTTTCTGGCAGCAAGCTTTACGTCCAACTGGCACAGCGGGGCGAAATTTTGTCAGGCAATTGGTAAAAGGCTCTTGACAAAGGAGAAATTTACCAGTATTCTTAAAGGAAAATTATAAATAATGACGAGGTAAAAACGATGACTTTTGTAGCAAATGTTAAGGAATGGTGGCAATTCAAGTAGGATTGATCGCAAGTAGCGATTCAATCCAGTTTGGCTTGAATTGCTATCTGAATTTGCTGAAAGTTATCGTAAGTCCGGATAGTGCATAAAACTATCCGGACTTTTTATTTTTTACAAAGGGTCCGCCAGGGCCCTTTTTCTTTTTGCTATTTATAGTTTT